>NZ_JBVVQK010000009.1:0-144591 GCF_055811175.1 Mesorhizobium sp. WSM4828 | reverse complement strand
CCGCCGCCGGGCCCTCCTCCCCCCCCACCCCCCCCCCACCCGCGGGGTGTGTCCTGGTTTTTTTTTTTAAAAAAAAAAAAAAACCCGGGGGCCCCCCCCCCCCCCCCCCTCTTGTCTGGAATTCCAGTTCGGCTGTTAGTTATTGCCGAAGAGGTTGCGGTCGGCGCCCTGAGGCGCGGACTTGGGTACATCGCCAGACGAATTCAGCAGCTTGTAGATCGGCGAGTTGCTGTCACGCACCGAATACGTCTGCGTGTTGTCGACATTGGCGGTCGACTGCTTGTTGATGTCGGTCCCGCCAACATTGTCGTTGCGGGCATAAGCACTGCCGGCGGCAATCAAGAGGGCGGCGGCAGCAAGAACAATCTTTTTCATTTTGGGTACTCCTGGATTTCTCGGATCCAGGCGGCGGGCATGCCGCCGCCTTGATGGTGGGATCGGCTGTTAGTTGTTGCCGAAGAGGTTGCGGTCGGCGCCCTCGACGACCGGCTGCTTTTCAGTATGGTCCGACGTCTTGACGGAAGCCGTGTACGAACTATCGACGGAAGGCGCAGGCTGCTTCGCGCCGTTCGAACCATAATTGTCGCTAGCGGCGAAAGCGCTGCCGGTGATGGCCAAAACGGCGGCGGCAGCAAGAACGATCTTTTTCATCTTAATACTCCTGAATTTTTCAAATCCCCGGACGGCGGATATGCCCGCCGCCCTGATGTTGGGATCGGCTGTTAGTTGTTGCCGAAGAGGTTACGGTCGGCGCCCTGGACAGGCTGCTCGTCAGCATGAGCCGGCTTCTGAATGGAAGCCGTATACGAGCTGTCGACCGAAGCGACAGGCTGGTTCGCAGCCTTGGAACCAAAGTTGTCGCTGCCAGCGAAGGCGCTGCCGGTGATGGCCAAAACGGCGACGGCGGCAAGAGCGATCTTTTTCATTTTAGTACTCCAGTATCTTAGTTTTCCGTCCGTCTAGCGGCGTGTCTTGGGAGGAATTCGCGTCGTCCGGACAGCCCCGATGTGGGAAAGCCAATGGCCAGTTTCCAATCACGAAGTTGTTTGGTGTGGACCAAGAATCTACACCTTGAAATTGTGCCAGGGATTCCCTTTGCCACAATTTTATTCATAAATATGAAGTAGATAGCCCATAGTATCGGTCTGGCTGCAAAGTGACTTGGGGAGGCAGCGTTCACAGCGTCCTGCACGCATTGTCAACAGAAACGAACCGTTCGGTTCGATTTTTTAAACCGATAAAAGTCGCAACCGGGTTTGTTTGTCGAATCGTTAACCATTTCAGCCAAATGCGGCCTCGCCGTTCTGCCGGCTTTCGGCCCGTTTATGCCGGCAGCGAAGGCAGCAACCGGGCAAGCAGAAACGGGTCAGACCCCGTAACGTTCGGTGCGGATGAGAGCCGCAGGCACGCCGGCATCGATCAGTGCCTCGGCGGCGGCCGTCACGAATGCGTTCGAGCCGCAGACAAAGGCGAGCTTCGGTGGCGCGGGCAGCCTAGTCATGGCTTGCACCATCATCGCGGCGTCGATCCGCCGCGCATAATCCGCCGGACGGCGGGCCGGCTCGCGCGTCAGCGTCAGCACCAGGTCGAAGCCATCCCGGCGCTCGGCGAGGTCGATCAACTCGTCGCGAAAGATCACCTCGTCCCAAACCCGCGCCGAAAACACCAGGGCGGCGGCGACCAGCGATCCCCGCATCGCCCGGTGACGGACCATCGACATCAGCGGCACCACGCCCGACCCACCGCCGACGAGCAGGAGCGGTCCGCCATCGTCGTCGGACCAGACGAAATGGCCGCCGAGCGGCCCGCGCAACTCGACCTCGTCGCCCACCGCCGCGATCTCGTGAAAGAACGGCGAGACCTCGCCGTCCTCGAGTTTTTCAATTGCCAGTTCGATGGTCTCGCCGGTCTCCGGTGCCGAGGCGATGGAATAGGAGCGGCGCGCCTGATAGCCGTCCGGCGCCGTCAGCCTGACATCGACATGCTGCCCGGCACGGTAGACGAAGGGCCGCGACGGCTGCAGGAAAAAGCTGGTGACGCGTGGCGTGCGCTTTTGGATGCGGGTGATGGTGACCGTCTGCCAGGGCGACTGCGCCGCCGGTGCGTCGCTCATGGATCGTTCGTGTAGCGCTGCTCGCGCCACGGGTCGCCATAGATATGATAGCCTCGCAATTCCCAGAAACCCGGCTCGTCACGCTCGGTGAACTGCAGCCCGTTCAGCCATTTGGCCGATTTCCAGAAATAGAGATGCGGAACGAGCAGCCGCGCCGGGCCGCCATGGTCAGGCGTGATCGGCCTGCCCTCGTAAAGCAGCGCCACCATCGCCTTGCCGCCGGTAAGATCCTTCGTCGGCACGTTGGTGGAATAGCCGTCGAAACCCAGCGCCAGCGTGAAGGCGGTGGGCGGCTCGATGCCGGCGTCGGCAAGGATGTCGTCGACCAGCACGCCCTGCCAAGCCGTGTCGAACTTGGTCCATGCGGTGACGCAATGGATGTCGCGCGTCATCTTGGTCAAGGGCAGCGCGTTGAACTCGGCCCAGTTCCACTTCTTGATCGGCCGCGGCCCGTGCTTAAGCGTGAACGACCAATCCTCGGTGCGCACATGCGGCGTCGGGCCGGCCGACAGGACCGGGAAACCTTGCTCGAGATATTGCCCCGGCGGGATACGTGCATCCGTATCCGTCGGCGGCTTTCGTCCGGAAGAGAAGCCTCGGGTAACCATCGAGAATATCCGTTTGCGCAGGGTCCAGTCGACCTTTGTCAGTTTTCTCGAAGACGCGCGCGCGGGCAACCGAAATCTTGGCTCCGGCCTGGCGGCAATGCTCTACATCGATCTTGGCAGCGCGGCGCCCGCTTCAGCCACTGGCGAAGGGGACGGCGACAAACATCTGGGCGTCGCCGCGCTCGACAAGCAGCAGCACCGATTTCCTGCCGGATTTGGCAGCCTGCACAATCGCCTGGTTAGCCTGCCTGGCGCTCCTCACCGGATGCTGGTCGACGGCGACGATGATGTCGCCGGGCTGGATGCCGGAAGCCGATGCCGCCTTGTTCGGGTCGACGCGCTCGACCAGCGCGCCGTGCTGGTTGCCGGCCAGGTTCATTGCCTGGCGAACATCCGGGGTGACATCCGTCAGGCCGAGGCCGAGCGCCGGTGCGCGAAGGCCCTGCCCCGTCGACGGCTGACCCTGATCGCCGGTCACCGATCCCGTCGTCATGTCGTCCTCGTTGCGCCCGACCTCGACGGAGATCTGCAGGCTTTGCCCCTTGCGCCAGACATTGAGGGTTTCCCTCGTACCGGGCGCAATTTCGGCGACGGCGCGCGACAGGTCCCTTGGATCCTTTATGTCCTGGCCGGCGAAGCTGGTGATGACGTCGCCGGTCTCGATGCCGGCCTTGGCGGCCGGCGATCCGTCGCTGACCTGCGCGACCAGCACGCCGGCGGGGTGGTCGAGGCCGATGGCGCTCGCCATGTCAGGCGTCACCGGCTGGATCTGGACGCCGAGATAGCCGTACTGGATGGAGCCGCCCTTCATCAGTTTGGCGACGACCTTTTGCGCCTGGTCGGAGGGAATGGCGAAGCCGACGCCGACGCTGCCGCCATTCGGCGAAAAGATCGCCGTGTTGATGCCGACGACATTGCCGTTCACATCCGTCAGCGGGCCGCCGGAATTGCCCCGGTTGATCGGCGCGTCGATCTGGATGAAGTCGTCAAACGGCCCGCTATGCAGGTCGCGGCCGCGCGCCGAAACGATGCCGGCCGTGACCGTGGTGCCAAGGCCGAAAGGATTGCCGAAAGCGAGCACCTGGTCGCCCGGCATGAGCTTGTCGGAATCGCCCCATTTGACGGTCGGCAAGGGCTTGCCGGACTTGACCCTGAGCACGGCAAGATCGTTCTTGGCGTCATGGCCGATCAATTTGGCGGGAAGCTCGGTGCCGTCGTCGAGCGTCACCTTGATCGACTGGGCGCCGTCGACGACGTGATTGTTGGTGACGATTGTGCCGTCGTCGCCGACGATGAAGCCCGAACCGAGAGCCTCGGTGCGCGGCGCCTGCTCCGGCGGTGTCTTGGGGGCGGGCTGCCCCTGGTCATCGAAGAAATGGCGGAAATAATCGTCGAAAGGCGAGCTCCGCCAAAGGGAGAGGCGTCGCTCATGGTGTCCGGCTGTTGAGCTTTCATGACCGTCGTGATGGTCACCACCGCCGGTTTGTCGGCCGCCACGACCGGCGCGAACGAGCCGCTCGGCGCCGTCATGCCGGTGACCGGAGGGGTCACTGTTGCCGCCAGGACAGCATTCAGCCTGGGAGCGAGAGGCAGGGCGAAGGGGCTGACGATCAGCGCGGCGCCCAGCAGAGCGGCGACGCGATGTCTGCGAAGGGTCTGGATTGGTGACATGGCCGTTGTCCGGGCGAGAGATTGTGGAGCGCCGCAACGTTCCGTCACCGGAACGATTCACCGGCGTGTCGGTCGTCGGCCTTGCCTGTCTCGCCTGTCACGGCAGCCGACCGGATCGACAGCCCCGCATCTAGGGCGCCGATCGTGGTTTCCAGATAATATTACGAAGATTTAATTTCCGGCTGGCAGCCGCCTTGCGCGTTGGCGCCGAAGCCCTAAACCAAAAACCCGCCTCGCGGCGGGTCGTTGGGGCGAATGATCACCATATCCAGATTAGCAGCATAGCTGCCGGCACAAAGCAAGAACAAAATAGCTGCCCAAGACAAATCCCTTCAGGTTCGCCGCCGCCGCCTCACTGCCCCGCTAAGGCTTGCTATGCCGCTGTCCCGTCGGTCCGGCGGAGATAGGCGGTGGCGATCTCGCGCATCCGCCTGCCGTCGAAGCTCGGTCCATGACCGCCGTGGCCGATGCGGATCGGCAGCTCGAGCAGGCGTTGCATCGTGCGGCGGTAGGCGGCGCGATCGGAATCCGGCAGGTCGTCGATCAGCATGGCGTCGTAGATGGCGTCGCCGGCGAAGAACAGGCCGTCTGCCTCGTCGAACAGCGCGATCGAATCCGGAGAGTGGCCGGGCAGATGCAGGACGCGCAATTGCCGGTCGCCAAGATCAACCACATCGCCCTCGTCCAGCGTTCGGGTTAGCGCCGCCGGTGGAATCCTGTAGTCGGCCGCCTTCCAGCCCTTTGC
This sequence comes from Mesorhizobium sp. WSM4828, assembly GCF_055811175.1. Classification (NCBI taxonomy): domain Bacteria; kingdom Pseudomonadati; phylum Pseudomonadota; class Alphaproteobacteria; order Hyphomicrobiales; family Phyllobacteriaceae; genus Mesorhizobium; species Mesorhizobium sp. WSM4828. The sequence continues at coordinate 139,454 of NZ_JBVVQK010000009.1, read as the reverse complement.
CGGCAGCCTGGAGACGGCGCCTTCCAGATCGTGGAACATGTAGGCGTAGGTCACCGCCTCATCCATGCTGTCGAACTGCGCGGCGCTGTGGCTCGGCCCTGCTCGCAACGGAAACTCGTGCAGCGAGCCGACATGGTCGAGATGGATGTGCGTGGCGACGACGAGCAGCGGCTTGCCGGATGGCGTGTCGATCTGCGGCGCCAGCGGGCAGATCCCCATGCCGGTGTCGACCAGCAGGTCGACATCGCGGCCGCGCAAATGCCAGATGTTGGCGCGCACGAAATCATGCACGAAGGGCTCGGTCAGCATCGTCGTCTTGGCGTCGACGATGGTTTTGCTGAACCAGCTGTCCATCAGATCAAGGCCGGCATCAGACGAACGGCTTGCCGACCTTGTACTTTTGCGGGACCAGCCGCTTCAGATAGGCCATGCCCGCGTCGGACAGCCGGTTGATATCGGGCAGCATGAAATCATCCGGCATATGGCGCGTCTTGCCGGCGACGTTCTTCAGCGGCACCTTCTTCAGCACGGTTTTCTTGCCGTCATATTGCAGCGCCACCGAACCGCCGCCCTCTTCGGCCACCGTGACCGCGAAGGCGCCGGCGTCGAAGGCCTCCTGCGCGTCCACCGCGCTGATGGCGCCGACATAGCCGCGCGGCATATAGCCGAGCGCATCGACGCGCGCCCGCTTGCCCGGCAGCCCTTCGGCGAGCGCGCGCTCCAAGGCTGCCGGCAGGTCGCTGCCCGACAGCTTGACGTTGCCGTGCTGGTCGCGCTCCAGCCTTTCCGGCGGCACCAGGCTTTCGACCAGCGCCTTGCCGTCGGCGGTGCTGACGCCTTCGGAGACGGCAACGATGCAGCGCTTGTGGCGGTCGAGCGTGGCGCGCACGTCGTCGATGAAACCGGCCGCCGAGAACGGCCGCTCCGGCACGTAGACGAGATGCGGACCGCTGTCCTGGTCGAGCTGCCAGGCCGCGGATGCGGCCGTCAGGAAGCCGGCATGCCGCCCCATGACGATGCCGACATAGATGCCCGGCAGAGCGCGGAAATCGAGATCGACCGACAGGAATGCCCCGGCGACGAACTCGGCCGCCGACATGAAGCCGGGCGTGTGATCGTTCTCCTCGAGATCGTTGTCGATGGTTTTCGGCGCGTGCACGAAGGCGATCTTGCCGCCCGCGGCGTCGGTCAGGATCTGCTGCGTGCCCGAGGTGTCGTTGCCGCCGATATAGATGAAGGCGTCGGCGCCGGCTTTCTTCAAGCCGTTGAGGATGAGGTCGCAATAGGCGGCATCCGGCTTGTCGCGCGTCGAACCAAGCGCGGCGCTCGGTGTCGCCGCGATCAGCCGCAGGCGGTCCTCGGGGATGGCGGAAAGATCGACGTAATTACCGTCACGAATGCCGCGCACGCCGTGGATGGAGCCAAGGACCTTGGCGCCGGGATGCCGCTTGCGGAATTCGAGCGTGGCGCCCACCACGGTCTGGTTGATGACGGCGGTCGGGCCGCCGCCTTGCGCGATCACAAAAGTTCCGGTCATTGTTCACGTCTCCCGGGCGATGAAAATCGCAGGCACATTCGCCTGTCTTGCGGCATCGCGCAACGGCAGAGTGATCACTGAAAGCGAAGCCGCCGTTCAGACGACGACGACCGGATTCTTCTTGGAGACGCGGCTGTAGAGATCGATGATGTCCTGGTTGATCAGGCGCACGCAGCCCGACGACATCGCCTGGCCGATGCTCCACCATTCGGGCGAGCCGTGGATGCGATAGCCGGTGTCGCTGCCGTTCTGATAGATGTAGAGGGCACGCGCGCCGAGCGGATTGTCGAGGCCGCCCGGCTGTCCGCCTTGCCATTTCACCAGTTCCGGCCTGCGGGCGATCATCTCGGGCGGCGGGGTCCAGACCGGCCATTCCTTGCCGTACTGGATGTTGGCGCGGCCCGACCAGCGGAATCCGTCCTTGCCGATGCCGACGCCGTAACGGATCGCCTCGCCGCCGGGCTGCACCAGATAGAGCAGCCGCTCCTGCGAGTGAACGACGATCGTGCCGGGTTGCTCGCCGGTCGGATCGACGACGATCTGGCGGCGGAACTCCGGCTTGACCTTGAGATAGGGCACTTCCGGCACGTTGAAGCCACCGTCGGTGAGCGAAGCGTACATCACGTCGGGGCTGGTGATATTCTTGTCGACGCTGATGCTCGGACGGACCGGCCGGATCGAGCCGGTGGTGACATCGTCGAGCTGGAGCGACGGCAGATCCAGAGTCTGGCTGCAGCCGGTAACGCCGAGCAGCGCCAGCGCACCGGCGCCGGACAGCACCGTGCGGCGGGAAAGCTGTATTTCGGTTTCGATTGCGTCGCCGGTGTGCGGCAGCGACAGACCTTGCGGCAACTCACGCATTTACCCAAACCCTACGCTATCGGCGGGAAACACGGTCCGGCCAGATAGCAGGCATTTTCACCAATCATGGTTGAAAAAGCGTGAAGGCCGGCCGCCTGGCGTTAACGAGGGGCTTTTTCGATTTTTGCCTCTTTACATCTTCACGAGGCCAAGGATTTATCCTCTTCTTTGAGCTCAAGGAGGAGAAAATGTCTTTCGAAAACTGGGCCGCGTTTGCCGCCGCCTCGGCAATCCTTCTGGTCATCCCGGGCCCGACCATCCTGCTGGTGGTGTCCTATGCGCTCGGCCAGGGCTGGCGCACCGCGCTGCCGATGGCAGTCGGCGTGGCGCTCGGCGACCTCACCGCGATGACACTGTCGATGCTGGGCATCGGCGCGCTGCTGGCGGCGTCGGCCACCGTATTCACGGTGCTGAAGGTGATCGGCGCCTTCTATCTGATCTATCTCGGCATCAAGCTGTTTCGCGCCGGCGGCGCGCTCCGGGCCGAACCGCGCACCGATGCGGTGTCTTCGGCCAAGATGACGGCGCATGCCTGGCTGGTCACCGCGCTCAATCCGAAAAGCATCACCTTCTTCGTCGCCTTCCTGCCGCAGTTCCTCGACCGGCACGCGGATTTCTGGACACAGATGCTGATTTTCGAGACGACCTTCCTGACGCTCGCCTTCGCCAATGCCTTCGGCTACGCGCTGATCGCGGCAAGAGCGCGCAACGTGGTGCGCAACTCGAAGGCGATCCGCATCTTCAATCGCACCGGCGGCACGCTGCTGGTCGGCGCCGGGATCGCGACGGTGGCGATGCGATCGGGCAACTGAGGACAGACCATGGCGGTCAGCGATGCATTCGGCTTGACACTGTCCGGCGCGACGGAGGCCGGGCTCTCGTCCTACAGCCGGGCTGTGCGCGAATTGCAGTGCTTCATCGGCGATCCGGTCGGTTCCATTGACCGGGCAATCGCCGACGATCCCGGCTTCGTCATGGCGCATGTGTTCAAGGGTTATCTCTTTGGCCTCGCCACCGAGCGAGAGGCGACGGCGGTGGCCAAGGCATGTCACGAGGCAGCGCTGCCGCTTGCCGCGACGACACGCGAGCAGGCGCATGTCGCCGCCCTTGGGTACCTTGCGGACGGACACTGGCACGAGGCCGCCCGCGTGCTGGAGGACATCGCCATCGAGTTTCCGCTCGATGCGCTGGCGCTGCAGACCGGCCACCAGATCGACTTCTTCACCGGCAATGCCCGTATGCTGCGCGACCGCATCGGCCGCGCGCTGCCGTCCTGGCAGAGTGGCATGCCGGGCTACCACGCCATACTCGGCATGCAGGCCTTTGGGCTGGAGGAAATGGGCGACTACGCGCGTGCCGAAAGGCTTGGCCGCACGGCGGTCGATCTCGAGCCGCGCGACGGCTGGGCCCAGCATGCGGTGGCCCATGTCATGGAGATGCAGAGCCGGCAGAAGGACGGCATTCTGTGGATGCGCGCCAATCCTGAAGCGTGGACGCGGGAAAGCTTCCTGCAGGTGCACAATTGGTGGCATCTGGCGCTGTTCCATTATGATCTCGGCGAGACCGACGAGGTGCTGGCGCTCTACGACGGGCCCATCTATGGCGAGCGCTCGACGCTGGCGCTCAACATGGTCGATGCCTCGGCGATTCTGTGGCGGCTGCATCTCGGCGGCGTCGATGTCGGCGAGCGCTGGACTGCGCTCGCCGCCAACTGGTTGCCCAAGGCCAGCGCCGGCCATTATGCCTTCAACGACGCCCACGCGATGATGGCGTTCGTCGGCGCCGGCCTCGACGCGCCGGCCCGCGGCTTGCTCGAGGCGCAGCGCGAGGCGATGCAGGGTAAAGACGACAACGCTGCTTTCACCCGGGATGTCGGCCATCCCCTGACGCTCGCCATCAAGGCATTCGGCGAGGGCAATCATGCCGAGACGATACGCCTGATCCGGCCGATCCGGGCAATCGCCCATCGCTTCGGCGGCAGCCACGCCCAACGCGACGTCATCGACCTGACGCTGATCGAGGCGGCCTTGCGTTCCGGTGATGGCGCGCTGGCGAGGGCGCTTGCGGCGGAACGCGCGCTGGCACGGCCGGACAGCCCGTTGTCGGCACTGTTTTCACGGCGCGCAACCGCTCTCGCGGCGAATTGACCAAGACTAAATCTTGCCTTAAAAACTGCCCCGGCCAGATTTTTTCGAGTGTCGAAAAAATCTTCGCGTGTTGACCGGGGTGCGTTTCCGGCGGCACGATTGCCGGGATATCTTCGCCGCCCGTGTCGCAGGACTGGGCGGGGAAGCAAGGAAGACCGTCGCCGCCAGGCATGACGGACATGGGAGGAGGAAACATGTATCTCGGCCTCGATCTCGGCACGTCGGGCGTCAAGGCGCTGCTGATCGATGCAAGGCAGAGCATCGTCGGTTCCGGCCATGCGCCGCTCGACGTGTCGCGCCCGCATCCCGGCTGGTCCGAACAGAACCCTGCCGACTGGATCGGCGCCTGCGAAGCCGCGATCGCCGAGCTGAAAGGCACGCATGCGAAGGAACTCGCGGCGGTCAAAGGCATCGGCCTTTCCGGCCATATGCATGGCGCCACCCTGCTCGATGCCGCCGACCAGGTGCTGCGCCCCTGCATTCTGTGGAACGACACACGCAGCCACGCCGAGGCGGCCGCGCTCGATGCCGACCCGCGCTTTCGCAAGCTGACCGGCAACATCGTCTTTCCCGGTTTCACCGCACCGAAGCTCGCCTGGGTTAAGAACAACGAACCGGCTGTTTTCGCCAAGGTGGCAAAGGTCCTGCTGCCGAAGGACTTTTTGCGGCTCTGGCTCGCCGGCGAGCATATTTCGGAAATGTCGGATTCGGCCGGCACGTCGTGGCTCGATGTCGGCAGACGAGCCTGGTCGGCCGAACTGCTCGCCGCCACCTCGCTCGACGAAAGGCAGATGCCGTCATTGGTCGAAGGCACGGCAAAGGCCGGTGCCTTGCGCAGCGAATTGGCTGCGAAATGGGGCATGCAGGCGGGTATCCCGATCGCCGGCGGCGCCGGCGATAACGCGGCCTCGGCCTGCGGCATGGGCACGGTCGGCGCCGGCCAGGCTTTCGTCTCGCTCGGCACGTCGGGCGTGCTTTTTGCCGCCAATGCCTCCTATCTGCCCAATCCGGAAAGCGCGGTGCACACATTCTGCCACGCACTGCCCGGCACCTGGCACCAGATGGGCGTCATCCTGTCGGCAACCGATTCACTCAACTGGCTGTCGGGGATCGCTGGAAAAAGCGCCGGCGAGTTGACCGCCGAACTCGGCGATGTGCTGCAGGCGCCGACTGGCGTCTCGTTTTTGCCCTATCTCTCAGGGGAACGGACGCCGTACAATGATTCGGCCATTCGTGGCGCGTTTACCGGGCTTGCCCACGAGTCTGGCCGCGTGGCGCTGACCCAGGCCGTGCTCGAAGGCGTCGCCTTCGCCTTCCGCGACAGCCTCGACGCGCTGGCCAAAGCCGGCACGACGCTGACCCGGGTAACGGCGATCGGCGGCGGCTCGCGTTCGCGCTACTGGCTGAAGGCCATCGCGACAGCGCTTGGCCTGCCCGTCGATATTCCAGCCGACGGCGATTTCGGCGCCGCCTTCGGTGCGGCCCGGCTTGGCCTGATCGCGGCGACCGGTGCCGATCCGCGCGCCGCGTGCACGGCGCCGGCGACAGACACCACGGTCGAGCCGGTCGCCGCCCTCGGCGATGCCTATGCGGATGCTTATCAGCGCTACCGGGCGCTTTATCCGGCGATCAGGAGCGCCACGGCGTGAGCGGATTCCCGCCCTCGCCGCGGCCCGCCGAGAAGGCCTCACTGCGCCGGGACCTTGTCGAGAAAGCCGGTGATGCTTTTCAGCCGGCCATTCTCGATGACGCCGATATCGGTGCCTTCGATGACGGACTCAGTGCCGTCCGGCCCGAGATTCCACGAGAAGCGGATGGTATCGGCAAAGCCGTCCGGCTTGCCTTTCAGCGAGAACCTGAAGCCGGCAAAGCGCTGCTGCACGCCTTCGATCAGCGCGGCGATGCCGTCATGGCCGTCGCCCTGCATGATCGGATCGCGATAGCCGACGTCCTCGGTGAAAGCCGCCTCGAGCAAGGCCTTCCTGCGCGCGGCGTCGCTCTCGTTCCAGGCGGCGATGTAGTTTTCGGCAATGGTGTTGAGGTCGGTCATGGTCTGTCTCCTTCGTTGAGTGGCTTTGACATGAGCCTTTTCACCCAGCGCCAGCGCGAAACCAATTACGCCTGAGGTAATCAGGCCGAACCATGCGAGAGGAAAAGAACATGACCAGCGGTTTTTTCGGCGACATCCAGCAGATCAAATACGAGGGACCGGATTCGACCAATCCGCTGGCCTACCGGTTCTACAATCCCGACGAGATTGTCGCCGGCAAGCGGCTCGAAGACCATCTGCGCTTTGCCGTCGCCTATTGGCATTCCTTTGCCTGGCCGGGCGGCGATCCGTTCGGCGGCCAGACGTTTGACCGGCCGTGGTTCCCCAAGGCCGGCGGTACCGACACGATGGAGCTGGCCAAGCTCAAGGCCGACGTCGCCTTCGAGATGTTTTCGCTGCTGGGCGCGCCTTATTTCTGCTTCCACGATGCCGATGTGCGGCCGGAGGGCCGGGACTTTTCCGAAAGTGCGGCGCGGCTCGACGAGATCGCCGATTATTTCTCGGAAAAGATGAAGCAGACCAGCGTCAAACTGTTGTGGGGCACGGCCAACCTGTTCTCCAACCGCCGCTTCATGTCGGGCGCCGCCACCAATCCCGATCCAGATGTCTTTGCCTATTCGGCGGCGACGGTGAAACACTGCATCGACGTCACCAAGCGGCTGAACGGCGAGAACTACGTGTTGTGGGGCGGCCGCGAGGGCTATGAGACGCTGCTCAACACCGACCTTGGGCGCGAGCAGGAACAGGCCGGCCGTTTCCTCAACCTGGTCGTCGACTACAAGCACAGGATCGGCTTCGAAGGCACCATCCTGATCGAGCCGAAGCCGCAGGAGCCGACCAAGCACCAGTATGATTACGACGTCGCCACCGTCTATGGCTTCCTCAAGCGTTTCGGACTGGAGAAAGAGGTCAAGCTCAACATCGAGCAGGGCCACGCCATCCTGGCCGGCCATTCGTTCGAGCATGAACTGGCGCTGGCCAATGCGCTGGGCATCTTCGGCTCGATCGACATGAACCGCAACGACTACCAATCGGGCTGGGATACCGACCAGTTCCCAAACAATGTGCCGGAGATGGCTCTCGCCTACTACCAGGTGCTGCAGGCAGGCGGCTTCAAGACCGGCGGCACCAATTTCGACGCCAAGCTCAGGCGCCAGTCGCTCGATCCGCAGGATCTGCTGATCGGCCATATCGGCGGCATGGATTGCTGCGCGCGCGGCCTCAAGGCGGCAGCGCGCATGGTCGAGGACAAGGCGCTGTCCGCCCCGCTCGCCGAGCGCTATGCCGGCTGGGATGCGGCCGAGGCCAAGGCGATGCTTGCCGGCGAGCGCACGCTCGAGGAGATCGCTACGCGCGTCGTCAAGGAGAAGATCGAGCCGCAGCCCAGATCCGGCCGCCAGGAATTGCTCGAGAACATCGTCAACCGGTACGTCTGAGGCGTACGGATTCGCGGCTGCATTGACTTTCCGCGGGGCTGAAACCGACGACAAGGTTTGCCCCGCGCAAAACTTGCACGGCCTGTCCGCTGACCGGGTCTGGCGCTTGGCTTAGCCATGATCGAGGCCTCTCAGGTAGGCGCAGAACATGTCGGCCATGGCGTCGGCGTAGGCTTCGATCTCCGCGGAGGTTCGGGGCGCCTCCGAGAACTGCTTCCCCACCGTGCTCAGCGTCGTCATGACCAGGTCGCCGGCCAATTCGCGAGTCACTTGCGCGGTGTTGGGCATCGCCTCCTGCATGAAGAGCTGGATGGTGCGGTCTCCGGACGCCCTTGCCACCTGCGCCTCGGGCGCGTCGCGGTAAAGCGGCGCGGCGTCGTCGAGCGCCACACGCACCGCGGCCTCGTCACACTCCGAGCGAAGGAAGGCGTGGACCAGGCCGCGCAGCCTTTCAAGTGGCAGTTTTCTGACATCCTCGAGGATGTCGCGCAGCAAACCGGTCGTCTGCCGCCATTCGTCGCTCTGGAGCCGGAACAGGATCGCCGCCTTGTTCGGAAAATACTGATACAGCGATCCGACACTGACACCGGCCTTCTCGGCCACCCGCGCCGTGGTGAAGCGCTGCGCGCCTTCTTTCGCCAAAACCTGAACAGCAGCCTGCAAAATCGCAGCGACGAGCTCTGCCGAGCGGGCCTGCTTGGGCTGTTTTCGCGAGGAAATCCGCGGACTTCGGTGATCGCTCATTGAGAGGCGCGCCAATGCGATTAGTGAATGCGAATGATTAGTCGTATTTTGAATGCCGCACAAGAACGCATTCCATTCCGACTGGAGACCGATATGACCACACTGACGACAAAGCCGCTCGCGCCCCTGCTGGACCGCCTGTTCGAGGAAGCCGCTGCGGCAACGAGCCCTGCAGTGGCGGAGCTCTCCGCCGAGGAGCGGAGCCGCCTCATTCGGAGCAAGACCGAATACCTCGATTTCTATGGGCGGCTAAGGGACCTCTGGCTTCCCGTCTCGCGAGAGACCGGCACGCTGCTCTACATGCTGGCACGAGGCAGCGGCGCCAGGACGATCGTTGAATTTGGAACCTCGTTCGGCATTTCGACCCTGCACCTTGCCGCAGCCTTGCGGGACAATGGCGGCGGCCGCCTGATCACCAGCGAGTTCGAGCCGTCCAAGGTGGCGCGCGCGAGGAGTAATCTGACAGCAGGCGGTCTCATTGACATGGTGGAAATCCGCGAAGGAGACGCGCTGCAAACATTAAGCGTCGATCTTCCCGAAACCGTCGACCTGCTTCTGCTCGACGGCGCCAAAGCGCTCTATCCCGAGATCTTGAGTCTGGTTGAGAACCGCCTCAGGGCGGGCGCCTTCGTCGTTGCCGACAACGCCGATCTTTGCCCCGAATACCTCGAGCGGGTGCGCTCGACCGGGAGTGGCTACATGTCCACGCCGTTCGGCGAGGATGTTGAACTGTCGATGCGGCTTGGCTGAAGCACTGCCTGACCTGCCGGAACGATCGTGCCCAAGATGGGCGGCGGCGGACAAAACTTTGCCCGGCATCGCCCATCAATCGCCTCGCTCTTGCCTTCAAACAGCCGTCACGAACCTCCTATAGTGTGGTTCGTGGCGGGAATCAGAAAGAAGGAGGCGAAACGATATGCAGCACGAACGCGAAATCGACGCCCTGCTCTCATCTGGCGAGGCCGGATCGATCATCGACCGGCTGATGGCGCTGCCGCACCCGAAGCAAGGTGCGCTGAGTGCAAACGAATGGGATCGCGCGGTCGCCAGCCGCTTCGAGACCCATCTTGCGAGACAGATGCGCTCGCAGATCGACGGCAACAGCGACCGCCAGGACGCTGCCTGATCCCCACTATCTCTGGCGCAGCCTGACCGGCGCTTCGCCGAACGCTCTTGAAAACGCTCTGGAAAATGCCGCGGCGGACGAAAACCCCGTTCGCCCGGCAATGTCCGCCATAGCGATGCGCGTGTCGACCACCAGCCGGCGCGCGGCGCCGAGGCGCAGCCTGAGGTAATAAGCGCCGGGCGTTTCGCCGATCGACTTGCGAAAGATGCTTTCCAGCGTCCGTGCCGTCACCCCGGCGCGCTTGGCCACCACGGCGATGGTCAGCGGCTGGTCGACATGCGCTTCCATCAGCCGGATGGCTTGCGCCAGCCTGGGATCGTAGCCGTCAAGACGGCCGAGCGAGACCAGCGGCTGGGCGTCCGTCGCGGCGCGCGCCTGGTCGTAGATGAAGACGCTCGCGACATCGAGCGCGACCGCCATGCCGAGCCGCGTGCGGATCAGATGCAGCATCAGGTCGAAGGTCGGCGAGGCGCCGCCTGTGGTGAACACCGGCCCGTCGATGACGTAGCGGTCGGGGCGCACGTCGATGCCGGGAAAGGCCGATGAAAAATCCTCCATGTCCTCCCAGTGGGTGGTGGCGCTGCGCCCTTCCAGCAAACCCGCGCGCGCCACCAGCCACGTTCCCGCCTCGACGCCGCCGCAGGCGCGTGCCGCGCGCGCCGCCCGGCGCAGTCCGGACAGCAGGGCCGATGTGGCGTAGTTCTGCGTGCCGAAGCCGGCGACGACGACCAGCATATCGGTTGCGTCAGCCGCATCGAAGCGGCCGCTGACCGCCACCGGCAGGCCGCATGTGGTGACCGGCGCCTCGCCTGTGACCGAGACCAGTCTGAAATCGAACAGCGTCTCACCGGCAATGCGGTTGGCGGCGCGCAAGGGATCGACAGCCGAGGCGACGCACATGATCGACGAGCCGGAGAATACCAGCAGCGTTACCTTGAGCGGCAAACGCTCAGCCCGAAAGATCGTCGGTTTTTCGTTTTTCGTCACACGATCTTCGTAAAACGCAAAACAGTTTCCGGCAAGTCAGGCATTCTTGCCCTACGTTCTATTGGGAGAGAGTCCGATGCCGCTTGCGATGAACCGTGAGGTCTTCATTACCTGTGCCGTGACCGGGTCCGGCAGTTCGCAGGACCGTAGCCCGCATGTGCCGCGATCGCCCAAGCAGATCGCCGATTCGGCCATCGAGGCAGCAAAGGCAGGGGCTGCGATCGTCCACTGCCATGTGCGCGATCCCGAGACCGGCAAGCCTAGGCGCGACGTGCATCTTTATCGCGAAGTAACGGAGCGCATCCGCGCGGCAGACGTCGACGTGGTTTTGAACCTGACCGCCGGCATGGGTGGCGACATGGTGTTCGGCCCGCCGGAAAAGCCGCTGCCGCTGAACGAAAAAGGCACGGATATGGGCGGCGCCAGCAACCGCATGGAGCACGTCCGCCAGTGCCTGCCGGAAATCTGCACGCTCGACTGCGGCACGATGAATTTCGCCGAGGCCGACTATGTCATGACCAATTCGCCCGGCATGCTGCGCGCGATGGGCGGCATAATGACGGCGCTCGGCGTCAAGCCGGAGATCGAGGCTTTCGACACCGGGCATCTGTGGTTCGCCAAGCAATTGGTCGAGGAACAAGTGCTGAAGCCGGACGCGCTGGTGCAATTGTGCATGGGCGTGCCGTGGGGCGCGCCGGACGACCTCAACACCTTCATGGCCATGGTCAACAATGTACCGTCGACCTGGAACTGGTCGGCCTTTGCCATCGGTCGCAACCAGATGGCCTATGTCGCGGCCGCGGTGCTGGCCGGCGGCAATGTCCGCGTCGGACTGGAGGATAATCTCTGGCTCGACAAGGGCGTGCTGGCGACCAATGCGCAACTGGTCGAGCGGGCGGTCAGCATCGTGTCGAATATGGGCGCCAGGGTCATCGGCCCAGATGAGGTGCGCAAAAAGCTGAACCTGACGAAGCGCGCACCGCTTTGAAAAGCCGGTAGCCGGTTGGGAGGAGCCGCCGATGAAGACCGTGAAATTCACCGCCATGAAGGACGGCGACCGCGAGGATTACGCCTTCCTCACCGAGCACGAGATCGACTATGCGGCAAAGACCGGCGAGCGGTTGCTCGACGCGCTGGTCCAGCTCGACGAAGGGCTGTCGGGCTACAAGATCACCCGGCTCGGCCATTCGCTGCAAGCGGCAACACGCGCCTGGCGCGACGGCGCCGACACCGACTGGATCGCCTGCGCGCTGCTGCACGATATCGGCGACATCTATGCACCCTATAGTCACGACGAGTATGCGGCGTCGATCCTGAAGCCTTTTGTGCGCGAGCAATGCACCTGGGTGGTGGAAAAGCACGGCGATTTCCAGCGCCTCTATTACGCCCACCACCTCGGCGGCAATCCGCACGCCCGCGACCGTTTCGCCGGGCACATGTATTTCGACGATTGCGATGAGTTTTGCGAGCGCTGGGACCAGTCGAGCTTCGACCCGGATTACGAGACATTGCCGATCGATTTCTTCCGGCCCTTCGTGCTCGAAGTGTTCGCGCGCAAGGCCTATGACGAGTCCGTGATCCGTGCCGGCGAGCGTGTCGCCCTCACCGACCCCGCAACAGCCAGCACAAGAACCGGAGCCTCCGCATGAGCATCATCAACAAGGCGGCCGCCATCGGCGGCGGCGTCATCGGCGCCGGCTGGGTGGCGCGGCTGCTGCTCAACGGCATCGACGTGTCGATCTTCGATCCCGACCCCGAGGCGTCACGCAAGGTCGGCGAGGTGATGAAGGGAGCGCGACGCGCCTACAAGCAGATGCTGCCCGGCGGCCTGCCGAAAGAGGGCAAGCTCACCTTCGCCAAGACGATCGCCGAGGCGGTGGCCGACGCCGACCTCATCCAGGAAAGCGTGCCGGAGCGGCTCGACTTGAAGCACCGCGTGCTGGCCGAGATCGACCTTTATGCGCCGGCCAACGCCATTGTCGGCTCCTCCACCTCCGGCATCAAGCCGACCGACATGCAGGTGGCGATGAAGAAGCACCCGGAGCGGCTGGTCGTCGGCCATCCGTTCAACCCCGTCTATCTCCTGCCGCTGGTCGAGATCGTCGGCGGCGAACAGACCTTTCCCGAGGCGATCGAGGTCGCCAAGGAGATGTATGCCTCGATCGGCATGAAACCTGTCGTCATCCGCAAGGAGATCGAGGCCTTCGTCGGCGACCGCCTGCTCGAAGCGGCCTGGCGCGAGGCGCTGTGGCTGGTCAAGGACGGAATCTGCACGGTCGAGGAGCTTGACGACATCATGCGCTATGGCTTCGGCCTGCGCTGGGCGCAGATGGGCATGTTCCAGGTCTATCGCGTCGCCGGCGGCGAGGCCGGCATGCGCCACTTCATGGCGCAGTTCGGCCCGTGCCTGAAATGGCCATGGACCAAGCTGATGGATGTGCCGGAGTTCAATGACGAGCTGGTCGAGCTGATCGCGATCCAGTCGGACGACCAGGCGCACGGTCTGTCGATCCGCGAGCTCGAAAAGATCCGCGACGACAATCTGGTCGCCATCATGGAGGCACTGTCGAAGCAGAACAAAGGCAAAGGCTGGGGTGCCGGCGCCTTGCATAAGGACTACACCAGGCAGCTGGCCAAGCTTGCGGCCAAGAAGCCCACCGCCTCCAAGGCGGCCGAAAAGGCCAAGGCTGAAAAGCCGAAGAAAAGGAAGAAAGGCTGAGACCATGGATTTTGGTCTTTCGGAGGAGCAGAAGCTCATCGTCGAGACGACGCGGGCCTTCGTCGAGAACGAGCTTTACCCGCATGAGCGCGAGGTGGAGCGCACCGGCGTGCTGCGCCGTGAGCTGATCGAGGAGATCAAGGCCAAGGCGATCGAAGCGGGCCTCTATGCCGCCAACATGCCGGCCGATGTCGGCGGCGCCGGGCTCGATACGGTGACTTGGCTGCTTTACGAGAAGGAGCTCGGCCGCGCCAACTACGCGCTGCATTGGACTTGCGTTGCGCGGCCTTCGAACATCCTTCTCGCCGGCACGCCGGAGCAGCGCGAGAAATATCTGTTTCCCTGCATTCGCGGCGAGAAGTGGGATTGCCTGGCGATGACCGAGCCGGGCGCCGGTTCCGATTTGCGCGGCATGAAGGCAACCGCCGTGCAAGACGGCGACGACTGGGTGCTGAACGGCACCAAGCATTTCATAAGCCACGCCGACATTGCCGATTTCGCGATCGTCTTCATGGCCTCGGGCGAGGAAGAGTCTTCGCGTGGGACACGCAAGAAGATCACCGCCTTCTTCGTCGACAAGGGTACCAAGGGCTTTACTGTGCGCGACGGCTACCGGAACGTCTCGCATCGCGGCTACACCAATGCCATCCTCGAATTCGACGATTGCCGCTTGCCGGCCACTCAGGTTCTGGGCGAGATCCACAAGGGCTTCGATGTTGCCAATTCATGGCTCGGCGCAACGCGCCTGCAGGTCGGCGCCACCTGCCTCGGCCGCGCCGAGCGGGCGCTTGGCCACGCCATCGAATACGCCGCGCAGCGCCAGCAGTTCGGCCAGCCGATCGGCAAGTTCCAGGGCGTGTCGTTCAAGCTCGCCGACATGGCGACCGAGTTGAAGGCCGCCGACCTGATGGTGTTCGAAGCCGGCTGGAAGTACGATCAGGGCACCGTCACCGACCAGGACATGGCCATGGCCAAGCTGAAGGCCACCGAAATGCTTGCCTTCGTCGCCGACGAGGCGATCCAGATCCATGGCGGCATGGGGCTGATGGACGATTTGCCGCTGGAGCGCATCTGGCGCGACGCCCGCGTCGAGCGCATCTGGGAAGGCACCTCGGAAATCCAACGCCACATCATCTCGCGGGCGCTGCTGCGCCCGTTCGGGGGCTAGAGCATGATCCCAAAAAGTGGAATCCGGTTTTTGGAAAAGATCATGCTCCAACGAAAAGATGACGATGCACAAACTTGAGCGTCTTTTGCGCCCGCGGACAATTGCCGTCTTCGGTGGTGCGCAGGCCGCCGCCGTCGTCGCGCAATCGATCAAGATGGGCTTTGCCGGCGAGATCTGGCCGGTGCATCCGAGCAAGGCCGAGGTCGCCGGCCGCAAGGCCTATCGCTCGGTGGCCGAATTGCCCGGTGCGCCGGATGCCGCTTTTGTCGGCGTCAACCGGCATTTGACCATCGAAGTGGTCAAGGCGCTGGCCGAACGCGGCGCCGGCGGTGCGGTCTGCTTCGCCGCCGGCTTCCTCGAAACCGAGGCCTATGACGAGGACGGCGAGCGGCTGCAGGCCGAGCTGGTCGCGGCGGCGGGCCGGATGCCAATCATCGGGCCGAACTGCTATGGGCTGATCAACTATGCCGACGGCGCGCTTTTGTGGCCCGACCAGCATGGCGGCATCAGGTTGCCAGAAGGCGGTCGCGGCGTTGCCATCATCACCCAGTCGTCGAACATCGCCATCAATATGACGATGCAGAAGCGTGGCCTGCCGATCGCCTTTCTGATGACCGCCGGCAACCAGGCGCAGACCGGGCTTTCCGAAATGGCGCTCGGCCTGATCGAGGACGACCGCGTCACCGCGCTCGGCCTGCATATCGAGGCCTTCGATTCGGTAGCCGGCTTCGAAAGGCTGGCGGCACGGGCGCGCGAGCTGAAGAAGCCTGTTATCGCCATGAAGGTCGGCCGCTCCGAGCAGGCGCGGCAGGCGACCGTTTCCCATACCGCGTCGCTGGCCGGCTCAGACGCGGCGTCCGGCGCGTTCCTGAAGCGGCTCGGCATCGCGCGTGTCGATTCCATTCCGGCCTTCATCGAAGCGCTGAAGCTGCTGCACATCACCGGTCCTCTGCCCGGCTACCGGCTGTCGTCGATGAGCTGTTCGGGCGGTGAGGCATCGGTGATGGCCGACAGCGCCGAAGGCCGCTGGGTGACGTTTCCGCCACTCACCGCCGAGCACCGCGCGCATGTCAAATCGACGCTCGGGCCGCTGGTCGCGGTGGCCAACCCGCTCGACTACCACACCTTCATCTGGAACAACGAGCCGGCGATGACCGCCACCTTCACCGCCATGGTGTCGGGCGGCTTCGACCTCAACATGCTGGTACTCGATTTCCCGCGCCCCGACCGCTGTTCGGATACCGACTGGTGGGCGACGCTGCGCGCCTTCGAAGCGGCACTGAAGACCAACAGCGCGCAAGGCGCGATCGTCTCCTCGCTGCCGGAGAACCTGCCCGAGGAATATACGGCCGGCCTGATGGCGCGGGGCATGGTGCCGCTGTTCGGCATTTCCGAAGCTATAGACGCCGCCCAGGCGGCAGCCTTCATCGGCTGGGCGTGGCGCGAGCCGCAGGCGCAGCCGATCGACACTTCGGCGTCCGGCGCGCCGGCCGGCGACCATGTCACCCCGGACGAGGCCGAGGCGAAGGCGCGGCTCATCGAGGCCGGGCTCCCCGTGCCGAAGGGCGAGCGCGCCGGCAATGCGGTCGAAGCTGTCATCTCCTCGATGGCGCTCGGCTTCCCGGTGGCGCTGAAGGCCCTTGGTGTCATACACAAATCCGAACTCGACGCGGTCCGGCTCAACCTCAGGGATGCCGAATCGGTCAGCACCGCCGCGCATGATCTCGGCCCGCTTGGCACCGGCCTTTATGTCGAGCGCATGGTGCGCGACGGCGTCGCCGAGCTGCTCGTCGGCTTCACCCGCGACCCGATGTTCGGCGCGGTGATGACGCTCGGCACCGGCGGCGTGCTGGTCGAGCTGTTGCGCGACAGCGTCACGCTGATGCTGCCGGCGACCCGCGACGATATCGAGGCCGCTTTGCGCGGGCTGAAACTGTTCCCGCTGCTCGACGGTTATCGCGGTCGGCCGAAGGCCGATGTCGCAGCGGCAATCGATGCGATATCAGGCATTGCCGGCTTCGTGCAGCAAAACGCCGGCGAGATCGAGGAGCTCGACATCAATCCATTGATCGTCTGCACCGAGGGCAAGGGCGCCTGGATCGCCGATGCGCTGCTGGTGCTGGGAGACAAGAAGAATGGCTGAAATCATCACCACCCGCCGCGAGGGCACGATCCTCGAAGTCACGCTCGACCGGCCGAAGGCCAATGCCATCGACCTGAAGACGTCGCGGCTGATGGGCGAGACGTTCAAGACGTTCCGCGACGATCCCGACCTGCGCGTCGCCATCGTCAAGACCGCCGGCGACAAGTTCTTCTGCGCCGGCTGGGACCTGAAGGCCGCGGCCGGCGGCGACGCGGTCGACGGCGACTATGGCGTCGGCGGCTTCGGCGGCTTGCAGGAACTGCGCGATCTCAACAAGCCGGTGATCGCCTGCGTCAACGGCATGGCTGTCGGCGGCGGCTTCGAGCTGGCGCTGTCCTGCGACCTCATCTATGCGTCGGATCACTCCTCCTTCGCCCTGCCCGAAATCCGCGCCGGCACGCTGGCCGATGCGGCGACGATCAAGCTGCCGAAGCGCATCCCCTATCACGTCGCCATGGACCTTTTGCTCACCGGCCGCTGGATGGATGTCGCCGAGGCGCATCGCTGGGGCCTGGTCAACGAAGTGCTGCCCAAGGACAGGCTGGAGGACCGCGTCTGGGAGATCGCCCGGCTGCTTGCCAGCGGCCCGCCGCTGGTCTTCGCCGCGATCAAGGAAACGGCCCGGGTCGCAGAATCGCTGACCTTCCAGGACGCCATGAACCGGGTGACGCGCCGCCAACTGCCGACGGTTGACGCACTCTACGGCTCGGAGGACAATCTCGAGGGTTTTCGCGCCTTTGCCGAAAAACGCGATCCGGTGTGGAAGGGGAAATGACACTGCCGAGATGATGGCGTTCCGTCCCACCCCCCTCTGGCCTGCCGGCCATCTCCCCCGCAAGGGGGGAGATTGGATGTCACCTCGACTTTCGCCAATCTGCACCGTTGACAGAAGGGTTGTAAGGCCAAAGCTGCCGATCTCCCCCCTTGCGGGGGAGATGCCAAGTGGTGGCAAAGAGGGCAGGCCAGAGGGGGGTGTCCAGGCTCAACCTTGGCAGCCCGTCCAGCGCCCATGACCGACTACAAAACCCTCATCGACGCCGAGACCTGGGCCTTCATCGAGCGGACCAACTCCTATTATCCGCCCGACACGATCGACTACACCATCGCCGAGCAGCGCAAGATTTATAACCGGATGTGCCGCGAGTTCTTTGCCGGCTATCCCCAAGGCGTCACGGCGGAAACCACCGCCATTGCCACGCCATGGCATCAGGTTCCAGTCCGCATCTACCGCGCCCCGGCGCCGGAAACGGCGGCGATGGTGCTTTATTTCCATGGCGGCGGTTTTATCCTCGGCGGGCTCGACAGCCATGACGACCTCTGCGCCGAGCTTTGCGGCCGCACCGGCTACGAAGTGGTTTCGGTCGACTACCGGCTGGCGCCGGAACACCTTCATCCGGCCGCCTTCGACGATGCCATCGGCGCCTTCGAATGGGCGTCGACTACTTACGAACGGCCTATCCTGCTGTGCGGCGACAGTGCCGGCGGCAATCTCGCCGCGTCCGTCAGCCACGCGACGCGCGGCCATGCGCGCAAGCCGATCGGCCAGATCCTGGTCTATCCCGGCCTTGGCGGCGACAGCTCCGCCGGTTCATATGTCACCCACGCGGAAGCGCCGATGCTTAACGTGCGCGACCTCGTTTTCTACAAGGACATCAGGACCGGTGGCGAGGACCGCACCGGCGATCTCACCTTGTCGCCGCTCGCCGACGCAGACTTTGCCAATCTGCCGCCTACCGTCGTGATCACCGCCGAATGCGACCCGCTGTCGTCGGACGGCGAGGCCTATCGCGACCGCATCGTTGCCGCAGGCGGACGCGCCTGGTGGTTCGAGGAGCCGGGGCTGGTGCATGGGTATTTACGCGCCAGGCACACGGCCGGCCGCGCCCGCTCGAGCTTTACCCGGATTGTCGATGCGGTAGCGGTTTTGGGAAGGGGCGAGTGGATCTGGTGAGGGATGTCTTCCCGACCAGAACGGGCCGTTGTCGGCCGGTACAGCTCTATTTGCGGCGGCGTCGCCGGCCGGAAACCTGCTTCAGCCAAGGTCCTAAATGAAAGGCGCTCATCAGCAGGTACATCGGGACCATGCCGCCCAGCGGTGACGCCTCTTGCCCGGTCGAGCACATCATATCCGGCGCTCCGCCGAGAAGCGTCAGCAGCGCCATGGTCGCGAAGGTCGGCGCGGCCGCAAAGGACAGCCAATCGGCCACGCTATGGCCGGCCGGGCTCGGATCGCCGGCGGATGCGCCTGCATGAATCTCGCTCATGTCCGTTGTCCCTGATAGCGAGCGGGATGCGTCGAATGAACCGTGCATCCCGCTCCTCCAATTGTCCTAGCCGCATTTCCGCGACGCCAAAGACGTTCTATTCAGTGCGGTTCCGGAACGCGGCCTCTCCGGCGTCCGACACCTCGACCCACTTTTTGTCAGGAACGGCTTCGGCGCCGTAATTGTCGTGCCAGTTCCACCATTTGTACGTCGGCGTCTGCGGATAACCCTCGGGCGAATCCTCCCAAACCTCCTGGCGGCCGAGCGGCGACAGGTCGAGATAGCTCCATACGGTCCCCATCGCCTCGTCGCCGCGGTTGTTGATGAAGTAGGTGCGGAACACGCGATCGCCGTCGCGGATGAACACGTTATGGCCGTGCCACTCGTCAACGCCGAAGTCGGCATCGAAGCTGTCGGTGATGGTGTACCAGGGCATCTTCCAGTCCATCCGCGCCTTCAGCCGCGCAATGTCCGCCTGCGGTGCGCGCGAGGCGTAGGCAAGCGTGGTGTCGCGGGCGTTCAGATGGGCGAGGTTGCCGACCTGATCGGCCCCCAACGAGCAGCCGCGGCAAGCGTGGTCGGGCCAGCCGAATACGCCGGGCTCGAAGAAGGCGCGGTAGACGATCAGCTGACGGCGGCCCTCGAACAGGTCGAGCAGGCTCACCTTTCCGTCGGGCCCTTCGAACGTATAGGTCTTCTCCACCGCCATCCACGGCATCCGCCGGCGCTCGGCGGCCAGTGCGTCGCGAGCCCGGGTCACCGTCTTCTCCTTCACGAGCAGCTGCTGGCGCGCGGCTTCCCACGCGTCGGGCGAAACGACCGGTGGTGTCTTCATCGCGAGCCGCGTCGTCTGTTCGCCTGTGCCATTCTGATGAGCCGTCATTGTGCATCTCCCTTGCTGGTTTGTCGCCGCAGGCGCGACGTGTTGGGTCGTGAGATAGGATAGGGGCGATAGCGGATTGGCGAGAGTGACAAGTGTGACGCGATTCCGACGGGTTCGCTGATCACGGCCAATTTCGCCGCCCGCGACGCCCTGCGCTCATTCCCGCCCGGACTGCTGAATGGGCCGAGCCCCGGCCAGATAGCGGTCGTTGTCAAATGGTTCGGCCTGGTTACTATCCGGGCTCCACAGCTGCCGGTGGGTTCGTGTGAGATCGCCGAGATAGACATGCAGCGCACCTGATCGCGCGCTGCCGGTATTCGCAACCGCATGCACGGTATTTGACGCCATGTGCACCACGGCAGGCGCTGCGATGTCCTGCCTTTCGGGAACATCGAGTTCGCTGCCGGCAACAGGATAGATGAAGTTCGTCTCGCTGCCCTTGTAGATGCCGATCAAGGCATCCATCAGGTGGTTGTGGGGCGGGTACTGCAGGCCGGGCGACAGCGTGATGTGGTAGATCGTCAGGTTCGGGCTCGCATGCAAAAGCACCTCGTCGTCGTCTTCTTCGTGAGCGAGTGTTCCCGATGCGTGAAAACGGTTGGTGTAGTCGCCCAGGACCGTCCTTATCGCTTCGAGGGGATCTGGTCCCCTCGCGGCATTGACGATATCGTCGGCAACGGCGTAGAGAGGCGAGTTGGCGGGCAAAGGCATATCAGTTATCCCCCCTGAGATGCTCAGATTATCAATCTGAGATGCTCACGCTAGCGAATGCTGATGCCAGCGTCAACGGGACAGCCAGACGGACAGAATATGAAAACGACGAAGTTGACCGCCGAACCGGCAAGGCCGGCCACGGTCGAGGCGACAGCACTGTCAGCCGCCGACGTCCTTCGCAGGGAACAGGCATATGAGCAGCTGAGGAACGACATCATTGCCTGCGTGCTGCGCCCCGGTGAAGCGCTGACCGAGAAACAGATCGGCGATCGATACCAGATCAAAAAGGCGACCATCCGCGCCGCGTTGGCCCGCCTGATGCAGGAAGGGCTGGTCAGGAGCGAGCCGCGCCGTGGCTACGTCGTTGCAACGCTCAGCCTGCGCGACGTCAACGAGATCTTCGATGTCCGCAGCTTGATCGAACCGGAAGTGCTCAGGGTGGCGGCATCGAACATGACCGAGCGCGGGCTCGAGGATGTCAGGCTGGCAGCGCAAAAAGTGCTGAAGCCGGAGA
Source organism: Mesorhizobium sp. WSM4828 (assembly GCF_055811175.1). Lineage (NCBI taxonomy): Bacteria > Pseudomonadati > Pseudomonadota > Alphaproteobacteria > Hyphomicrobiales > Phyllobacteriaceae > Mesorhizobium > Mesorhizobium sp. WSM4828. The sequence goes on along the minus strand of NZ_JBVVQK010000009.1, from coordinate 118,161 downwards.
CGCTACGCAGCCACGTCGCCTTCCTGGCGGCCGATCGTGCCTTTCGTCTGGCCTTTGCGGAGCTCTCGGGAAATCTACGACTGGCGCATCTGCTGGACCAATTACTCGACCAGTCGGCGCGGGTTCTCCACCTCGGGTTCAAGTCGCGCGACTTCACCCAGTTGATCATCGCCCAGCAAAAGGAACTGGTTCTTGCCTGCGAGGCAGGCGACGTTTCCGCCATCGTCAAACTTGCCCGTTCGCAGTGCCTGTCTCTCAAGAAGCAGGTGCTCGAGGCTTTGCTTGCCGGTTCCAAGCTTCAGGACGTCAATTTGCAGCCCTTCGCCTAAAGCGCGTCACGGTCGACCTTGTTTCACCCAGCGCGCGTGCTGCCGCCCGTCCAGCGCTGCGGCCGGAAAAGATGCAGCCGCCGAGAAACGTGCCTTCGAGCGCTGCATGGCCGTGCATGCCGCCGCCGCCGAAACCGGCGGCTTCGCCCACCGCGTACAACCCCTCGACCGGTTGGCCGCCGGTACCCAGCACACGGCTGCCGAGGTCCGTCTCCAGCCCACCGAGCGTCTTGCGGGTCAGGATGCTGAGCCTGACGGCAATCAGCGGGCCATTGGCGGGATCGAGCAGCTTGTGCGGCCTTGCGGTGCGGATCAGCCGGTCGCCGAGATAGGCTCGCGCGCCGCGCAGCGCAGTAATCTGCATGTCCTTGGAGAACGGATTGTCGAGCTGCCGGTCGCGGGCGCGGATTTCGCGCTCGACTTGGCACAATTCGAGCAGCGGCTCGCCGCCGGCCATTGCGTTCATGCGGGCGACCAGCGCCGGCAGTTCGGGCTCGACGATGAAATCCTCGCCCTTCTCCATGAACGCCTTGACCGGCCCGGGCACGCCGCTGGTGGCACGGCCAAGCACCTGGCGCCAGCTCTTCCCCGTCAAATCCGGGTTCTGCTCGGAGCCCGACAGCGCGAACTCCTTCCGGATGATCTTTTTGGTCAGGATGAACCAGGAATGATCGAAGCCGGTGCTCATGATGTGGCTGAGCGTGGCCAACGTGTCGAAGCCGGGATAAAGCGGCACCGGCAGGCGCTTGCCGCGCGCATCGAGCCACAGCGATGACGGGCCGGGCAGGATGCGGATCGCATGATCGGTCCAGATCGGTGCCCAGTTCCTGACGCCCTCGACATAGTGCCACATGCGGTCGCGGTTGATGAGCCTGCCGCCGGCAGCCTCGGCGATCGCCAGCATGCGGCCGTCGACATGGTCGGGAACGCCGGTGATCATGCGTTTCGGCGGCGCACCCAGCCGCTGCGGCCAATTCTGCCGGACCAGTTGGTGATCGGCGCCGATGCCGCCGGAGGCGACGATGACGGCTTGCGCCTTCAGCTCGAAATCGCCGGTGATCTCGCGCGAGCTCTTGCGGCCGCGCTCGGCATCGCTCGCCGCCAATATGTCGCCGCGCACGCCGTCGACGGCGCCGCCCGTCCGGGTCAATTCGTTGACCCGGTGACGGAATTTGAACCGGATCAGCCCGCGCTTCTCGGCCTCGCGCACGCGCTGCACGAACGGTTCGAGAACGCCGGGGCCGGTGCCCCAGGTGACATGGAAGCGCGGAACCGAATTGCCGTGGCCGACGGCATTGCCGCCGCCGCGTTCGGCCCAGCCGACCACCGGAAAGAATTTCAGGCCGCGCTGCATGAGCCAGGAGCGCTTCTCGCCGGCGGCGAAGCCGACATAGGCCTCGGCCCAGCGGCGCGGCCAAAGATCTTCCGTGCGGTCGAAGGCTGCGGTGCCCAGCCAGTCCTCGAGCGCCAGCTCATACGAATCGCGGATTCGCATGCGCCGTTGTTCGGGCGAATCGACGAGGAAGATGCCGCCGAGCGACCAGAATGCCTGGCCGCCAAGCGACTGCTCCGGCTCCTGCTCGATGATGATGGTCTTCTTGCCGGCCTCAGTCAGTTCGGCCGCCGCGACAAGGCCGGCAAGGCCGGCGCCGACAATGATCACATCCGCGTCGTCGGACATCTATCTGGCCATGATCTCGTCCAAAAACCGGTCCCCATTTTTGGGATCATGGCCGGCCTAGACGGCCTCCCAGCCTTCCTTCTCGCCGGCGCGGAAGATGGCATCGATGACCTTCTGGTTGAGCACCGATTCTTCCAGGGTGAAGACGCGGTCCTTGCCGCCCTGCGCCGCCCGCGCGAAGGCCTCGACCTCGAGCCGGTACTGTTGCGTGCCGGGAAAGCGGAACACCTGCGCCTCGCTGTGGTTCTGGTTGTGCAGCTCGACGCGGTGATGGTCGTAGAGCCCGGCGTTGAACGGTGAGAACACTTCGATGAAGCCCTTCTCGCCGTGGAACACCATCACCTGCCGCGCCGCCATCTGCGTCGACAGGTAGAAGGACAGCTCGAAATCGCCGAAATCGGCTCGGATCGAGGAATAGATGTCGGTGCCGAATGTCTTGTCGCGCTCGATCGTCGCCTGGACGCGCAGCGGCTCCTTGCCGGTCGAAAAGCGCGTCGATACCGTCGGATAGACACCGATGTCCGGCAGCGCGCCGCCGCCGAGATCGAGCTTGTTGCGCATGTTGTTGGGATCGACATTGTAATAGGAGAACGCGCCCTGGACATGGCGCAGCCGGCCGATGGCGCCGTTGGCGATCAGCTCGCGCACCTTGATCCATTGCGGATGGTAGACGACCATGAAGGCTTCGCAGACCAGCACCTTCCTGGCATCGCGCAGCTTGATCAGCGGCGGAATGTCCTTGGCATCGAGCGCCAGCGGCTTTTCGACCAGAACATGCTTGCCGGCCTCGATCGCCTTGGCCGTCCATTCGACATGCTGCGAGGTCGGCAGCGGAATGTAGACGCCGTCGATGTCGCTGGAGGCGAGCAGTTCCTCATAGGAGCCGAAAGCGTGGCGCGCACCGAAGCGTTCGCCAAGCGCCCGGGCTTTCGACAGATCACGGCTGGCAATCGCCGACAGCACGCCGTTCTCCGCCTCGACGATTGCCGGCAAAAGCTGCTCGCGGCCGATCTTGGCCGTCGACAAAACACCCCATCGGAACATCAGTTTTCTCCTCTCGATTGCAGGCCTGGAGGTTTGCCCTAATTCAGGAGAAAAGCCAATCAGCGCCTTCGTCATCCTCGGGCTTGACCTGACGATCCATGCCATGACAGTCGCCGAGGAATGCGACGAAACAGAATTCTGAACCGCTGCAACGCCTTGACGTTACGGCATGGATCCTGGGGTCTGCGCCGCGTCGCTTCGCTCCTTGCTCCGCCCCAGGATGACGATGCGAGACGTGTCTCTGCCAATCGCGAAGATGAAACTATCCCCTTCTACCCGTCAGCGTCATGTCGAAGTCGACGACGTTAGAATAGATCGGTGTGCCGACATCCATGCCGTAGCGCGACCGCAGCACCTTGCCGGTGACGTGGAATTTTATCGTGCCCGCCTTGAGGCCGCCAAGCTCGGCCGTGAACTTTTCCTGAAAGGTCTTGCCGCGCGCCGTCAGCCGGCCGGTGACAAGCGCCGACGTGTCGCCGGTGCGTTTGACGCTGGTCGAGCGGAACTGGATCTCCGGGTTGTTGGCCGCGTCGAAAACCGCGTCCGAGCGGAGAAAGGCATCGATGCGGCGTTGGCCGGTACCGACGCTTTCGGGAAAGATGGTGAAATTGACCTGGGACCGGCCGACATCGCTGTTGTCAATGAGGATACTGCCCTTGAAGCGGGAGAAAGCGCCGTCGAGGCCCCCGCCGCCGAGCTTGCCGATGGAGAAGTGGATGCTGGAACTCCCCGGGCTGATCGTGTAGCTGCCGGCCGCGTCGCCAAGGGCAACGGCAGCGAAGACAGGTATGGCAAAACAAGCGGCGGCGGCCGCAAATCCGAAGATGCGCGCGTACATGGAAATGGTCCTCTTGGTAGGCAACGCTTTCTTGCGTCCTCGCCCCATCAACGAATGAGCCGTCCGCTCTATTCCGTGTCGCGATCTGACGAAGCCGTGATCATGCGCGTCAGCACGGTATCCCTCAGCCAGAAATGGTGGCGCAGCGCCGCGGCGAGATGCAAAGCGACAAGTCCGATGCCGGCATAGGCGAGATACCAGTGCGTCGCTGCCCAGAAGCTTTCTGCCATGTCCGATACGCCAAGCGGCAGATTGGGCATGACAAACAGATTGAACGGCACGCTCGGGATCTCCAGCACCGAGACCGAGACCAGCGCCCAGCCGGACAACGGCAGAGCGAGCTGAAACGCATAAAGCGCGAGATGGACCAGCGGCGCCATCCGGCGCTCGAACGGCCCGACCGAGCGCGGCAGCGGCGGGGCCGGTCTGCCTAGGCGCCAGGCGATGCGCAGGATGACCAGCCCAAGCAGCAGGAAGCCGAAGGATTTATGCAGCTGGATCAGTTCGAATGCGGTGCGCTGGCTGGACAGCCGCACCATGACGAAGCCGAGCACGAACTGGCCGATAAAGATCGCCGCGATCAGCCAGTGAAGGATGATCGCCGTCCAGCCGTAGCCGGCCGTTTGGTTTTTGGGCAGTGCAGACATGGTCGGTGAACGAATGCCAGGTCGGGTTTCTTCCAGGCCAGAAAGGCGGTTCCACTTGTGTTTGGAGACGAATAATTGCCGGCGCCGGCGCCGCAACGGCCGTGAGATGAGCATTCAGCCTGAAGAGATTGCCCGCCGCCGTTCCGACGGTGCCCCTATGTACTCACCCCGAAGAAATCGGCAAAGGCCCTGAGTGCCGGCCGCATCTGGCGGCGGCTGGGGTAATAGACGAAGAAGCCGTCGAAGGGCGGGCACCAGTCCTCCAGCACGCGAACGAGCTTCCCGGCGGCGAGCGCGTCGCGGACATAGTCCTCGAACACGAAGGCGAGCCCGGCGCCGTCAACCGCGGCATTGGCAATCAGATGGTCCTCGTCGAGGATCAGCGGCCCTTGCACCGCTATCTCGATCTCTTCGCCGTTTTTCTCGAATTCCCAGCGGTAGAGAATGCCGCTGGAGAAGCGGAAACGGATGCAGCGGTGGCCGGCAAGATCGTGCGGATGGATCGGCCTGGGCCTGGTCTCGAAATAGGATGGCGCGCCGACCACGGCGCCGCGGAGGTTCGGCCCGATACGCACGGCGATCATGTCGCGCTGCAGGCTCTCGCCCAGCCGCACGCCGGCGTCGAAGCCGCCTTCGACGACATCGGTGAAGCGGTCCTCGATGACGATCTCCAGCACGATGTCCGGATAGGCCGCGGCAAAGGCGCCGAGTCGAGGCGTCAGCGTCAGATGGGCCGCGGTGCGCGGCACGTTGAGCCTCAGATTGCCGGCCGGCCGGTCGCGCGCCTCGATCGCCGATTCCAGCGCCAGGTCGATCTCCGACAGCGCCGGCCTGAGGCGCTCGAGCAATTGCGCGCCCTCCTCGGTCGGCGCGACGCTGCGCGTGCTGCGTGCCAGCAGGCGAACGCCGAGGCGGGCTTCGAGGCTGGACACCGCGTGGCTGACCGCCGATGGCGCGATTGCCAGCTCCTTGGCGGCGCCGCGAAAACTGCCGCATTGGGCGACCGTTGCCAGTACCGCAAGCTGTGAAAGATAGGTTCGCTTCATTGATCTATTTCTTGGAACAGCCCGTGCAAATGGGAGCCGATTATCGAACGCAGCGCAAGACGCTATCTCTGCGGCATCACAACCATCACAACAAGGAGACAGGTGATGCAAACCCGCAAGCTTGGCAATGAACTCGACGTCTACCCGGTCGGCCTCGGCTGCATGGGGATGAGCTTTGCCTATGGCGGCCAGCCGGAGGCAGACGCGATCGCCACGCTGCGCCATGCCGTCGACATCGGCGTCAACTTCTTCGACACGGCCGAAGTCTATGGCCCCTACGAGAACGAGATCCTGGTCGGCAAGGCGCTGAAGCCGGTGCGTGACAAGGTGACGATCGCAACCAAATTCGGCTTCAAGATCCTCGAAGAAGGCAGCGGCATGGAGCGCATGGCCGGTGTCGATAGCCGCCCGGAGCATGTCAAGGCCGTGGCCGAAGCGTCGCTGAAGCGGCTGGATACCGAAGTGATCGACCTCTACTATCAGCACCGCGTCGACCCCAACGTGCCGATCGAGGATACGGTCGGCGCCATGGCCGAGCTGGTGCGCGAGGGCAAGGTGCGGGCGCTCGGCCTGTCGGAGGCGAGTGCGGCTACCATCCGCCGGGCGCATGCCGTGCATCCGATCGCCGCCGTGCAGAGCGAGTATTCGCTGTGGACCCGCGATCCGGAAGAAGAAGTGTTTGCCGTCTGCCGCGAGCTCGGCATCGGCTTTGTCCCCTATAGCCCGCTCGGCCGCGGCCTGCTCACCGGCACGATCGCCAAGCCCGATGTTCTCGGCGCCGACGACTGGCGCCGCGGGTTGCCGCGCTTCCAGGCCGACGCCATGGCGGCCAATGCGGCGGTCGTCGCCGTGCTGGAAAAGATGGCCGCCGAGAAGGGCGTGACGCCGGCGCAGCTGGCGCTCGCCTGGGTGCTGCATCAGGGCGACTTCATTGTGCCGATCCCTGGTGCGCGAAAAATCCGCCATCTGGAGCAGAATACGGCGGCAGCCGATATCGTGCTGAGCCAGGCCGAAGTGGCATCTATTGGCGACGCCCTGTCGCCGGAGAAGGTGGTCGGCAAGCGCTATACTGAAGAGCTGCTGGCGTTGGTCAATGGGTGAACGGTAACCGACAGCGCAATCGAAACGAGGCGATTCGGCGCCCGGTTTTCGAGCGCCGCAGCGGTGCAAAATAATTGCGAGAAATTGGCGCGAGGCACCCCCCTCTGTCCTGCCGGACATCTCCCCCTCAAGGGGGGAGATCGGATGTCGCCTCGGCTTTCGCCAATCACCGGCGCCGGGAGGGCGGGCAGGGCGCTGGAACTGCCCAATCTCCCCCCTTGCGGGGGAGATGCCCGGCAGGGCAGAGGGGGGTGCCTCGCGCCGACATTCTACCAAGGCACGACACTGATCTCCGGCCAGTTCTCCTGTGCCCGCCTGCCCTTCATCTCATGCGTCCGCTGATTATCCAGCACCCTATTCGGCGTGATGCGAAATGAAAAAATGTCGTCGAGTCCGAATGGTGCCACCAGATCGAGGCGCCCCTCGGCATCGTAGCGTACGCCGACTGCATGCGTCTTCGACGCAAAATAGCTGAGCGCTTCGCTAGCGCTCGTATAACGCGGGCATTCCTGCCCGAACTTGACCGGATACCACAGATGCACCCGCGCCTGGTTGCGGATCTCGACCGGCCGGGGCAGATCGGCGAAGGCCGGCGCGGCGCGGGCGATCACCCTGTCCTCGGCCTCGTAGGACAGATCGCTCTCGTCAAAATAGAACAGGTCGACATCCCGGATGCCGTACCCCGAAGGCTTTCCGGTCAGATGGTTCCATGCGCTGTTGTAAAGCGCGCCGGACACGACCAGCCAGTCGGGGAGTTCGAGACCGCGTGCGCGAACCAGCGCTTCATGGATCAGGGCGTCTTTCGAGACGATGTCGAGAAACGCCGTGCGCTGAGTTTCGAAGGAGAGCCCGGAATAGCGCAGATGGTCCATCGGCTCTTGGAAGGCGATTCGCGATGCCTGCGCAATCCATCAGTTCATTATTCGTCAGGCTCTGCCCAGAAGAACGGTTCTTCGTTTGAAGGCCACTCTTCGCCATATGCAAAGCCCTCGATGGCGGCGAGCCTTCCTGTAACCTTGTCGAAGAACAAAACCATGCCGCAAGGAAGCCAGTCGGGGCCGACATGCGCTACTTTGGGCGAACTGAACACCCGACTCTCACATCGCAATTCCGGAGCAACCGATGAGGCAGTGACTCTGGTCATGAATCCTACAGGATCGCGGCTGCGTTCTTTGACTTTCAGCCCACTCATCATGTCAGGAGAAATGCCGGTGGAACGGCAGAACTCCTGGACGAAAAACACTTCCAGCGGAGTCAGGTGCATCTAGCTCAGCGGCAGAACGGACAGCGTTTCATTGGCGCTTGTACATCACGTCCGTTCGGATGACGTACTTGCGTCCCGACAGCACCTCGTCGCCGCGATGCTCGATCGGATGGTAGAACGCTAGTGCCATTCCTTTGTTCGGCTTCACCAGAAGACTGCTACCGGCATAGCCCGGCATCTCGCCGCGAAACGAGGTTCCTCCCCCTTCAAATCCATCCGATAGATAAATCATGAACGTGAACTGACTGCGCTCCAAGGCGTGGCGCTCGAAATAGCCGTCATGGTGCCAATCGAACTTCTGGCCCGGCCCATAGCGATAGAAACGGAAACGCTCATTCAGCCCGGTCAAGCGCCAGTCGCCGAGACCACGATAGAGCAGAGGCCGCGCCCGTGCGAAGAGCAAATCCGCAAGGTCCTCGTCATCGAAGACAACCCGGTCGTTATTGCGAAGCTCCTTCAGGACGGTGGCGCCGCCGGAGCTGTTCACCTTGGCCGCCTCGAAACCGCGCCGTTCACTGTCAGCGATCAGATCGGCGCATTCCTGGTCATCCAGGAAGCCGTCGATCGTCCCGATGTGAGTTGCCAGCCAGGTGATGGAGAGTTTGCTGGTGTGAACCATCATCGCACCCGTTCTAGGTTCTGAGCACACCGCCGGTCTGCTTGCCGACATTCTCGACGATGCGCTTGGCCAGCGCCTCGAAATCCTCGTCGGTCAGCGTCTTTTCGACCGGCTGGATCGACACCTCGATGGCGATCGATTTCTTCGCCGCCCCAAGTGCGGCACCTTCGAAAACGTCGAACACCGAGACCCCGGAAATCAACTTCCTGTCGGCGGCAAGGGCGGCGCGAACGAGTGTGCCGGCTTCGACCGCCTTGTCGACGACGAAGGCGAAATCGCGCTTGACCGCCTGGAAGGCGGACAGATCGAGCCTCGGCTTTGTCCGCGTCGGCTTGGCCTTCGGCTCGGGCACGGCATCGATGAACACTTCGAAGCCGCAGAGCGGGCCGGAGACGTCAAGCCCTTCCAGCGTCTTCGGGTGGAATTCGCCGAATGTGCCAAGCACGACCTTCGGCCCAAGCTTGATCGTGCCGGAGCGGCCGGGATGATACCAGGCCGGGCCGCCGGCCTCGATCTGCAGCCGCTCGACCGGCGCGCCGCAGGCTTCGAGTGCGGCGATCGCGTCGGCCTTGGCGTCGAAGACGCCCACGGCGCCGGCATTGCCGGCCCAATGGCGGCCGGAGCCCTCGAGCTTGGCGGTGCCGCGCCGCACGCCGGCGGCAACGCGCCGCTGCTGGTCGGCGCCGTCGCCCTCGTAAGTGCCTGACACTTCGAACAGCGCAACATCGCCGATGCCCTTGTCGGCATTACGCTGCGCGGCCGCAATCAGCCCCGGCAGCAGCGACGGCCGCATGTCCGACATATCGGCGGCGATCGGGTTGGCAAGCTTCAGCGCCTGCTGGCCGCCGCCGAACAATTCGGCGTGTTTTGCCGGAATGAACGACCAGGTGACGGCCTCCATCATGCCGCGCACGGCAAGCGCCCGCTTGGCGGCGCGGGTGCGGATCTGCAGCACAGTCAGGATCTTGGCGTTGACCGCATCGTGTGAACCAAGCGGCTGGGGCGCGATGTTGTCGACGCCGTGGATGCGCATGACCTCCTCGACCAGGTCGGCCTTGCCGTCGACATCCGGCCGCCAGGACGGGACCACCACATTGACGACGTCGCCGGCGCCCTCCGGCTTGAAGCCGAGGCGGGCTAGAATGTCGAGGCTCGTCGAGCGCAGCACTTCGATACCGGTCAGCCGCTTCACTTCCGACAATGGGAACGAGACGATCTTCGGCCGATGGCCGGCATAGCCGACGACCTCGGTTTGCGCCGGTGTGCCACCGCAGAAATCGAGCACCAGCTTCGTCGCCAGCTCCAGGCCGGGAACCATCATTTCCGGGTCGACGCCGCGCTCGAACCGATAGCGTGCATCGGTGATGATGCCGAGCGTGCGGCCGGTGCGGGCGGTGGCGATCGGGTCCCAAAGCGCGGACTCGATCAGCACGTCGATGGTGTTCTCGTCGCAGCCGGAATGCTCGCCGCCCATGATGCCGGCAATCGATTCGATGCCGTCCTGATCGGCGATCACGCACATCTCCGGCGTCAGCGTGTATTCGCGGCCGTCGAGCGCCAGCACCTTTTCGCCGTCACGCGCCCGGCGCACGGCGAGATTGCCGGTGACCTTCGCAGCGTCAAAAACATGCAGCGGCCGGCCGCGGTCGAAGGTGACGTAATTGGTGATGTCGACGAGCGCGCTGATCGGCCTCAAGCCGATGGCGAGAAGCCTTTGCTGCAGCCATTTCGGCGACGGTCCGTTCTTGACGCCGCGCACCAGGCGCAGCGCAAAGCCGGGACAGAGCTCCGGCGCTTCGATCGTCACCTTTACCGGCGTCTCGCCCTTGCCGGGGATCGGCTCTATCGGCGCGCTCTTCAGCGTGCCGAGCCCGCTCGCCGCCAGATCGCGGGCGATGCCATGGACACTGGTGGCATCCGGCCGGTTCGGCGTCAGATTGATCTCGATCACCGGATCGTCGAGATGGGCATAGGCGGCGAAACTGGTGCCGACCGGCGCATCGGCCGGCAGGTCTATGATGCCGTCATGCTCCTCGGACAGTTCGAGCTCGCGCTCGGAGCACATCATGCCGTGGCTTTCAACGCCGCGGATCTTGCCGACGGTCAGCGTCACGTCGATGCCGGGGATATAGGTGCCCGGTGCTGCAAAGGCGCCGATCAGGCCGGCGCGGGCGTTCGGCGCTCCACACACAACCTGCACAGGCGGCTTGCCGTCGCCTGTGTCGACGGTCAGCACGCGCAGCCGGTCGGCGTCTGGGTGCTGCACCGCCGTCACCACCTTGGCGATGACGAAGGGGGCCAGGCTCGCCCGGTCGTCGACATGCTCGACCTCGAGGCCGATAGAGGTGAGACGCTCGACGATTTCGGCCAGCGAAGCGTCGGTCTCGAGGTGATCCTTGAGCCAGGAGAGGGTGAGTTTCATGACTGTGTTCCGTCTGGTCTGGGCACGCTGCACTTGAAGCTATGCGGCCGCGCGTCGGACATGTGCAGGAAGGCGAGTTGCCCGGAGATTTGCTGCGGCCCGCTCGTCACGCGCTCAAGCCCCCGAACAGCGTCGGCATGTCGAGCGGCCTAAAACCGTAATGCGACAGCCAGCGGACATCGGCGTCGAAGAAGGCGCGCAGATCCGGCATGCCGTATTTCAGCATGGCGATGCGGTCGATGCCCATGCCCCAGGCAAAGCCCTGGTATTCGTCGGGATCGAGGCCGCCGTAACGGAGCACATTGGGGTGGACCATGCCGCTGCCGAGGATTTCCATCCAGTCCGAGCCCTCGCCGAAGCGCACCTCGCCGGGCCGCGAACGGTCGCACTGGATGTCGACCTCGAGGCTGGGCTCGGTGAACGGGAAGAAGGACGGCCGGAAGCGCATCTTGACGCTCGGCACCTCGAAGAAGGCCTTGCAGAACTCCTCCAGCACCCATTTCATGTTGGCGACATTAGCCGATTTGTCGATCACCAATCCCTCGACCTGATGGAACATCGGCGAGTGGGTGGCATCGGAATCCTGCCGGTAGGTCTTGCCAGGAATGACGATGCGGATCGGCGGCTTCTGCATCTCCATGGTGCGGATCTGCACCGGCGAGGTGTGGGTGCGCAAAAGCTTGCGTTCGCCCTGCGCGTCCGGCTGGAAGAAGAAGGTGTCGTGCATCTCGCGCGCCGGGTGGCCTTCCGGGAAGTTCAGCGAGGTGAAATTGTAATAGTCGGTCTCGATGTCCGGACCTTCGGCGATGGCAAAGCCGAGATCGCCGAAGATCGCCGCGATCTCGTCGATGACCTGGCTGATCGGATGGATGCGGCCGCGCTCGGCCGGCGATTGCCTGACCGGCAAGCTGACGTCGACCTTCTCGGCGGCAAGCCGTGCCGTGATCGCCACATCTTTCAGCTCGGCGCGGCGCGCCGAAAGCGCCTCGGTGACGCGGTTCTTGAGGCCGTTGATTGCCGGGCCTTTGACCTGTCGCTCCTCCGCGCTCATCGAGCCGAGCGTCTTCAGCATCTCGGAAACCGAGCCCTTCTTGCCGAGGGCCGAGACACGCACCGCCTCGATCGCCTGCTCGTCGGCGGCCGAGGCAATTTCGACCATCAGGGAATTTTCGAGAGTTTCCATGTCACTCATGTTCCAGATCCGATTGGAAGCAAAGAAAAACCCGCGCCAGCCCTGCCAGCGCGGGTTTCCCAAATCAAGTGTCGAATAGCTTGGGAAGCGCTGGTCTTAAGCGACAGCGCTTTCAAAAGCATTCGGCGTGGTATTCTTCAGGTATTCGAGCGCAACCTTGGCCTTGGCCACAAGGGCCGCGAAGGCCTGCGGCTCGTGGATGGCCATGTCCGACAGGATCTTGCGGTCGATCTCGATGCCGGCCTTGTTGAGACCGTCGATGAAGCGGCCGTAGGTCAGGCCATGCTCATGCGTCGCCGCATTGATGCGCTGGATCCACAGCGCGCGGAACGAACGCTTGCGGTTCTTGCGGTCGCGATAGGCGTACTGCAGCGACTTTTCCACCGCCTGCTTGGCGATGCGGATGGTGTTCTTGCGACGGCCATAAAAACCCTTGGCGGCTTTCAGGACCTTCTTGTGCTTGGCGTGCGAGGTGACGCCTCTCTTTACGCGTGCCATGTCATGATCTCCTTAAAACGCTGTCCAGACCGAATGCCCTAGAGGCCGTTCGGCAGAAAATTCTTGATGACCTTCTTGCCATCCGGTTCAGCCAGAACCATCGTGCCGCGGGCATTTCGAATGAACTTGTTGGAACGCTTGATCATGCCGTGACGCTTGCCGGCCGCAGCCGACAGAACTTTACCCGTACCTGTGATCTTGAACCGCTTCTTGGCGGCCGATTTGGTCTTCATCTTGGGCATTTTGCTACTCCGTTTATATGCGCACCAACGCGCTTTTTGTTCGCTTCAGGCCGACCAAAGCCCGAAAAGCAAATGAAACCGCCACGGCATGCCCTGCCGGGCGGTTTTTTGGGAACGGCGGTCCTATACGTCAAAGCGGGGGCGCGCGCAACACCCATGGGAATGTGACGCAGGGCGGTCGCTTCGGGTTGAGTGCAGTCCGCGCCCCGGACCTGTTCCGTTGGCGCTGCCCCTCACCTGCCTGCCGGCATCCTCTCCCCGTTTAGTGACGGGGAGAGGGGCGCTCTCGTCGATGATTTCGCCAATCACCAGCGTTGCAGAAAAGGGCCAAAAAGCCCGCGCCAGCCCTTTCTCCCCGTTACTATACGGGGAGAAATGCCCGGCAGGGCAATGAGGGGCGGCACCGACATCGATAATCAGGACATTTTTTTGCTGAAGCGATTGCTCTGAGGTGCAGCACTCTTTCATTCGTCGGGCAGGGATCAGGGGAAACGGAACAGCACCGGCAATATGCCGGACTGCTGGGCGCCGTCGATCAGTTCGAAAGCCGGCAAGGCAACCAGGAAGACCAGACCGTCCAGCAGCGTGGTTCGCAGCAGGCGCGGCTTGAAGCCGCCGGTGTCGCCTTCCTGATACAGCGACAGCTTCGGAAAAAAGCGCGGCACTTTCGCCAGGTAGGCCTGGTATGGCGCGCCGAGAACCTCCTTGAGGAATTTCTCCTCGCGCAGGATAACGATGTAAAAGGCACCCGCGCAGAGCGCTCCAAAGCCGATCGTGGCGGTGAAGGAGCCGATCTGTGCGCCGACACCGGCGGCAGCTAAAGTTGAGAAGACATAGAGCGGGTTGCGGGTGATCGAATAAGGTCCGCCGGTCACCACTTCGGAAGATTTGCGTCCGCCAATATAGAGCGTCGACCACAAGCGCCCGACGATGCCGAGAAAGATCAGCACGACGCCGACCATTTCGATCGTTTCATGCACAGGCGTATCGGGCGGAAAAACCGACTGCCCGAACAAAAGTATCGCGAACAGGACGACGACGACGACGCCAAGCACCATCCTGCGTGTGTGCTGGTAGCTGCCCAGCCCATATTTGGCTTCCGAATGCTTGACGTCATTGACCATGTCGGGAATCCGATCGTCGAGGGAACCAGAGCGTCTTTGCTCTCGCCGGCGATCGCAGCGTCTGGCCAAGAAAACAGGCGCCCCGCCGATCGCCGGGACGCCTTGCAACATGATTCAGGCGGATTTTATGCACGTCGCCCAAAAAGCCTGCCCACGGGCTTGACCCGAGGGTGCGCAGCGGTTTTGGGACAACGACATCCACAAAACAGAACTAAAGCGCAACGCGCTTAGCGGGGCGCCAGCACCATCATCATCTGGCGGCCTTCGAGTTTCGGTTCGGCTTCGACCTTGGCGATGGGCGCCACTTCCTCGCGAACCTTGTTCAGAAGCTGCATGCCGAGTTCCATATGCGCCATCTCGCGACCGCGGAAGCGCAGCGTCAGCTTGACCTTGTCGCCTTCCTCGAAAAAGCGCCGGACGGCCTTCATCTTGGTCTCGTAGTCGTGGCTGTCGATGTTCGGGCGCATCTTGATCTCCTTGATCTCGATGACCTTCTGGTTCTTGCGCGCTTCGGCCGCCTTCTTCTGGTTGGCGTATTTCAGCTTGCCGAGATCGAGGATCTTTACGACGGGCGGCACTGCATTGGGCGATATCTCGACCAGATCGAGCCCAGCCTCTTCGGCGAGCAGCAATGCGTCGTTGATGGAGACATCGCCGCGGTTCTGGCCTTCGGCGTCGATTAGCTGGACCCGGGGAACCCGGATATCACGGTTGGAGCGCGGGCCTTCCTTGGTGGGCGCCGCTGCTTTGAAAGGTCTGCGAATGGTCGTGGTCTCCTTGAGCCGTTTCGTTAAGGGGTTCTTCAGTTCAGAATTGCGAACGCGCAATGTGGTGAGCGCGCGGTCGGAGTCAATAGCACAGCATTCTCAGGAAATCACCTGCTCGATGAGAAGAGCAAAACCCAAAGCGGCAAACAAACCGAGCTACGCATGAACGATGGTCAGTAGCCGGAGAGCCAGGCTCGGATATCGTCAAGCGAGCGCATCAGAACCGAAGGGTTATCGCGCGCCGGGATGAATCCCCAGCTTTGCCAGAATGTCTCGGCCTCACGATCAATGGCGCGAACAATGACGGCGCGGCCTGCGACGATAGCCGCGCCGGCGATACACCGTTGCAAGGCGTCCTTCACAAGCGCCGAGCCTATCCCCCGGCCGACATGGCGGCGGTCTACGGCAAGCTGGCCGATTAGCAAACAGGGAATTGGATCCGGCGGGCGCCTCGTTCGGATGGCACGTGGAGCGGTATTGGGCTCGATCACAGTCGGAGCCAAGCCGTAGTAGCCGATCACCTGACCAGCATCGTGAACTACAAGGACCAGCGTAAAGCCACGCGCGTGATTCGAACGGGCGAAGTTCGCCAGCCAATGGTCAAGTGCGGGCT
This sequence comes from Mesorhizobium sp. WSM4828, assembly GCF_055811175.1. Classification (NCBI taxonomy): domain Bacteria; kingdom Pseudomonadati; phylum Pseudomonadota; class Alphaproteobacteria; order Hyphomicrobiales; family Phyllobacteriaceae; genus Mesorhizobium; species Mesorhizobium sp. WSM4828. Next base: position 102,734 of record NZ_JBVVQK010000009.1, on the reverse strand, counting down.
TGCCGCATTCGAACCCTTCCAAGCGATGTCTGTCCGAGAGGAGTTCGACACCAGACAGCGCCACCCGATTCAGCTGCTCTTGCGTCGCAGGCGCTCGGCGACCTTGGGTGGAATGGGAGCAGGCGGCGCACTGATCGCCTGCACGAAGTCCTGAAAAGCGTCTGGGGAGAGTCGGATGACGGTTTCGTTCAGGATGGCGGTTTGCGCCTCCTGAATTGCTGCGCGTCGCATGAATTCCGTTCTCGAAAGGCCAAGCAGGTCTGCGCCACGATCTATGATCGCAAGATCATCGTTGCGGAACCGCATCGATACGGGCGTCTCTTTTCTCGGTGACAGGGCGGACATTGCGCGGCTTCCTGGACGGTTAAAGACATATAGGGCTCTGTAACGCGATACGCAATACATTAAGCAAGCGACGCCGTGTCAATGGGAACGCGAAGGCAAATCAGCGCCGTTGCACCAAGCTAAAGACACCGCAGAGCACTTTTCGTTGAATGCCTTGCTGTGCCAAAAGACCGGCGTGAGGGAATACATCATGAGCGCCACCACCCCGATCTTCCTGGACGTCGACGGGACGAGCATCGCCGTCAGGCATGCGGCAGGTGCCGAGCCCGGCATCGTCTGGCTTGGCGGCTACAAATCCGACATGCTGGGCACCAAGGCCGAAACCCTGTCGGAATGGACGCGCAAAGAAGGCCGCGCCTTTCTGCGCCACGATTATTCCGGCCATGGCGAATCGAGTGGCGCCTTTGCCGAGGGCACCATCTCGAAATGGCTGGGCGAGAGCCTGGCGGTTTTCCGCCGCTTCACCCAGGGCAGGCAAATCGTGGTCGGCTCGTCGATGGGCGCGTGGATCGCGCTGCGCATGGTGCAGGAGTTGCGCAAGTCGGGCGAGAACAGTGTCGCCGGCCTTGTGCTGCTGGCGCCGGCGCCCGATTTCACGTTCGAACTGGTGGAGCCGGTGCTGACCGGGGCGCAGAAGCGCGACCTCAGGAACAAGGGCTTTTTCGAGGAGCCGTCGGACTATTCCGCCGAACCGTACATCTACACGCGCGCACTGATCGAGGACGGCCGCAACAACCGGGTGATGACCGGGCCGATCGACACGCACTGTCCGGTCCATATCCTGCAAGGCTTGGCCGATCCCGACGTGCCGTCGAGCCATGCGCTGAAGCTGGTCAGCCTGCTGCCGGCCGACGATGTCACGTTGTCGCTCATCCCCGACGGCGACCACCGCCTGTCGCGGCCGCAGGATCTCGACATGCTGGTGCGGGCGGTGGACGCGATGGTGCGGCAGGCGGGATAGAGACATGCGCATTTCCATTCCGGTGTCCGCCTGCGTGGCGGCGATCGTCGGCTTCGGCGGTACGCTGGCCATCGTCATTGCCGCCGCCAAGGCGGTCGGCGCAACGCAGGTCGAGACCGCAAGCTGGGTGACGGCGCTTTGCCTGGCGATGGCGGTCGAGAGCCTGTGGCTGTCGTGGCGTACGAAAATGCCGGTCATCACCGCCTGGTCGACGCCAGGCGTCGCGCTGATCGCCGCATCGACCGGCTTTTCGATGGGCGAGGCGGTTGGCGCCTTCATCGTCACCGCGGTCCTGCTGATCACGACAGGCCTGTTCAGGCCGTTGACCAAGCTGACCGCCAGAATACCGGCTTCGGTCGCATCCGGAATGCTGGCCGGCATCGTCGTCACCTTCGCCATCAATGCGGTGAAAACCGTCCCCGTCGACCCCTGGCTGATCCTGCCGCTGGTTGCGGCGTTCTTCGCCATCCGCCTGTTCAACCCGGCGCTGTCGGTGCTGCTGGTGCTGATCGGCGGCGGTCTCGCCGCCTTTCTCACCGGCCGGGTCGGCGGTCTGCCGGCACCGGAACTTTCGAGCTTGACGCTGGTGATGCCGCAGTTCAGCGCCACCGCGATCATCGGCCTCGCCTTGCCGCTCTACCTCGTCACCATGGCCTCGCAGAACTTGTCCGGCCTCGCCGTGCTGAGGGCAGCCGGCTATCATCCCGAACCCGGGCCGCTGATCGGCGTCACCGGCCTGTTTTCGCTGCTGACGGCGCCGTTCGGCGCCTCGACCACCAATCTGGCGGCGATCTCCGCGGCGATCTGCACCGGGCCTGATGTGCATCCCGATCCGGCCGAGCGCTGGAAGACCGGTCCGTTCTACGCGCTGGCCTATCTCGTCTTTGCCCTGTTCGGCGCATCTCTGGTGGCGATCTTCGCCGTATTGCCGCAGAGCCTGATCGCGCTGGTCGCCGGCCTGGCGCTAATGGCACCGCTCGCCAATGCGCTGTCGATCGCCTTGAAAGACGAGGACGAGCGGATGGCCGCCACCGTCACCTTCGCCGTCACCGCATCGGGGCTGACGCTGTTCGGCGTCGGCGCGGCGTTCTGGGGGCTGATTGCGGGATTGGTCGTGCTTTTCCTCGAAAAGGTCAAAAAGCGATAATCATTTCAGCCGCTTGTCCGGTTTTGGCGGTTGCTGTCTTGAATCGCCGTTTTCTCCATCCCATTTCGATTCCACGCAGCCGGATTTGGCTGTCTCCAACTGAAGGATTGGGAGAAATGAACACATCTGCATTGATCCGTCCGGCCTGGACGCCGGCGACCATCGCGTTGATGGTGATCGGGTTCATGGTGTTCTGGCCGCTCGGCTTAGCCATGCTCGCCTACATCATCTGGGGCGACAGGCTCGACGGCTTCAAGCGTGACGTCAACCGCGCCACCGACGGCATCTTCGCCGGCTGCCGCCGCGGTTCCGATAAGGCCGCGCGCTGGGGTCATGGCTCCGCCCGCACCGGCAACGTCGCTTTCGACGATTGGCGCGAAAAGGAGCTCGAGCGGCTTGCCGAGGAACGCCGCAAGCTCGACGAGATGCTGAGCGAGTTCGACGAATATGCCCGTGAATTGCGCCGCGCCAAGGACCAGGAAGAGTTCGACCGCTTCATGGCCAACCGCAACAAGTCGACGTCGCCCACGACCGGATCGACGACGAACAACAAACCCAGCGGCAAGTCCGCGCCGGGCCTGCTCGACGAGTAAGGTCCCGTGCGCAGATAGATAATCCAACGGCGTCGCGTCAGCGGCGCCGTTTCTTTTTTGTTCTAGTCGTTTCCCTCGAATCACGTATCGTCCCGGAATGTCCTTTGGCTTCTTTCGCACTCCGACGAAACCCAAGCCCACGCCCGTCGTGGAGCGCGAGCATTGCGTTGCCGGCCGCACGCTGCCGCTCAAGATCGTCGAGAACGACCGGGCGCGGCGCCTGACGCTGCGCATCGATTCCGGGGGGCGCGGCCTGCGCATCACCGTGCCGCCGGGGCTGCGCCGCGGCGAGGTCGAAAAATTCCTCGACCGCCATCAGGACTGGCTGGAGCAAAGGCTGGCCAAAGTGCCCAATCGGCCGCAGGTGCGGCCCGGCATCAAGATACCGGTGCGTGGCGTGCCGCATCGCATCGTCCATGAACCGTCGAAACGCGGCACCGTCACGCTGTCGCGCGACGAGCGCGGGCCGCTGATGATCGTGCATGGCGAACGCGTGCATCTGCCGCGCCGCATCGCCGATTTCCTCAAGCGCGAAGCCAAGCGCGAGATCGAAGCGCTGGTGACCAAGCACAGTGCTGCGGTCGGCAAGCGCGCCAAGGCGATCCGCTTCAAGGATACGTCGAGCCGATGGGGATCGTGCACGTCGGAGGGCAATCTGTCGTTTTCCTGGCGCATCATGATGGCGCCGCGGCCGGTGATAAACTACCTCGTCGCGCATGAGGTGGCGCATCTCAAGGAGATGAACCACGGCCCGAAATTCTGGAAATTATGCGAGCAGCTTTGCCCGGACACCGAGCGCTGCAAGGACTGGCTCAAGCGCAATGGCGGCGCGCTGCAGGCGATCATGTTCGAGTAGTTGTCCGATCAATCGTCATTCGCCGCGTTCAACTCCTCCGGCCGCAACCCCTCATCGACATGGCGCGGCCAGGGCAGGAAATCCTGCTCGAAGGTGTCGTTGCTGAAATAGGCCAGCGCCCGGTGCGCCTCGGCGCCGTTGAAAGCGGCCTTGTCCATCAAATGAGCGATGACCTCATGGGCTTGCGCCAGCTTGTGCCTGAGTTCCGCGACGGTCTTTTCCGGCATGGTCTTTGTTCTCCCGCCTTTGTGCCTGAGCAAGTAGCGCGTTGCGCTCTTATATTAGCAAGGTGGCGCGTTCCGCTCTTACATTAGCAAGGTAGCGCGTTCCGCGCTGGCGGCAAACAGGATGCTTTTTCTCGACTCTTTGGCCGTTTCGTGCCAATCCCGCGCCATGGCGCTCGACATCAAGATATGCGGGTTGAAGACCGACAAGGCTCTGGCTGCGGCATTGGCCGGCGGCGCCAGCCATGTCGGCTTCATTTTCTTTGCCAAAAGCCCGCGCTATGTCGAGCCGGCGGAAGCCGGCCGCCTGCGCGAAGCGGCGCGCGGCAAGGCCAAGGCTGTTGCGGTGACGGTCGACGCCAGCGAGGCGTTCCTGGACGAGATCGTCGAAAAGATGCAGCCCGATATGCTGCAGCTTCACGGCGTCGAAACGCCCGAGCGGGTGGCCGAGGTGAAGGCGCGCTACGGCTTGCCGGTGATGAAGGCACTGCCGGTCGGCGAGGCTGCCGATCTCGAGCGGGTCAAACCCTTCATCGGCATTGCCGACCGTTTCCTGTTCGACGCCAAGCCGCCTAAGGGTTCGGAATTGCCGGGCGGCAACGGCCTTGCCTTCGATTGGCGCGTTCTGGCCGGCCTTGACGCCGGCGTCGATTACATGCTTTCCGGTGGGCTCAATGCCGGCAATATCGGCGACGCCCTTCGGCTGGCGAACCCGCCCGGAATAGATGTTTCCTCGGGCGTGGAGAGCGCGCCGGGCATCAAGGAACCGGCGCTGATCGAACAATTTTTCCGGGCCGCCGGGGCAGCACGCGACAACCGCGCCGCCTGAGCACGCTTAAAACCACAGACCAGGAGATCGGCGATGGACAAGCCGGCGATACCGAATTCCTTCCGCACCGGCCCCGACGAGCAGGGCATGTTCGGCATTTTTGGCGGTCGTTTCGTTGCCGAAACGCTGATGCCGCTGATCCTCGAGCTGGAACGGCACTGGAACGAAGTCAAGAACGACCCGGATTTCAAGGCCGAACTGACCGATCTCTCGACGCATTATGCCGGCAGGCCGTCGAAGCTCTATTTCGCTGAAGGCCTGACCCGGCATCTTCGCGAGGTTTCCGCGGCTAAGGGTCTCGGGGGCGGCGCAAAAGTCTATTTCAAGCGCGAGGACCTGAACCACACCGGCTCGCACAAGATCAACAACTGCCTCGGCCAGATCCTGCTCGCCAAGCGCATGGGCAAGACGCGGATCATCGCCGAGACCGGTGCCGGCCAGCATGGCGTCGCTTCCGCCACGGTGGCGGCGCGCTTCGGGCTTCCTTGTATCGTCTATATGGGCGCGACCGACGTCGCCCGGCAAAGCCCCAACGTCTTTCGCATGAAGCTTCTGGGCGCCGAGGTGCGGCCGGTGACCGCCGGCCACGGCACGCTGAAGGACGCCATGAACGAGGCGCTGCGCGACTGGGTGACCAACGTCGAGGATACCTACTACCTGATCGGCACCGCCGCCGGCCCGCACCCCTATCCGGAGCTGGTGCGCGACTTCCAGTCGGTGATCGGCACCGAGGCGCGTGCCCAGATCCTCGAGCAGGAAAGCAGGCTGCCGGACACCATCATCGCTTGTGTCGGCGGCGGTTCCAACGCTATCGGCCTGTTCCATCCCTTCCTCGACGACAGTGAGGTGCACATCATCGGCGTCGAAGCCGGCGGCCGCGGCCTCGACGGCATCGAGCATTGCGCCTCGATGAGTGCCGGCGCGCCCGGTGTGCTGCACGGCAACCGTACCTACCTCCTGCAGAACGCCGACGGCCAGATCATGGACGGCCACTCGATCTCGGCCGGCCTCGACTATCCCGGCGTCGGGCCGGAGCACTCGTGGCTGCGCGATTCCGGCCGCGTCGACTATGTGCCGATCCTGGACAGCGAGGCGCTGGAGGCGTTTCAGTTGACGACACGCGTCGAGGGCATCATTCCTGCGCTTGAATCGGCCCATGCCATCGCACAGGCGGTGAAGATCGTGCCTGATATGGACAAGGACCAGATCGTCATCGTCAACCTGTCCGGCCGCGGCGACAAGGACGTGCATACGGTGGCCAATATGCTGGGCATGGAGATCTGATCATGGCCACCCGTATCGACCGCCGCATGGCAAAGCTGAAGGCCGAGGGGCGCCCGGCACTCGTCACCTATTTCATGGGCGGCGACCCCGACTACGACACGTCCCTGTCGATCATGAAGGCGCTGCCCGGCGCCGGCAGCGACATCATCGAGCTCGGCATGCCGTTTTCCGATCCAATGGCCGACGGCCCGGCGATCCAGGCGGCCGGCCTGCGGGCGCTGAAGGGCGGCCAGACCCTGGTCAAGACGTTGAAGATGGCCTCGGAATTCCGCGCCGGCGACAGTGAAACGCCGATCGTCTTGATGGGCTATTACAATCCGATCTACATCTACGGCGTCGAGCGCTTCCTGAGCGATGCGCTGGCCAGCGGCATAGACGGGCTGATCGTCGTCGACCTGCCGCCTGAGATGGACGAGGAACTTTGTATCCCGGCACTCAAGGCCGGCATCAATTTCATCCGGCTGGCGACGCCGACCACCGACGACAAGCGCCTGCCCAAGGTGCTGCAGAACACCTCCGGCTTCGTCTATTATGTGTCGATGACCGGTATCACCGGTTCGGCGCTGGCCGACACCGGCAAGGTGGCGGCAGCGGTCAAGCGCATCAAGAGCCATACCGACCTGCCGGTCTGCGTCGGCTTCGGCGTCAAGACCGCCGAGCAGGCGCGCATCATCGGTGCGTCGGCCGACGGCGTCGTCGTCGGCACCGCAATCGTCAATGCCGTCGCCAACGTGCTCGGGCCGAGGGGCGAAAAGACCGCCGATCCGGCCGAGGCCGTCGCCACGCTGGTCAGCGGGCTTTCGCAAGGGGTTCGCGCGGCTCGCCTTGCTGCCGCCGAATAATCTTGATCTTCTGGTTGGCCATGATCTTTGCCGAAAACCGGTTTCCACTTTTCGGGATCATGGTCTAACTCTTCGTAAGGACAGGAGCCGAAGCGATGAACTGGATCACCAATTACGTCCGCCCGAAGATCAATTCGATGCTCGGCCGCCGCACCGACATGCCGGAAAACCTGTGGATCAAGGATCCCGAGACCGGCGAAATGGTGTTCCACAAGGATCTGGAGCAGAACCAGTTCGTCATCCCGTCCTCCGGCCACCACATGAAGATATCGGCCAAGGAACGGCTGAAATTCTTCCTCGACGACGGCAAATACGAGACGTTGGAAAACCCCAAGGTCGTTCAGGATCCGCTCAAGTTCCGCGACGAGAAGCGCTACGTCGACCGGCTGAAGGATGCCAAGGCCAAGACCGGCATGGAAGACGCCATCATCAATGCGCTGGGCACGGTCGAAGGACTGCCGGTGGTGGTGACGGTGCAGGATTTTGCCTTCATGGGCGGCTCGCTCGGCATGGCGGCCGGTGACGCCATCGTGCATGGTTTCGAGGTCGCCTTGCAGCGCAAGCGGCCGCTGATCCTGTTTGCGGCCTCCGGCGGTGCCCGTATGCAGGAAGGCATCCTGTCGCTGATGCAGTTGCCGCGGACCACGGTCGGCGTCGACAGGCTGAAGGAAGCCGGCCTGCCCTACATCGTCGTCCTGACCAACCCGACGACCGGCGGCGTCACCGCCTCCTACGCCATGCTGGGTGACGTGCATATTGCTGAGCCCGGCGCCCTGATCGGCTTTGCCGGCCCGCGCGTCATCGAGCAGACCATCCGCGAAAAGCTGCCCGACGGCTTCCAGCGCGCCGAATATCTGATGGAACACGGCATGGTCGACATGGTGGTGTCACGGCTGGAAATGCGCCAGACGATTGCGCGGCTGCTGAGAATGCTGCTCAAGCTGCCGGAAGAGCAAAAACCGCAGCCGGAGATCCTGCCACCGTCGGTGATTCCGGCCGAAGCCCGGCCGCACGCCTGACGTATTCGCCACGAACTGCGATTGCGCGCCGTCCGTGGCGCGCCTAGGATTCGCCATGACCACGCTTGCCGCCGACCGCGAAATCGAAAGCCTGATGGCGCTTCACCCGAAGGGCTTCGACCTTTCGCTCGACCGCATTTCGCGGCTGCTCGAACGCCTCGGCAATCCGCAGGACCAGCTGCCGCCGGTCATCCACATCGCCGGCACCAACGGCAAGGGCTCCTGTGCCGCCTTTTCACGGGCGCTGCTCGAAGCCGCCGGCTACCGCGTCCACGTCCATACCTCGCCACATCTGGTGAACTGGCACGAGCGCTACCGGCTGGCCGCCGATGGCGGCGGCAGGCTGGTGGACGACAAGGTCTTCGCCGAAGCCATCGCCCGCGTCGCCAAAGCCAATCAAGGTCAGAAGATCACCGTCTTCGAAATCCTCACCGCCGTCACCTTCCTGCTGTTTTCCGAACATCCGGCCGATGCCGTCATCCTCGAGGTCGGCCTTGGCGGCCGCTTCGACGCCACCAATGTCATCGCCGCGCCGGCCGTGTCGGTGATCATGCCGGTGTCGCTCGACCACGAAGCCTATCTCGGCGACCGCGTCGAGCTGATTGCCGCCGAAAAGGCCGGCATCATCAAGCGCGGATGCCCGGTCGTCATCGGCGCGCAGGAAAGCGAGACGGCGCAGCAGGTGCTCATCGAAACCGCCGAGCGGCTCGACTGCCCCGCCTTCGTCTATGGCCAGGATTTCCTTGCCTATGAGGAAAACGGCCGCATGGTCTATCAGGACGAAGATGGGTTGATGGACCTGCCGCCGCCGCGCCTGCCGGGGCGCCATCAATTCGCCAATGCGGCGGCGGCGATCGCGGCGGTCAAGGCGGCGGGCTTCGAGATCAGCCACCGAGCCGCCGAGAAGGCGATGACGAATGTCGCCTGGCCGGGCCGCATGCAAAAGCTGCCGCAAGGCCGGCTGAGCGAACTGGCGCCGAAGGGCGCCGACATCTGGCTCGACGGCGGCCATAATCCCGGCGCCGGCGTGGTCGTCGCCGAGGCGCTGGCCGAGCAGGAGGAAAAGAACCCGCGGCCCCTGTTCCTGATCTCGGGCATGATCAACACCAAGGACCAGAGCGGCTATTTCCGCGCCTTCAAAGGGCTGGTCCGGCATGTCTACACCGTGCCGGTGAGCCTGAGCGACGCGGGCGTGCCGAACGACGAGCTGGCGACGCGCGCTATCGAGGCCGGTCTGTCGGCCGAACCGGTCAGTTCCGTCGCCAATGCGCTGATGCTGCTGCGCGACACATGGGACGGACCGCCGCCACGCATCCTGATTGGCGGATCGCTTTACCTGGCCGGTGCGGTATTGGCCGAAAACGGCACGCCGCCGGTTTGAGGCGTGCTTCACCCGGACAAGCTTACCGGACCACCGCGAGGAGCCAATCATGATCAAGGTAAAGCAGCTCGCTCACATTTGCATTTTTGCGAATGACCTGGAGACCACGCGAAGCTTCTATCGGGACGTCCTCGGCATGGACACCCAGTTCAATTTCCTGCGCGACGGGAAGATTTTCGGCTTCTACCTCAATTGCGGCAGCCGTAGCCATGTCGAGGTGTTCCAGAAAGACGACGCAAGCTATAGCGACTTGAACCAGATCAACCACTTCTGCCTCGAAGTGGAAAACATCGACGCCGCGATCGCCCATCTGAGGTCAAAGGAGGTTGATATCACCTCAAAGAAACGCGCGTGCGATGACACCTACCAGGCTTGGATCCGCGACCCCAATGGCGTGAAGATAGAACTGTTCGAATACACTGAGAAAAGCGCCCAATTCGTCGGCGGCGATCGTATCGCGGATTGGTGAATAGCGCCTCGCCGGACAATTGTAGCGGCGCAGCCGATGGTTGGTGGACTATTTCAACTCGACCTCGATGAAGGCGAATTCGCCATCGTTTGCGCTGATGACGTCATGTTCGACGCCTTCGTTGCGGAAATACGGCGCGCCCTTCTTCATTTCGGCGAAGGATTCCCCATCCTTGGTCAGGAGCTTCACCTTGCCGTCGGTCAACGGCACGATCACATAGTCGTGGCCATGGCGGTGCCAGCCGGTGTTGTCGCCCGGGGCGAAGCGGTATTCGGTGACGATGACGCGCTCATTGTCGATGAAGACGGTGGCCTTGGCGGATCCGGTCATATCGCTTCTCCTTTGTGTTCAGAAGAGAAGAATACGGGGCGGCAAGCCGCGAGTGCCAGAGCGGCCCACCAATGACGCCAGCAAAAGAAAGCCCGGCGCGAGGCCGGGCTTTTCTGCAAAATTTTGATCGGATCAGGCGAGGCTGCCGTTGATCCAGTGCGACAATGCCGTTTTCGGCGCAGCACCGACCTTCATGTCGGCGACTTCGCCGCCCTTGAAGATCATCAGCGTCGGGATCGAGCGCACGCCGAACTGCGCGGCCAGCTCAGGATTTTCGTCGATGTTGAGCTTGGCGATCTTTATCTTGCTGCCGAGTTCGATGGCGATGTCCTCGAGCGCCGGGGCGATCATCTTGCACGGGCCGCACCATTCCGCCCAGAAATCGACCACTACCGGCTCCTTGGCGTTGAGCACGTCGGCCTGGAAATTGCTCTTGTCGACCTTGACGGTGGCCATGCTGAAATCCTTTCGATTTGTTCGTCGCACCAAATGTGGTGGTGATCGCGTCCGTGTTCAAGCAAGTGTTGTGTCACGCTCCCGTGAGTCTAGCAAGCGCGTCGTCCATGGCCCCTGCCGGCAGCTCGATCAGCCGCGGCGCCTCGGTAAACAGCAGCGCCGCCGAGACCTCGCGTCCCTGATAGAGCGGCTGAAGCAGCGCGCGATAGAGTCCGAGCTGCAGAACATAGGCTTGTGGCACTTCGGCGAGCGTAGCCGGCGCTGGCCGATTGGTCTTGTAGTCGACGATCGAAACCTTGTCCGGCGTTACTGCCAGCCGGTCGATCTTGCCGGAAATCGAGCGCAGTTTGCCTCTCACCTCCAGGCTGCCCATGACGGCGACTTCAGCGCGCGAATTTGGCGCAAACAGCGGCGCAAAGCGGCTGTCGGCAAGAATTCTGAAAACGCCAGCCAAGGCCTTGTCGCGCTCGTCGTCGGGCCATGCCGCGCCGGCTCTTGCCAGATAGCGTTCGGCGGCATCCCGGCGTTCGCCCTCGGCGATGCCGGGCAGCATCTGCAGCAATTTGTGCAGCGCCAGCCCGCGTATGACGGCAAAGCCGGGCTCGGCGTCGGTATCCAGCACCGGCGAACGCGTGTCGGCCACCGCTTGCCGCGCCTCGTCGATCAGCACCGAGGCGCCGGACGGCGACAGCGGCCGCGGCAATTCCTCGAAGGGCGGCAGAGGCTGGAACAGGGTCTCCGGCAATGGCGCAAAGCGTTCCGCCTGTCGTGCCTCATCCACTGACGCCTGCGGCATCGGCGGCAGCTTCGTCACCTGAAAACGATGCACGGTCTCGCCAGTGGCGGGATGCCGGCGTTCTTCGCTCTCCGCGGCACCGACCAGTGCTCGGCTGACGATCGAATGCCAGGTGCCGGTATTCGGCGCCCGTTTGCCATGGTAGCCGCAGATGATCAGCCGATCCTCGGCGCGGGTCATGCCGACATAGAGCAGCCGGCGATATTCATCGTCAGCGAGTTCGCGAGCGCGGGCCGATGCGGCGCGTGAAAATCCATTGGCGACATCGCTGGCCGAGCGCCAGAGATAGCCCTTGCCCTCCCAGCAGTCGCCCGAGCCTTCGAACGGCATCAATCTCGGCAGGTGCTGGTCGCTGAACGGCGCGGAGCCGCCATCGACAAGGAATACCACCGGCGCTTCCAGGCCTTTGGCGGCATGCACGGTCATGACGCGAACCTCGTCGCGGGTCTGGTCCATCTCGCGCTTGATCTCGGGGCCGGCGTTTTCCAGCGTCGACAGAAAGGATTCCAGCCCCGGCAGGCCGGTCCGCTCCTCGGCCAGGCAGAAATTCAGGAATTCGTCGAGGATGTCGCCGGCCTCCGGCCCGAGCCGCGCGATCATCTTCTTGCGCAGACCGTCGCGGGCGAGGGCCGCGGCATAGAATTCGAATACCGGTTTGAATGCGGCCTCGTTCGACCATGTGTCGAGCCGGCTGACGACGGCGTCCAACGCCTCGCTTTCGCCGGCATGCCGGCGCAGCGAGGCGATCAGCGAGACGCCCGACGGCCTCTCGGCAGCAAGCGCGAAAAGCTGCTCTTCCGAGACATCGAAGATCGGGCTGCGCAGCACGGCGGCCAGCGACAGATCGTCCTCGGGCTGGATGAGAAAATGGCCGAGTGCGATCAGGTCCTTCACCGCGATGTGGCCGGGCAGGCTGAGCCGGTCGGCGCCGGCCACCGGAATGTCGCGGCGCTTCAGCGCCCGCGTCAGCGCATGGACGAAGCGGTCGCGCTTGCGCACCAGCACCAGCACGTCGCCGGGCTGGAGTTTCTTGCCACGCCCTTCGATCACCTCGCCGCCGCCGATCCAGCCGGCAATGGTCGCTGCGACGTTTTCAGCGACGCGGACTGCCGGCGCGTGAGCATGGTCGACCGCTTGCGTCCAATCGTCCGGTTCGTCGACGACGTCGGCGCCGATCGACGGCCAGACCTCGACATAACCCGGCGCATCGTTGCGGATCGCCTTGTGGTCGAGCGGATCGGGATCGTGACTGATGCCGCGCCGCACGTTCGGGTCGGCAAAGACACGATCCACCGCGGCAAGAACATCTTCGGTCGACCGGAACGACCAGGTCAGCTTGAGATCGGCGAAGGCGGCGGCGGCGGATCTAACTTTGCCGGCAAACAAAAGCCGGCTGTCGGCAAAGGAATCCGGGGCGGCTCCCTGGAAGGAATAGATCGACTGCTTTTCGTCGCCGACAGCAAAGATGGTGCGGTGGACGGCGTCGCGTGCGCCGAGCCCGGCAAAGAACTCCTCCGCCAGCCGCTTGACCACCTCCCACTGGTCGGGACTGGTGTCCTGCGCCTCGTCGAGCAGGATGTGGTCGATGCCCTGGTCGAGCTTGTATTGCACCCATGGGCCGGCGTCGGGCCGCGCCAGTAGATTGACCGTGCGGGTGATCAGGTCGTTGAAGTCGAGGAAGCCGCGGGCCCGCTTCAATTGCTCGTAGCGGGCGATCAGCCAGTCGGCGATGGTCAGCGCGGCACGCGTGCCTTCCAGCATCCTGAACAAGGCCAGCCGGTCGGAGATTTCGAGAATGGCGTCGACCGCCGCCAGATAGCGATCGGCAAGATCGGGCAGCCGGTCAAGCAATGCCTTCTTGAACGTCTTTGCCGGATCATAAGGCTCGCCGTCGGCCCTCAGGAAAGCCTTGGAGAGCCAATTCAGACGGCGGACCGGATGCTCCTCGTCGAAGGCAAGACTGGCGTAGGGCAAGAGATTGTTCAGCACGATGCGCGCATCAGCGGCCTCGGCCGCCCGTGAAAAGGTGATGAGATAATCCGGCAGGAAGCCGGGCAGCGGCCAGACGGAGGCAGCTATGCCTTCGGCGGTCTGGCCGGCGCGAAACTGAAACTCGTCGAACAGCGCCTGAAAACCATCGCCGCCGGCCGCGGCGATGAAGGCGCGCAAACCATCGCGCTTGCGCACGATCTCGGCCAGCAGTGCGTCGAGCCCATGTTCGCCGCCGCGCTCCAGCACGGTGGCGAAGGCCTCGGCCAATGCCGCATCGCCTGCAACGCCGCCCGGAATCATGTCGCGGCGGGCAGCGGCGAACAGCGAAGCCTCCATCTGCGGATCAAGCATTTCGAAATGCGCCGGGATATTGGCTTCCAGCGGGAACTGATGCAGCACCGATTCGCAGAAGGCGTGGATGGTCTGGATCTTCAGCCCGCCCGGTGTTTCCAGCGCCTCGGCAAACAACCGCCGCGCCCGGCGCATGGTTTCGCGGTCGGGCTGGCGGCCGTCCAGCGCCTCTATCCGTGTCGAGAGCTCAGCATCGCCCAGGGCCGTCCATTGCGACAGGGTCGAAAACACCCGGTTCGACATGTTGGCGGCGGCGGCACGCGTATAGGTCAGGCACAGGATCTTGGACGGATCAGTGCCGCGCAGCAAAAGCCGGATGACGCGCTGGGCGAGCACATGAGTCTTGCCCGATCCGGCATTGGCCGACACCCAGGCGGAATTATGCGGGTCGGACGCGCTTGCCTGACTGGCGGCAGTGTCGCTTGGAATGGGGTAGGCCTTTTTCATGCCTCCCCTCCCTCGTCGTCGGCATCGCCGCCGGCCGACCATTCGAGCACGCGGGCGAGATGGTCATAGTCGCCGTCGGTCTCGCCCTCGCGGAACGGCAGCGCGCGCGACAGATAGCCGGTCGCCGGGTCGGCGTAGTGGATCAGCAGTTTTTCCAGCCGCGCCCACGCTTCTTCGGCGAGATCGGCGGCGGTTCGCTGCTTGCGGTTGTATTCGAGGATCGATTCCTCGAACACCTCGCCATTCGGCTTCAGCCGCACGAAGGCCAGTTGCGACGGCTCGCACGCGCCAAGGTCCGCAAAGGCGCCGCGACGCAGCAGCGCGCCCTCCAGCGCCAGTTGCGGCGCGAGCAGCGTGTGCGCCTGTGCTTTGGATGGCGACGAGCCGGTCTTGTAGTCGAGGATGTCGGCCATGCCGCCGGCCAGCAGATCGATGCGATCGGCATAGCCGGACAGGGTCACGCCGGATCGGCCGACACCGGTCTTTTCGGCGCGTTCCTCGGCGTGCCGCCGTGCCACGGCTGCGGCCCGCCCGCGCTCCCATTCGATGATGCCAGCGGCAAGCTTTTCGAAGCGCGGCCACCACACCGCCTCGACATCGGCGGGCAGGGCCGCGTCGGCAAAGCAGGACCGGCCGGCGGCAATGAGCCCGTCCAGCGCTTCCGGCGCGCGCGGGTCGGCCACCCTCGCTGAGAACAGGTGCAAAATAGCGTGAAACAGCGTGCCGCGCTCGGCAGCGCCCGGATCGCGAATGACCGGATCGAGCGGCATCAGGCCGAGTATCCTTCTGGCATAGACCGCATAGGGATCGCGACGTAGCGTTTCGATCTCGGTGACCGAGAAGTGGTGCGGCCTGGCAGTGAGCGGCGGTTTCGGCTGCGGCCGGGGCGCAAAGTCCTGCTTTTCGCCGGCATCGAGCGCACGCGCCCAGGCAAGCAGTTCATCGCCGCGCCGGCGAAGTGCCGCGGCATGATCCTCGCCGACGAAGGTAAGGATACGCTGCAGCCACCGCGAGGGCACCGACGGTGCGTCGCCGGAGCGGGCGGAGCGAGCCAGCACCACTTTTTTGGCGCCCATGGCCATCTGGAAATCATGGGCGGCAAGGCCGATGCGCCGCTCCGGCGGCTCGAGATCGATGCCGGTCTTCATCAGCCGCGACATGAAGCGGTCGCTCTCCGGCTTGCGCGGCCACACGCCTTCGTTGAGCCCGCCGACGACCAGCGTATCGACGTCCTGAAGCCGCGCTTCCAGCACACCCCAGATGGCGATGTTCCTGTCGGTGCCCTGCGCCGGCTTGACCGTCTCGGGCGCGATCAGCGCCTCCATCACGTCAGGCCATTCGTCAGCGGCGAAGGAGAACGACACCGAGGCCGCGACCAGCCCGCGCAAGAGCTCGGCGAGCTTTTCGCCGGCATCGCCGGCATAGAGTTCGCTCAGGCCTCCGTCAGCAGCGCGGCCGAGGCTTTCGAGCACGCCGACACTGGCGCGCACAAGCGTTGCAAGATCGGCATTCTCCTCGCCGCGAAAAGCAACCAGCGGCGCCAGCGCCTCCGTTAGCCGGATCAGCAGGTCGCGGGCCTGTTCAATGCGCCTGACCGAGAGCCGCGATCGCCAGAAAGGCGGGCGGCGATTGCCGCCGTCGTCGAATTCGAGAAGGCGGGTATCGAAGAGCTGCGGCAGCGACGCGACGTCCGGACGCCCGGTGCCGCCGCGCAGCGCCACGAGTTCGACGATTTCGGCCGCATGGCGCACGCTTGCCCGCTCCAGGCCGAGGCCAAGCAGGGGATGCTTGAGCAGCGACAGCAGGGCGACCGGGTCGCCCGGGCGGAAGGCTGCCTGCAGCGCCAGCCTGAGCAGGCTGGCGGCTGGTGTGTTGATGAGCGGCGTGCCGCCGGAATCGTCGGCGGCGACGTCGAAGCGCAACAGCTCGACCGAGACGCGCCTCGCCAGAGCGCGGTCGCCGGTGACAAGTGCGGCGCGCTGGCCGGGCTTTTCGACAGCCCGTTTGAGGGCGACGGCGATCGCCACGGCTTCGTCGCGTTCGCTGGCGGCTTCGAGAAGCGTCACATCGGCGAAGGCCTCGGCAATATCGCCGGCGGTGAAACGGGCGCGCGTCCCGGCCCAGAGCTCAGTGGTCTCCGCCGGGCGCAGCGCTTCGCCGACGAGTGCGGCGCGCAGTGCAAGCGGCCGCGGCGCAGCAGCAAGCTCTTCGACCTCGGCGCGCGGCACGCCGATCTTGCCGATCAACTTTGCCAGGCCGTATTGCGGGTGGCCAAGCAGGGCCGGGCGCGCACCAAGTGCACTGATCGCGGCAAAGGAGGGCTCGTCCAGCGTCCGGTCGAGGCCGGGCAGCACAACGGCGCCATTGGGCAGGCCGGCAATCACGGCAAGCAGCTCGGCCGTGGCGGGAATGGAACCGGTGGAACCGGCGGCGATCACCGGTCCGGCCGGCGGATTACGCTTCAGCCGCGCCGCCTCCAGCCTTATCAGGGCATTGCGATGCGCGGCCGGATTGGAGCGATGGCGTTCCTCGATCAGCTTCGGCCAGTTCTCGGTGACGATGGTCAGGAAATCGAGCGTCACCTGCCACCAGCCCGCCAGGTTGCCGGTCACAAGGTCGGCGAGCCTCGCCCAGTCCGTGCCCTCGGTCTCGATCTCGTCCATCAGGCGCGCCAGGTCGCGCGCCAGCCAGATGGCGTCGGCGGCCGAGGCCGGGATGACGATCTCCTCGTCGAACAATGCCGCGACATGTGCCGGCAGGCGGCGTTTCCACGCCCGCACCAGCGGCGCAAGCAGCAGCAGGCGCTCTGCCGCGGCGATCGGCGGCGCAAGGTCGATGGCGGCCGAAGCTCCCGCATCGAAGGCGGCTTCATCTTCATCGAACTCGCCAAGCGGGCGGATGACCGGCAGGATCGCCGAACGGCTTCCCGAGCGCGAGAGAGCATCGACGAAGACGCCGCGAAGCGCCCGCGCCGCACGGCGCGTCGGCACATAGATGGTGAGATCGGCCAGCACCAGCGGATCGCCGTCATAGGCAAAGCCGGGAACCAGGCGCCCTGCAAGCAGCGCCTCGGCCAGCGTCGGCAGGAACGGCGCTCCGGGCGGGATCGAGAAAACGCGGCGGGAGCCGCTCATTTCGACTCGGTAAGAGCGCCGGGTGCCTCAGCAAGAGCATCGGGCGTGCCGGCAAGCGCAGCGGCGACCGCTGCTTCCGCCCGCGGGATCGCGTCAGGTGTGCCGACAGTGATCCAGTGGCCACGCATCGTCATGCCGAACAGGCGGCCGGCGGCGATTGCCGCATCGAAATAGGCGTTGAGCGACAGCGGCCCGGTCGGCGCATCTTTGAAGATGCGCGGATGAACGATTGCGGCGCCGGCATAGATCAGGCCGGCCGGATCGTTGTTCGCACGCCGCAAGGCGCCGTCCGGCGCCTTTAGGAAATCGGTGCCGCCGCTATGTCCGGTTGCCGACTGGAGATCCGCAAGCATCAGCAGAATGTCCATTGTCGCGCCCTCCCATGCAAGAGCAAGACGCCTGAGATTGGAAACGCCGCTGTCGATCCAGAAGGTGTCGGCGTTGAGCACATAGAAGGGCGCCCCTAAACTGGGCAAGGCCTTGACGATACCGCCGGCAGAGTCGAGCAAGCCCCCACTCTCATCCGAGATGACAATTCTCGGCGCACTGCGGCGGGCTACATGGTCCACGATCTGTTGCGGCAGGTAATGGACGTTGACGACGGCCTTGGCGACGCCGGCTTCGGCCAGGCAGTCCAGCCCCCAGTCGAGCAATGTCTTGCCGGCGATCTTGACCAGCGGCTTCGGCATGGTGTCGGTGATCGGCCGCATGCGCTTGCCGAGCCCGGCGGCGAGCACCATGGCGGTCGTCGGCATCGGTCCCTCGTCCGATGCCTCCAGGCCCAAATCCTTAGCCGTCAAATCGAGCGTTCCTCCAGCAAGCCGTGGGCGATGTAGAAATCCTGTAGCCCGGCCAGCGCCGGATGCGCCAGTGCCCGGCGAAGATAGTCGCGGATACGCGGCAGATGCTTCAGATAATAAGGCTTGCCGTCACGTTTTTCGAGCCGCACGAAAATGCCGAGGATCTTGGAATTGCGCTGTGCGGCCATGATTGCATAGGTTTCGCGGAATTCGTCTTCGTCGAAAACGCCGGCAGCGCGTCGCGCGGCGATATAGGCGGCGAGCGTGTGCCTTTCGATTTCGGGTGAAATGGTGACGCGCGCGTCCATGGCGAGCGAGGCGACGTCGTAGGCGGACGGCCCGATCAGCGCATCCTGGACATCGACGACGCCGAGGCGGTCGTGACCGGAACGGTCACCGCGCCAGATCAGGTTGGGCGAATGGAAGTCGCGCAGCATCAGCGTGTATTCGCGCCCCTCAAGCCGATCGAGCACCGCATTCCATTCGCTGCGGTAACCGGCGCGCAACGCCTCGCTTGGCGGAGCGCCTGATATCGCCGGGACATACCAGTCGACCAGCAATTCGGCCTCGATCATCATGGCGTCGCGGTCGAAAGGCGGCACCTCGTGGAAGACGCCGGGGCCGGCCGGCATGCGGGCCGGCCATGTTTTGCCGTGCATCATGGCAAGCAGTTCGGCCGCCGCAGCATAACGCTCGGCCACCGGTTGGCCGCGCTTGTCCAGAAACCCTTGGGAACCGAGATGTTCCAGCAGGAGAAAACCCTGGTCGAGGTCCTGGGCATGGATTTCCGGGACGCTGACGCCGCCGGCCCGCAAGGCCGGGTCGATGGCGACGAACGCCGAAACGGATTGCGCGGTGTGGGCGATCTCGGCATAGGGTTTGCCGTCGCGGACTGCTGGTCCGAGCACCAGCCTTGGCGAGTTCATCAGCACGCGCGGCGGAAAGCCGGCGAGCGTGACGATCTCGTAGGAGCGGGCCGAGGCATCACCAATGAAATATCGTCGCTGCGCTTCGCCCCAACCGGCCTGGCCGAGAAAATCGCGCATCGCCAGCGATCGCGCCGCGCGCTCGAAGGCGGCGCCCTCTCCCGACAGTCTTGCCAGTCGGCCGTCGCCCTGCTGGAGAAGTTCGACCAGCACCGAGGTTTTCGGCAAATATGCCTCTGCCCGCTCCGGCCATTCGACCAGCGCAGCCCCTTGCGTCAGCGCCTCGTCGAAGCCCAGCTCGTCCAGCTCGGATGCCGTGCCCAAGCGGTAAAGATCGAAATGATGGACCGGCACACGCGTGTCGTAGCTCTGGACCAGCGTGAAGGTCGGGCTCGGCACGTCGAGGCCGGCATCGTCGGCCAGTGCCCTGATCAGCGCCCGTGCCAAGCTCGATTTGCCGGCGCCGAGATCGCCCTTGAGAGCGAGCACGTCGCCAACGCGCAGCGACATGGCGAGATCCTCGCCTAGCCTTGCCGTCGCAGCCTCGTCGGAGAGAAAACGCTCAAGCACCAATACCGCCATCGAACGCGCTACTCGGCCGCGGCGCGGATGCCGGAAGGCGTGTCGGGAAAGGCGCAAACAACCGTGGTGCCCTTATCCCTGCCGGTCTCGATGCGGACACTGCCGCCATGCAGTTCGACAAAGCTCTTGACGATCGACAGGCCGAGCCCGGCGCCACGGCGGCGGCCGCCATTGGTGCGCGGCTCGAAGCGCCGGAACACGGAGTCAAGCAGGTCCGGCGGCATGCCGGGACCGTCATCGTGAACGGAAAATTCCACGCCGTCGGCAAGTTGGCGGCAGGCGAGCGTTATGGTGCTCGCCTCCGGCGCGTAATTGGCGGCATTGCTGAGCAGATTGTAGAGGATCTGGCGGACGCGGATCTCGTCGCCGTGGAAGGTCTTCGGTGCGGCCGCCGCGTCGATCCTAAGCTTGATCGCATGTTCCTCCAGCCGGTCGGCGACCAGTTCGGCGGCGGCCGTAATGGTTCGGTCGATGTGAACTTCGGAAATGTCGAGTTCCATGATGCCGGCATCCACCGTCGCCAGATCGAGGATGTCGTTGACGATGGTGAGCAGGACCGAGGAGGACGAGCCGACATGCCCGATATATTCGCGTTGCTTCTGGTTCAGCGGACCGGTCGACGGCAGTGAAAGAAGCTCGGTAAAGCCGATGATGTTGGTGAGCGGCGAGCGCAGCTCATAGGAGACGTGCTGCACGAATTCGTTCTTGATCTGGTCGGACTTTTGCAGCGCCTCATTCTTGTCCTTCAGCGCCCGTTCGACATTGACGCTGTCGGTAACGTCGACGAAGGTCATCATCACCTGGCCGTTGGGCAAAGGGATGACGGCGTAGCGCAAAACGGTGCCGTTGTTCAATTCGGTCTGGCCGTGGCGGTCGCGGCGCTCGTCGTCGAAGCCGGTGATGGCGGCAACGAACCCACCCCACGGACTGTCGACGGCACGGCGGTCGCACAGGTCGCGGATCGTCGAGACATGAACGTTGGGTTTTGAGGCATCGGCATCCAGCCCCCACAATGCCGCAAAGGCCGGGTTCGACAATCTCAGCCTGCCGTCGGGGCCGAAGACAGCGACGCCTTCGGCGAGGTTGTCGAGCGTCTCGCCCTGGACCCGCACGGCGGTCTGGTAGCGGCTTTCAAGGTCCATCTTCTCGGTCAGGTTCTCGAACACCCAGGTGACGCCGCCCTTGGGCTGCGGATTGGCGACGACGCGAATGGTCTTGCCGTCCGGCAGATGCCACCAATGCTCCTGCGATTCAACCGCGCGGTAAGCGCCGAGCAAACCCTCTTTCCAGCGCCGCCATTCGGGCTGCTCGGCGATCTTGCCTTCGCTGCGCAGGCGGTCGAGCACCAAGGCGTTATCCGGCGCGCTGTGCAGGAAGCCGCTGTCGAGACCCCACAGTTTCTGGAACGCCTGATTGAAAAACCGCAATTTCTCGTCGGTATCGAAGATCGCCACGGCGGTGTTGAGCTGATCGAGCGTATCGGCATGGCTCTGCACGGTCCGCTCATACTCGCCGCGAATGGCCTCGATGGCGCTGATGTCGCAGGCAAGACCAGCCGAACCATCCGCCCCGGCAAAATCGGTCACGGCAAACATACGGCGGTCGCCTTCGATGACCGTGGAAAGCGTCTGTTCGAAGACCGGGCGCGACTTGTGTTGCGCAGCGATCGTGTCGCGCGCCTGGCCGCCGAGGAATTCCTTGTCGTCACGGACCGCCGCTTCGGCATTCTCGGCCTCGACCGCTTCGGCATAGGCCCGGTTGACCCATTTCAGCCGCCCGTCGACGGTACGCAGCCATGACGGCATCTTGAGCGCATCCAGAAGCCCGATCAGCGTCTCATGGTCGGCGGCTAAGCGCTGGTTCTCGATCTTCAGCCTGGCCTGGCTTCGCTGTGTCTCCGAAAGCGAGACGAAGCGAACCAGCACATGCGCCGCACTCTTGCGGCCGTGAACCTCGAGCGGCTGGCCTGCCTGCGATTCGATGACCAGATCGAACGGCTTTGCCTTGTCGCGCAGCGCCGCGACGGCATGTTCGAGTGCGGCCGCCGAACGCGGCATCAGCCAGCGGCCGAAAGCCAGGAAGGCGGCCCGGTCCTCCGGCGCGCCGCTTTCGATCGGCAATGTCCCGACAAGCTCGGGTTTCTTGTTCTCGGCCGCCCATACCACCACGCGCTGATCGCGGGAATGGAGCAGCGCCTCCGAGCGCTGCAGCGCTGCATTGACGTCGGCGATGCGGGTCCTGAGCTCGGCATTTTCCGCCGAGGTGCGCGCCCTTTCGCGGATCAGAAAGATGGCCGACAGCAAGGCCGCCCCCATGACGCCGACGAACATGGCGAGTTGCATGACCTCGACCGTGCTGACCGACAGCCCGGCCTTTTGCGCCACGCGGGTTTGGGCATGTGCAGTAAAGCCAAGCAGCGGACCAACCAGCGCGGAAGACGCAAGCAGCACCCCGACACGGCTGCCGGCACGCCATAAAAGGCTGCCGCCTCTGGCAGCGGAGCCCGTGATCGAATCGATATGGCCGCCGGAAACGGCCTGTCCCGCGCAAGGCGGGTTATCCCCCGGCATGTCTTGGTCCTCTTCGCCGCCTGAATGCAAGACCGCCCTGATGCGTGCGCCCGGGCCTCGTCCCCGGACCGCGAATCAGCACCATAGCGCTTGCGCGAATCGGCGTGAAGAATCAATCAGCGCAAAAATAAAGCCGGGCGAAAAGTCAATCGCCCGGCTTCAATATCTAGTGGCAAGTTTCGCCGTGGTTAATAGCGGTAGTGTTCCGGCTTGAACGGTCCCTGCGGAGTGACGCCGATATAGGCGGCCTGTTCGCCGGACAGTTCGGTCAGGCGGGCTCCGAGCTTGTCGAGATGCAGGCGCGCGACCTTTTCGTCGAGATGCTTCGGCAGGACATAGACCTGGTTTTCGTACTGGCCGGGCTTGGTGTACAGCTCGATCTGGGCCAACACCTGGTTGGTGAAGGACGCCGACATGACGAAGCTCGGGTGGCCGGTAGCGTTGCCGAGGTTGAGCAGACGGCCTTCCGACAAAAGGATCATCCGCTTGCCGTCCGGGAAGGTGATCATATCCACCTGCGGCTTGATGTTGGTCCATTTCAGGTTGCGCAGCGAGGCCACCTGGATCTCGTTGTCGAAGTGACCGATGTTGCCGACGATCACCATGTCCTTCATCAGGCGCATATGGTCGAGGGTAACGACGTCCTTGTTGCCGGTGGTGGTGATGACGATGTCGGCCGTCGGCGCCGCGTCTTCGAGCGTGACCACCTCGAAACCGTCCATCGCCGCCTGCAGCGCGCAGATCGGATCGACCTCGGTGACCTTGACGCGGGCGCCGGCGCCCTTGAGCGAAGCCGACGAGCCCTTGCCGACGTCGCCATAGCCGCAGACGACCGCGACCTTGCCGGCCATCATCGTGTCGGTGCCGCGGCGAATGCCGTCGACAAGCGATTCCTTGCAGCCATATTTGTTGTCGAATTTCGACTTGGTGACGGAATCATTGACGTTGATCGCCGGGAACGGCAGCAGGCCTTTTTTCTGCAACTGATAGAGCCGGTTGACGCCGGTCGTCGTCTCTTCGGTGACGCCGCGGATCGCTTCCTTCTGCTTGGTGAAGAAGCCGGGCGATGCCTGCATGCGCTTCTTGATCTGGGCAAACAGGATTTCTTCCTCTTCGCTGCCCGGATTGGACAGCACATCCTCGCCGGCCTCGGCGCGGGCGCCGATCAGGATGTACATGGTGGCATCGCCACCGTCGTCGAGGATCATGTTGGAGGTGCCGCCATCGGCCCATTGGAAGATCTTGTCGGTGTAGACCCAATAATCCTCCAGCGTCTCGCCCTTGACGGCAAACACCGGAATTCCGGCCTCGGCAATGGCCGCGGCAGCGTGGTCCTGGGTCGAGAAGATGTTGCAGGAAGCCCAGCGGATATCGGCGCCGAGCGCCTTAAGCGTTTCGATCAGCACCGCCGTCTGGATGGTCATGTGCAGCGAGCCGGTGATGCGCGCGCCCTTGAGCGGCTTCTTGTCGCCGAATTCCTCGCGGCAGGCCATCAGGCCCGGCATTTCGGTTTCGGCGATCTCGATCTCCTTGCGGCCCCAGCCGGCAAGCGCGATGTCTGCGACCACATAGTCCTTGCTACCCGTCATGGCAGTACTCCGATGCGAATTGATTGCGGGACGCGCCCGCCCCGAAGGCGTGCCGGAGGGCGCGAGTTGCCGGCCTGACTAGCAGATCGGGAGTCGGACGACAATGGGATATAAAGAAATCTTTATCCGTGCATGTCTTCAGCGGCGACCAACACGTCAGCATTCCTCGCCGAAACGGGAAGCAACCAGTTGCTCCAGCGCATCGATGACCTCTTCGGCCTCCGGGCCGGTGGCGGTGACGCGGATCGAATAACCGGGGCTCGCCGCCAGCATCATCAGGCCCATGATCGAGGTGCCGCCGACCTTGACGCCGTCCTTCTCGACCTGGACCGTGGCGTTGAAGCCGCTGGCGATTTGAACGAACTTGGCCGAGGCGCGCGCATGCAGGCCGCGCTGGTTGACGATCGGAAAGTCGCGAACGATCTTGTCCTTTTCCGGCAACAGCGCACTCATTTACTGCTCAGGAGCTGACTGGCGACGTTGATGTATTTGCGGCCGGCAGCCTGCGCCTCATCCAGCGCGGCCGTCATGTTGTCGCCTTTGCGAACGCTGGACAGCTTGATCAGCATCGGCAGGTTCATGCCGGCAATGACCTCGATACGGCCGGATTCCATCACTGAAATGGCGAGGTTGGAGGGCGTGCCGCCGAACATGTCGGTCAAAACGATGACGCCTGATCCGGTATCGACGCGGCCGACTGCGTCGATAATGTCGCGGCGGCGCTGTTCCATATCGTCGTCGGCACCGATCGCCACGGTCTCGAAATTGTCTTGTGGCCCAACGACATGTTCCACGGCATTGCGGAACTCGGCGGCCAGTTGACCGTGCGTTACAAGCACGAGTCCGATCATTCTTTGGTGGCTCCCGTCATGGCCGCTTCACAGGCGCATTTTATGCTCGCCGACCGTTCCAGGTGGCGGGAGCGCTATCTTGTCGACGCAAGGCCCGTTGACAAGCCCAAAATTGCGCCGGCCCAGGCCAATTTGACGCATTGCAGCAAAAAATCGAAATCGGATCACAGGAAAGGCGCAATCGACAGGCGCGACATGACTGCCGGCAAAGCCGCCGCTACATTGCGCCCGGCAAGATCGATGCGCGGCACCGGTACGCCGAAAACGAGCTCGCTGCAGTCTTCCTGGAAGCGGGCCATTTTGCCGGCTGGCGCCAGCCGGACAATGAGGTCGATCACGCAGCTTGGCTCGAACCGTATCGGTTTGGGGCCGAATCCCGGCACCTCGACGAGGCCGGCGATGCTGGCTGGTGCGCGGCAGACCAGCCGCCCCTCGCGATCGGCGGCATAGAGCTGGTCATCGCCGATCAGCCGGGAAAACAGCCCGCGCTGGCTGCAATGATCGATCAAGGCGAGCGCCAGCGTCGTCTTGCCCAAGCCGGACGGTCCGGTGATGAGAATGCCGCGGTCACCTATCAGAATCGCGGTGCCGTGAATGTTTTCAGGCTGCACAATAGGACCAGGCGTGATTGGAATTCATCGGTCAGCCTTCGGCCGGCAGCGTCACCACGAAGCGCGCGCCCTTGATCTCGCCAGGCTTGGTGCCCGGGATGTTCTCGGCGCTCAGCGTGCCGCCATGGGCTTCAACGATCTGCCTGGATATCGACAGGCCCAGGCCCGAGTTCTGGCCGAACGCCTCGCCGGCCGGCCGATCGGTATAGAACCGCTCGAAAATGCGATCGATGTTATCGGCCCGGATACCGGGTCCATTGTCGTCGATGGTAACGATGTTGAACTTGCCGGCGCGCGCCAGCGATATGGTAATGTGGCCACGTTCTTCGGGGACGAACGAGCGGGCATTCTCGATCAGGTTGGTGATCACCTGGCCGATCCTCAGATCATGGCCGACGACGAAGTAGCCTTTCACGCCCTGCGGCAGTTTGGCGACCTTGAATTCGATCTCGACCGCCTTCTTGTTGCGTGTGGCCTCGCGCGAGACGGCGACCAGATCGGTGATGAACTTCTTGAGGTCGACGGGTCCCGCGTCTTCCCGCGCCAGCTCGGCGTCGAGACGGGAGGCATCGGAAATATCGGTGATCAAGCGGTCCAGCCGTCTCACATCGTGCTGGATAATGTCCATCAGCCGGCCACGCGAATTGTCGTTCTTGGCCAGCGGCAATGTCTCCACCGCGCTGCGCAGCGAGGTGAGCGGGTTCTTCAACTCGTGCGAGACGTCCGCGGCAAAACTTTCGATCGCCTCGATGCGGGCGTAGAGCGCATTGGTCATGTCGCGCACGGCGATCGACAGATTGCCGATCTCGTCCTGGCGGTCGGAGAAGTCGGGGATTTCCTCGCGGTTCTTGACGCCGCGGCGAACCCTGACCGCCGCCGCCGAAAGCCGGCGCAGCGGGTTGGCTATGGTGGAGGCCAGCAGCATCGACAGGATGGCGGTAACCAAGGCGGCAATGCCGAACACGCGCAGGATCGCCTTGCGCTCGGCCGCAACGATCTTGTCGATGTCGCCGCCTTCGGTCGACAGCATCAGCACGCCGAGAACGGCACGGAAGCGCTGGATCGGTACCGCCACGGAAACGATCTGCTCGCCCTGCTCCGAGATCCGCACGATCGTCGACGGACTGCCGGTAAGCGCCTTGACCACTTCCGGAAACGCAGCACCGTTGCCACCCGGCTGCTCGCGATAGACCGGCAGCTGCTTGTTGCGAAAGAAATCGAAGACGAATTTCTGGATGCGCTCCAGAAGGTCCGGCTGCTCCTCTTCGACCGGCGGCAGGTCGTAGCGAAGGATCTGGCCGCGCGAATAGAGATGGCGGGAATCGAGCAGCAGGTTGGCGTCGCGGTCGTAAATGCGGGCACGTGTGCGCGTCGGCGAGATCAACCGCCTGAGCACCGGCGCCACGCGCTCCGGATTGATCGGGAAATCGAGGTTGTCGAGCTGATCGGAGCCGGGGCCGAGACTTTCGCCGGCCTGCAACTCGAGCAGCTTCTCCGGATCGATGCTGATCGAATCGGTCTCCACCGTCGCCGAGGCAGCGATCGCGCCGGCGATGATCTCGCCCTGCGTCATCAGGCTTTCGACACGGGCGTCGATCAGCCCGTCGCGAAAGGTGTTGAGGTAGAGAATGCCGGTGACCAGGACGGCCAGGCCGGCAAGGTTGAGAAAGAGGATGCGCCGCGTCAGGCTGGAAAAGATGTGATGGCCGAGAAACCGGCGCATCGGCACCGTAATTTTCGACACGAAGGCGGGCAGAATCCGCGGCGGGCGCCTGGCGGCGCCCGACCGTCTCACTCGCTCTACTTGCACTGCCATCGAATAGCAGCTCCCGCTTAGTAATTAGTGAGTAGGCAGTAGGGAATAGAGAAATGGTTGGGTGAGATCGCGACGATGCTGAGTGGCCGTTCGCACCATTCAAACTGACTACCGACTATTCCCTACTGCCTATTGCCTATTTACGCTTCGCGGAACCGATACCCGACTCCGTAAAGGGTTTCGATCATTTCGAAGTCATCATCGACGGCCTTGAACTTTTTGCGTAGCCGCTTGATGTGACTGTCGATGGTGCGGTCATCGACATAGACCTGCTCATCATAAGCCGAATCCATCAGCGCATCACGGCTTTTTACGACGCCTGGACGCTGGGCCAGCGAATGCAGGATGAGGAACTCGGTGACGGTCAGCGTCACCGGCTCGCCCTTCCAGGTGCAGGTGTGGCGCTCCTGGTCCATGACAAGCTGGCCGCGCTCAAGCGACCGGGCCTGCTGGTTGGGCGCCTTGGCCGCCGCCTCGCGGGTGCTGGCGCGGCGCAGCACGGCGCGGACGCGTTCGACCAGAAGACGCTGCGAGAAGGGTTTGCGGATGAAGTCGTCGGCGCCCATCTTGAGGCCGAACAGTTCATCGATCTCGTCGTCCTTGGAGGTCAGGAAGATCACCGGCAGGTCGGATTTCTGACGCATCCGGCGCAGCAGCTCCATGCCGTCCATGCGCGGCATCTTGATGTCGAGGATGGCGAGGTTCGGCGGGCGCGCCGCCAGTCCCTCCAGCGCCGACGCCCCATCCGTGTAGGTTTCGACTCGATAACCCTCGGATTCGAGGGCGATCGAAACCGAAGTCAGAATGTTGCGATCGTCGTCGACAAGCGCGATTGTTGCCATTTCAAGCGGCTCCCTCATGAGCTGTCCCTTCTTTCGTCGAGAAGGGGCTTTTGCAGGACAAATTAGGTACAAAATGTGGCATAGGCTTTATCCGCTGTCACGCGCGGCATGCCGGCGGCCACAATTGTACCTCGATATGGATTGGACGATTGAACATCGCCAATCCTTTGGGCAACCATCAGTGTTTTCGCACATATAAACGATTTAAACAACTTTCAAAATATTTAAATCGATTAATGATTTGATATCATTCGTCTTTTCTGGTTTTGACGTTTTTAGCTCCTGCAATGGGAGTTCCGGAATTCGCCGGTAAAGACGCGGTAAATCGAAGAAGGGACACCCATGTCGGAAGCCGGCAAACGCAATCCTGCATGCGCGATCGATCGGATCGGCCTGAGAACCACGGGCGTGGTGCGCTATAATTTCGGCGCGGCCGCGCTCTACGAGGAGGCAATCCGCCGTGGCGAGGCCCGACTCACCGCGCATGGCGCGCTTGCCGCCGAGACCGGGCAGCACACCGGCCGCTCGCCCAGGGACAAATTCGTGGTGCGCGACGAAAGCACGGCGCCGCATGTATGGTGGGACAACAACAAGGCGATTTCGCCGATCCAGTTCGATACGCTGCTTGCCGATTTTCGCGCCCATGCGACTGGAAAGGACCTTTATGTGCAGGACCTGGTCGGCGGCGCCGACGAGGAGCTGAAGCTGCCGACCAGGGTGATCACGGAGCTTGCCTGGCACTCCTTGTTCATCCGCAATCTGCTCATCCGGCCGGCAGCCGCCGAACTCGAGCATTTCATGCCCGATTTGACGATCATCGACCTGCCGTCGTTCCGTGCCGATCCCGCCCGCCACGGCACGCGCGGCGAAACGGTGATTGCCGTCGATCTTTCGCGCATGATCGTGTTGATCGGCGGTACCTCCTATGCCGGCGAGATGAAGAAGTCGGTGTTCACCGTGCTCAACTATCTGCTGCCGGCAAAAGGCGTGATGCCGATGCATTGCTCGGCCAATGAAGGGCCCGCCGGCGACGCGGCCGTTTTCTTCGGGCTTTCCGGGACCGGCAAGACGACGTTGTCGGCCGACCCGTCGCGCACGCTGGTCGGCGACGACGAGCATGGCTGGGGACCGCACGGCATCTTCAATTTCGAAGGCGGCTGCTATGCCAAGACGATCAAGCTTTCGGCCGAAGCCGAGCCGGAGATCTTCGCCACCACCCAGCGCTTCGGCACGGTGCTGGAGAATGTGGCGCTCGACGCCGGCCGCGTGCCGGATTTCGACGACGGCGGGCTGACCGAAAACACGCGCTGTGCCTACCCGCTCCACTTCATTCCGAACGCCAGCAAGACGGGGCGCGCCAGCCACCCGAAGAACATCATCATGCTGACCGCCGACGCATTCGGTGTGATGCCGCCGATCGCGCGGCTCACCCCGGCGCAGGCGATGTATCATTTCCTCTCCGGCTACACCGCCAAGGTGGCGGGGACCGAGAAGGGCGTTACCGAACCGGAAGCGACATTTTCGACATGCTTCGGCGCACCGTTCATGCCGCGGCATCCGTCGGAATACGGCAATCTGCTGCGCGAGCTCATCGCCCGCCACGGTGTCGATTGCTGGCTGGTCAACACCGGCTGGACCGGCGGCGCCTACGGCACCGGCAAGCGAATGCCGATCAAGGCAACGCGGGCGCTGCTTGCGGCGGCGCTCGACGGCTCGCTGAAAGCGGCCGGCTTCCGCACCGACGCCAATTTCGGTTTCGACGTACCGGTGACGGTTGCCGGCGTCGACCGCGCCATTCTCGACCCGAGATCGACCTGGATCGACAAGCCCGCCTATGATCGGCAGGCGGCAAGGCTGGTCGGGATGTTCGTCGACAATTTCGAAAAGTTCGAAGCCCATGTCGACGCCACCGTGCTCGGCGCCGCACCACGCATGCAGGTCGCGGCTGAATAGCCGTCGCCCCTGGTGATGCTTCGAGGCCCGGCTTCGATCGGGCCTTTTCTTTTTTCGCCTGCCGCGCCATGACTGCGGCATGAACGCCGACGACAAGATCATCATTACCGACGATGCGGTGATTAATCCGGGCGACCTGCACGAGGACTTCATCCGTTCGTCGGGGCCAGGCGGCCAGAACGTCAACAAGGTGGCGACGGCGGTGCAATTGCGCTTCGATGCCGCCAATGCGCCAGGCCTGTCGGAGCGGGTGCGCGAACGGACCATCAAGCTCGCCGGCCAGCGCGCCACCAAGGACGGCGTCATCGTCATCGAAGCCGGACGCTTCCGCACCCAGGAGCAGAACCGGGCGGACGCCCGGGCGCGGCTGACGGCACTGGTCGCCAAGGCCGCCGAACCACCACCACCGCCGCGCAAGAAGACCAGGCCGTCCAAAGGCGCGGTCGAAAGACGGCTCAAGAGCAAGGCCGGGCGCGGCTCGATCAAGAAAATGCGCGGCCGGGTCGAGGATGACTGACAGCCGAAGCGGCCTGGGATCGAAGATCGCCGGTTAAAGCACGCAGCCACCGTCGGAGGCGGCTTTCGGGTCGCCGTTTTCACTTGACCGTGGCATTCTGATTTCTCCAGACCAATGGATCAAGCGCCGCGATGCTCGTACTGCCCAAAGGCGTCCGCCATATGCCCGGCTACCTGTCGCGCGCCATGCAGGACGTGCTGGTGGAAGATATCAGGCAGGTCGTGCAGGAGGCCCCGCTGTTCGTGCCGGCGATGCCGCGTACCGGCAAGGAGATGAGCGTGCGCATGACCAATTGCGGTCCGCTGGGCTGGGTCACCGACAAGGAGCACGGCTATCGCTACCAGCCGACCCACCCGGTGACCGGAAGGCCTTGGCCGGCGATCCCGGAGATGCTGCTCGAACTGTGGCGGAACGTATCCGGCTATGCGCATCCGCCGGAGGCCTGCCTGGTCAATTTCTATTCGCAGGATGCCAAAATGGGTCTTCACCAGGACCGCGACGAGAACGATTTCTCCGCGCCTGTCGTCTCGGTGTCGCTCGGCGACGATTGCCTGTTCCGGGTCGGGCAGACGACGCGCGACGGCGCCACCAAATCGTTCAGGCTGAAGAGCGGCGACGTCGTCGTGCTTGGCGGCGAAGGCCGGCTCTGCTTTCACGGCGTCGACCGTATCTACCCGTCGACCTCGGCATTGCTCAGGAGTGGCGGCCGCATCAATCTGACGCTGCGACGGGTGACGATGCCGAAATAGGCCGTTCGGGTGGCCGATCGCCCGGGCGGACATAATCGTCGCGCAGATAGATGCGCTCGGTCTCGTCCTCGACGAGAATGCGGTAGTGCGCCAGGATGGCGTCAAAGCCAAAACGCCCCATCAGTTGGCTTGTCCACATTGTGTTGTTTTTCTTGAAGACGATGACATCCGGGCGCAGACGCGCGAACTCTTCGCGTTTGCTTTCGACGTAGCGTACCATGATGGCCTGGTAATGGATGGCTTCGGCGGTGTCACCCGAGAGGGCTGCCTGCCGGGACAGGGAAAGTGCGAACGCTCCAAGCCAATCGCTGACGTGGGTCGAAACGAATTGCCCATCGATCATACGGTTCAAGGGATGTCCCGAGGAAATATCCGAACTGACCAACGCCACGGTCGGTCGATCGGTGGCGGCGCGAATGGCGGCAACCAGCGCCGGCCCTGGTTTCTGGGTGCTCCAGTACGGCAAGAAGGCGATTGCCACCGCCGCCAGTGCCCAAGCTCGCGAAGGAGCCGTCACGAACGCCAACAGCTTCGACGGCTGCTGCACGATCCTGGGCACCGCCAGCAGGCAGAAAATGGCCGCCACGGCGCAAAAGATCGCGGGATAGGCATGATAAGAATAGCCTTTCGCTTGGTAGAACAGGGGAAGCATGCCGGCGATCGATGCCGCCAACGCCACCGCCGCCAGCTCTGGAAACCCCCCGGCAGGCCACAGCCACCAGATCAGGAAGACAAGGAAACACCATGGGAAACCGTAGCCGGTCACAATCGGCCAAAAGATGCCGATCTTTCCATAAACATCCGCCAAGAGGGGATAGACGTCGCGCAGGAACTCCGGATGGATGAGCGTGACGGTGCTGAGATAGACAATGCAGATGGCGCCAATAACCCAGTGTTCCGGGGCGAAGATCGGTTTCAGACTGCGCCGGCGCACTGCAACGACCAACGCCGGCGCCAACACCATGATCGCATAGTAGGGCTTGACCAGCAGCAGAATGCTGCCCGACAGGCCGGCGAGTAAGGCAAGCCCGATGCTTGGTTGGGCAGCTGCGTCTCTGCGCGCGCGCCAGGCATGAAGCGCAAGCAGCGGCATGAAAAGCGCCGTGCCGATATGCTCCCGCTCGCTGAAGGCGTTGCCGGGGAAGATCACCAACATTGCGCAAAACGCCGGCCCCAGTGCAAACAGCGATGCAGTTTCAGTGAAACCCGCGCGCTTGACGATCACACCCGAGAGCGAAAGTCCGATGAGCACGGCAAGATAAGTCCAGGCCTCAACCAGGATTTCCGGGGCGGTGCCCAGCAATCTGGCCGCAGCCACTGGCGGCAGATAGAGCCAGACGCTGAATGGAGGATTGGTCTCGTAGATTTGCGAGTAAAGCCGCTCACCGGACAGCATGCGCTCGCAGACCGTGATCAGCCAGCTGGTGTCGGTAACAGTTCCCCAACGTTGCTGCCAGACGATCGAGAAGACCGTGACGGCGGCAATGGCCAGGACATTGCGGCTAGGAAGCAGCGACGCCGCGATATCCCGGCCGCGCCACCGGCTCAAGCCGTCAATGTCGTTCGAGACGCTCATGATGTTGCACCGAGGCTCTCGAGATCGAGCCATATGTCGTCGAGCGGAGCGATTGGATCCAGCCGTGCCATGGTTTCTGGAAGCCTCCTCAATCGGTTTGGAGCGGCGCGGGCGCCGTATAACGAAGATAGACAGTGATTTCCGGCTCGGCGTGCAGCAGACGATAGTCGGCCAAAGCGGCAGCGATCCGCTTGTCCTGCAGCATCTGGGCAGTCCACGCGGGCGAGCCTGACAGCACGATGTCGGGTTTCTTCGCTGATATCTCGGCGGCGTTTTCGCCGATCACCCGATCGCGGATGGTTTCAAGTTCCCGTCTCCGTTCGAGATCGCCGGTGACGAGGGCGAGCGTGTCCGCGTTGGAGACCGCCCAGGCGCTCGGATGGCGTGATATGAACCTGCCGCCGACCAGCCTGGCGAGGGGATGGGCAACCTGCATCTGGTCGGCAATCGACATGATGGTCGGGGTTTCGACCGTCGCGCGGATCGCGGCGACAGAGCGGTCGATCGGGCCGTTGTCCGTCGTCAGCGCCGCGTACTGTGCCCTGACCGCTATTTGCAGCACCAGCACGCAACCGAAGATCAGGGCGGCCTTACGAACGAAGCCTGCACTGCCGAATGTGCCGAACCGCAGCAGCTGGATGCCAAATGCAAGTGTTGCAACAACGACCATCGGCAGCGCGTGATTGGGCCAACCCTTGCCCATGATGATGAAGGCTGGAATGAACCCCAGTGCGGTCAGAAGCGGAATCCTGACGTCCCAGCTCGTCTTTCTCAGGCCGCCGGCCGCAAGCACGGTGGCGGCGGCCAGAAGCAGCACCACTTTCGGCCAGTTTGCCAGCATATCGGCGGCAGAGGCCCTCAACGGAAGATAGACCTCCCTGACCAAGGGCAGGACGTCGCTTAAATAGGCGCGGTCGAAGAGCGCGATGGATGCCGCATAGGCGGCCACGATCGTAGCGCCAACCAGGTTCTCTGCGACGAAGAGCGGTCTCAGCGACCGCCTTTCAAGCGCAAGACAGAGCGACGGCAACATGAAGGCCAGCACAAAATAGGGCGGCTTGACCATGACCACGACCGCCGCGCCGAAGCCCGCGACCATGTGCTCCAGAGGCGAGCCCGCGGCGAAATCCGGAGTCCGCTGACGTGTGCATTGCAACGCCAGCCAAGGCAGAATGGCAATCAACGCCAAGTGCTCGCGTTGGCCGAATTGATCCGGCATGAAACACAGGATCAAAAACAGGGCCGCCGCTGCCGCCCACAGCGCATGGGGCTGCCGGTAGACCGGTTCATCGCGCGCGAAAATGCGGACGGAAATGAAAATACTGGCCAGGCTCAGGCAAACGACTCCAAGCGTCAGCCAGAATTCCGCACGGATGCCGGTGAGCTTTTCCAGGAGCATGAGCGGCATGTAGAGCCAGATCGAGAAAGGTGGGTTGGTCTCCACGATGTCGGTGTTGAGCCGCTCTCCGCCAAGCAGGCGGTCGCAGACGACCAGAAGCCACGACACGTCGACATTGGTCGGAATTGCAACGGTGGATAGCCAGACGGCGTATGTGACGACCAGGCTGGCCAGCAGCAGCGGAGCACCCGCTACGCCCACAAAGGGCGAGAAGCGGTTGGCGCCGGGCAGCAGTTCACTGACGGATCGCGCGCTAGAGACCACGAAACACCCACCGCCCGAGGACGACATAGTTGATGACCGGCACGGCAATGCAGGTAAGCAGGATCGGGATTGCGGCAGGGACGCCGAGCATCTGGGTCAAAAGCCCCGGCAGGGCGATTGCGACAGCGAGACCGGAAGCGGTGAGCAGGAGGAAGCGAGGCAGTTCCATCGCGTGGCTGCCGCCCGAGGTAAAGGTGAAATATTTGTGCCCGGTGTAGGAGAACAGCGCGGCGACGGCGTAGGCCGCAAACGATGTGAGCGCCGCCGGCAGGGCCGCCGTTGCCTGTCCACGCGACAGCAGGAAAGCGCAAACGGCGTAGATCAGCGTCGACGCAATGCCAATCAGCGCAAAGCGCGATAGTCGACGATACGAGCCGGTGCCCATGACGCGGTCAAGCTGCCAATTTCTCGTCGAGGCGACCGGTTTCGACGGCGCTGTCCTTGCGGAACACCGCCAGCAGCGAAACGCCGAAGGGCAGGCTTGCATTTGGTATGATGCGGCCTTCCGCCGAAAACACTGCCTTCATCACTGCATTCAGTGGTTTCGGCGGCGTGGCATGGCCGGCTGGCAAGGCCGACTTGCGCAACCTATCAACCAGTCGTGCCAGCGCCGCTACCGGAAAGAGCGCGGCATTTGTGTAGCTCAGCCGGTCGATCGCGAAACCAGCCTTTTCAATTCGTTGACGCAGCAGATCGCGCGAATAGCGCCGCATATGATGCAGCCCCACATCATGCGTGCTCCACAACCATTGGTGTGCGGGCACCGTAAGGACGACGCTGCCGCCCGGTTTCAGCATTTGGCGGATCGCGGCAAGCGATGCCTCGTCTTCAGCGACATGTTCCAGCACGTCGAACAGACAGACGAGGTCGCAGCTTTGCGGCACGACAGGAATGTTGTCCGGCAGATGTCCGGCGAGGAAGTCGCGGCTGGTCTTTTCCCGGGCAATCCTGCGCGCGAGATCACTCATCTCGACTGCCGTCACGGCGCCGAACTGCTCCAGCATCCGGATGTTGCCGCCGGTGCCGGCGCCGATCTCGACGATGCGCGCGTTTTCAGGCAGGCCGATGCTGCGAATGACCGCCTCGGCGATGGCGCGACGCCCGCAGAACCACCAATGCTCGTCTTCGGTGGCGGCCATCTGTCGGTAGGCGTCGATCTCCATCAGCTCATTCCCTCATATTTGCGGCGCACGATGTAGATCGGACGCTGCTTGATCTCGGCATAGACCCTGCCGAGGTATTGTCCGATGATGCCGATGCCGAGTAACTGGATGCCGCCAAGGAAAAGAACACTGACCAGCAGCGAGGCGTAGCCGGGCACATCAACGCCAAAGATCATAGTCTTGGCGACGATCAGCACGCCGTAGAGGAACGACAGCGCGGAAATCGTCGCGCCGACATAGGTCCAGATTTCAAGCGGAGCGGTGGAGAAGCTGGTGATGCCTTCGAGCGCGAAGTTCCACAGCTTCCAGCCGGAGAATTTCGACTGGCCGGCGATGCGCTGATCGCGGATATATTCGACGCTTGCGGTGCGGAACCCGACCCAGGCGAACAGGCCCTTCATGAAACGACGGCGTTCGGGCAAAGACCGCAGCGCCTGGATGACCTGGCGGTCGATCAAACGAAAGTCGCCGACATCGTGCGGGATCTTCTGCTGCGCGATCCAGTTGTGAACGCGGTAGAACATCGAGGCGGAGCGTTGCTTGAGAAAACTGTCGCTCGACCGGTTGGCTCGCTTGGCAAGAACGACCTCGAAACCCTCGCGCCACTTTTCCACAAGCAGCGGAATGACGTGCGGCGGATCCTGCATATCGACATCCATCGGGATCGCTGCATCGGCATCACAGCTGTCGAGACCCGCGGTCATCGCAGCTTCCTTGCCGAAATTGCGCGAAAGGTCGATTACCTGGATGCGTCGATCGGTTTGTTGGGCTTCGATCAGCTTTTCGAGCGTCGTATCGCTGCTGCCGTCGTTGACGAAGATGAACTCGAGGGCAACGCCTTTGTCCTTCAGCGGCGCAGTGCTTTCGCACACCGCCTTGAGGAATGGAGCAATTGCGCCTTCCTCATTGTGGACAGGCACGATCAGGGCAATCGTTGCGGCGCCGCTGCCCGGATGTGCGATTCGGTCAGCTGCCGACCGATCAATGTTTAGGAATGGCGCATTCATTTGTTTGCCGAGCCCGCAGATCAGGCCCGACAATAGAAAGACTGGGTTAAGATGACTTTAAGAAATGTCCCGGGATTTCACAGTTTCCTGAGCGCCACTTCCTCGACCAGATGGTTGGCGCCCTTGCGCAGGATGAGATCGGCTCGGGCGCGGGTCGGCAATATGTTCTCGCGCAAATTCTTCAGATTGATGTTGGTCCACAGGCCCTCGGCGATGGCGCGGGCCGCATCCTCGGAAAGTTGCGAATAGCGGTGAAAGAAGGAGGCCGGGTCGCGGAAGGCGGTTTCGCGCAGCCGCATGAAGCGGGCGATATACCAGTGATGGATCAGCGCCTCGTCGGCATCGATGTAGATGGCGAAGTCGAAGAAATCCGACAGGAAAGGCACGATCTTGCCGTCCTTCGGCAGCTTGCCCGGCTGCAGGACATTGATGCCTTCGAAGATCAGGATGTCCGGCCGGTCGATAGTCTGGAACTCGCCCAGAATGACGTCATAGGTCAGGTGCGAATAGACCGGCGCGCGGACGTTGCGCTGCGCCGATTTGATGCCGGACAGGAAGCGCAGCAGCGCGCCGACGTCGTAGCTGTCGGGAAAGCCCTTGCGCTCCATCAGATTGTTGCGGCGCAGGACTTCGTTCGGCAGCAGGAAACCGTCGGTGGTGACCAGGTCGACCTTGGGACTCGACGGCCAGCGCGCCAGCAGCTCCTTTAGCACGCGCGCCGTGGTCGATTTGCCGACCGCCACGGAACCGGCAATGCCGATGATGAACGGTGTCTTGGCCACATCCAGCGCGTTGAAGAAGGCCTGGCGCTGCCTGAACAGGAGTTGACTGGCTTCGACATGAGCCGACAACAGCCGTGACATCGAAAGGTAGATGCGCTCGACCTCGTGGAGATCGACCGGA
The DNA here is from genome assembly GCF_055811175.1 of Mesorhizobium sp. WSM4828. Classification (NCBI taxonomy): domain Bacteria; kingdom Pseudomonadati; phylum Pseudomonadota; class Alphaproteobacteria; order Hyphomicrobiales; family Phyllobacteriaceae; genus Mesorhizobium; species Mesorhizobium sp. WSM4828. The sequence goes on along the minus strand of NZ_JBVVQK010000009.1, from coordinate 65,160 downwards.
TCGTTCAGCGACCGCAGACGATGGATCTCGTCTGCGGTCAGCGTCATCGGCGTATCGGCGCGGAACCGCGACCATTGCTCGGCCGAGAAGAAACGATAGGGTGAATACTTCTCGGTAGGAGCGAGTTGGTCCATCGAGTTCCTCCGCAGCGATCAGCCCCGGTCCAGCCGAGACGCCTTTTCGGCGATGCCCGAACGACCGGTACGGCGTTCAAGCTCGTTGAGCACATCGCTCAGCGGAATGTCCGCTATGCCGAGAACGACAAGCCAATGATAGATGAGATCGGCGCTTTCCGAAACAAGCGCGTCCCGGTCGGCGCTGATGGCTGCGATCACCGTTTCGACCGCCTCTTCGCCGAGTTTCTGCGCTGCCTTGCTCATGCCACGCTGAAAGAGCTTGGCCGTCCACGAATCCGGATCGCCGGAACGCGCGCGTTCGCCAATAATCTTCTCCAGATCGGAGAGCGAGAACTCAGTCATGACGGCGTTTACAGCCTCTTCTTAGCCGGAAAGGCTCTAGGACCGATTACCCGGCGAGTCCAGCCGCATCGGCAGTCCGGCCTGCGCCATATGCAGCTTGGCTTCGGCGATGCTGTAGGTGCCGAAATGGAAGATCGACGCCGCCAGCACCGCGCCGGCATGGCCGTCGCGAATGCCTTCGACCAGGTGGTCGAGCGTGCCGACGCCACCGGAAGCGATGACCGGCACGCGTACGGCGTCGGCGACCGCACGGGTAAGCGCTATGTCGTAGCCGGACTTGGTGCCGTCGCGGTCCATTGATGTCAGCAGGATCTCGCCGGCGCCGAGATCGACCACTCGCCAAGCGAACTCGACGGCATCGATGCCGGTCTTCTCGCGGCCGCCATGGGTGAATATCTCCCAGCGATCGGCCTCGCCCGCAGCGGACACCTTCTTGGCATCGATGGCGACGACGATGCACTGGTTGCCGAACTTGTCGGCAGCCTCGGCGACAAAATCGGGGGTCTTCACCGCCGCCGTGTTGATCGACACCTTGTCGGCGCCGGCCAGAAGCAGCTTCCTGATGTCGGCGACCTGACGGACGCCACCGCCAACGGTCAGCGGCATGAAACACTGTTCTGCGGTGCGGGCGATGACATCGAAAATGGTCTCGCGGTTTTCCGACGAGGCGGTGATGTCGAGAAAGCAGAGCTCGTCGGCGCCGGCAGCGTCATAGGCTTTTGCCGCTTCGACGGGATCGCCGGCATCGACCAGGTCGACGAAATTGACACCCTTGACGACGCGGCCGTTCTTGACGTCGAGACAGGGAATGACGCGGGCTTTCAGCATCAGATCCTCCCGATCTCCGCAAGAAAATCGACAAGCAGCTGGCCGACGACGGGCGGAACCTCAGACTGGGAATCAAAGGCCGGGTCGTAGGCCGAGAGCGTCACGCCGACAATCGGGATGGACCTGGCCAGTCCGCAGGCAAGCTGCCGTAGCTGTTCCGGGCTCGGACCGCCCGGATGCGTGTAGCGGTTCACCTGCAACACATCCGGATCGAGGACATCCAGGTCGAGATGCAGATGCGCCCGCACAGTCCCTGCCGCCGTGAGCTTTCCGACCATATCGAGTGCACCGGCACATTCGCTGCGCACGATCGGCAAGGTTTCCAGCAGGCGCTTTTCGTCGGGATCGAGGTCGCGGGCATCGACCAGCATGCAGCGCGCCGGGTCTATCGGCCGGAACCCCGGAATCGCTGCCGCCATCGGACGCCAGCAGAGCCCGAGCGTCGCCGCCAGCGCCATGCCGTCGAGAAAGCCGTAGGCCGACGTCTCCGGCGTGTTGAGATCGCCATGCTGATCGATCCAGATTATCGAATCCGCGGCTTCACCGGCAACCGCACCGGCGGCGGTCAGGCAATTGCCAGTAAGGATAATGGGGAAGCGTCCTCCATCGCGGGCGAGGCTAACCTTGGTCGCGACGGCGTTGCAGACGGCAAAGCCGGTTGCGATTTCGCGCCCCTGCTCGTCTCCAACCTTGCCGATATCTTCGACGGCGACGTCATGGCCAGCCACGGTCAGGGCTTCGACGAGCCCACCGCCGACGATGGCGTCCGGCCCCTCGCCGCACCCTTCGTGATAGTGCCCGCTGTCGTAAGGAGCGAGGATAATCGAGACTTTCATGATAACGCCCCTGCCATCGGCTTGCCGCGCAGGATCGCCAGTGCCTCGGCCGGATCGATGCGGCCGTCGTAGAGCGCGCGGCCGGAGATCGCGCCTTCGAGCTTCTGCGCATCGGGCATGGTCATGCGCACGATGTCGGCGATCGAGGCGAGCCCGCCCGAGGCGATGACCGGGATCGACACCGCCTCGGCGAGATCGATGGTGGCGTCCCAGTTGATGCCGGTCAGCACACCGTCGCGGTCGATATCGGTGTAGATGATGGCGGCGACGCCGGCACCCTCGAATTTCCTCGCCAGTTCAATGACGCCGAGGCTCGAGGCCTCGGCCCAGCCTTCGACCGCGACCTTGCCGCCCTTGGCGTCGATGCCAACGGCAATCTTACCCGGGAATGCCTTGCAGGCCTGCCTGACCAGATCCGGATCGCGCACCGCCACGGTGCCAAGAATGACGCGGGCCAGCCCACGGTCGAGCCAGTCCTCGATCTGTGCCAGAGTGCGGATGCCGCCGCCGAGCTGCACCGGATTGCTTGTCGCCTTGAGGATGGCGCCGACCGCCGCGCTGTTGACGCTCTGGCCCTTGAAGGCGCCGTTGAGGTCGACGACGTGCAGCCATTCGAAGCCCTGCTCTTCGAAGGCGCGCGCCTGAGCCGCGGGATCTTCATTGTAGATCGTCGCGGTCGCCATGTCGCCATGCCTGAGGCGCACGCATTTGCCGTCCTTGAGGTCTATCGCCGGAAACAGAATCACCTTCAGGCGCCTTCGACGATGACAAAGTGGCCGGTCGAGCCGGCGAGCCTGTACTTCAAGGCCTCCTGGTACTCAGGCGAGCCGTAGCATTCCATCGCCTTTTCATAGGATTCGAATTCCACCAGCACGTGGCGATTGCCTGTCGGCCCTTCTGGGCTGGTATACCGCCCGGCGCGCACCGGGAACGTCGCGCCGTATTTCGCGAAAGCCGCGGCATTGGCCTCGATGTACTGCTTGTAGATCTCGGGATCGTGGACATCGACCATTGCCATCCAATAGCCCTTCTTGCTCATGATTCAGGGCCTCCAGCCTAGGAAATTGGTGATCAGCGCCAGGCCCAACGCCTGGCTCTTCTCGGGGTGGAATTGCGTTCCGGCAAGGTTGTCGCGGGCGACAGCGGCCGTTACCGGGCCGCCATAGTCGGCAACCGCCAGCACCTCATCCTCCTTCCGTGCGTCGAGATGGTAGGAGTGGACGAAATAGGCGTGCAGTCCCTTGCCGCCCGTCGCAATGCCGGAAAACAGCGGATGCTTGCGCTTCAGGTCAATCGTGTTCCAGCCGATCTGCGGAATCTTCAGTGTCGGATCGGCCGGCGTGATCTCCTTGACGTCGCCGGCGATCCAGCCAAAGCCCTTTGTGACGGTCTTTTCCAGGCCCCGCTCCGACATCAGCTGCATGCCGACGCAGATGCCGAGGAACGGCCGAGCCTTGGCGATCGCCACCTCCTCGACCGCTTCCCACATGCCGGCGACCGCACGCAGTCCAGCGGCGCAATCGGCATAGGCGCCGACGCCGGGCAGGACGATGCGGTCGGCCGTCCTGACCCGCTCGGCGTCGGCGGTGAGTTCGATCGCGGCGGCGATGCCGGCTTCATGCGCGGCGCGCTCGAAGGCCTTGGTGGCCGAGCGCAGATTGCCCGACCCGTAGTCGATGATCGCGACCCGCATCTCAGGGCTTTCCCGGAATATGGTTCAGCCCCAGCGCCAGGCCCATCTGCGCCGGCCGGGCATGTGCTGCGTCGGGGACGATGCGCTGCACCGTCGGTTGTTCATCCGACTGGGCATCGGCTTCCAACACATAGCGGATGTCGGCGTCGTCGAGCCTGTCCGCCTCGACCACGCCCCATTCATGCCAGCCGCGACGGCGCAGGGCTGCGATCCGCAAGCCCTGCCCTTCCAGTCCGACAAAGAGCATGACAAGCAGGGATAAAAGCGAACCGGTTGTTTCCAGGCTCAGCCGTTCGCCCAGCATCGACAGCAGGCCCATGGCGACAAACGCCGACGCGGCCTCGACCCATAGCCGGTGCCAGGCCAGCCACAGCGGCGGCAGCAGAAAGCCGAGCCAGGCAAAGCCGTCACGGACAAAGATGGTGTCCGCGCTTTCGCTGCGGCCTGGCGGCTCCATCACGACGTAGATGGCCATGGCGCTACCCTTTCAGGGATCCCTTGGTGGAGGGAACCGCGTCCGGCTGGCGCGGGTCGCGCTCAAGTGCCGAACGCAACACACGCGCCACGGCCTTGAAGCAGGTCTCGGCGATGTGGTGGTTGTTGGCGCCGTAATGATTGGTGACATGCAGCGTGACGCCGGCATTCTGCGCTAATGCGTGGAAGAATTCGCGCACCAGCTCGGTGTCGAACGCACCGATCTTCGGCGACGAGAATGAAACATTCCAGACCAGAAAAGGCCGGCCGGAGACATCGATTGCCGCCCGCGTCAGTGTCTCGTCCATGGCGAGGTCGATCGAGGCGTAGCGCATGATGCCGCGCCGCTCGCCCAATGCCGTGGCCAGCGCCTGCCCAAGCGCGATACCAGTATCCTCGACCGTGTGGTGGTCGTCTATGTGCAGGTCGCCCTTGGCCTTCACCGTCATGTCGATCAGCGAATGGCGCGACAACTGGTCCAGCATATGGTCGAAGAAGCCGACGCCCGTCGAAATGTCGGATTTGCCCGAGCCGTCGACCTGAACCGACACCGAGATGTCGGTTTCCTTGGTCTTGCGGCTTATCTCGGCGGAACGGGGCGCCATGACCTCATCCTTGTCTCAGATTTTGCACCATTCAGGCGTTCACATGCCTGAAAACGAAAGCCTTCTAGCAGCATGATCCGGCGATTGCCAGTTACCGCTGCGGAGCACAGTCCGGCCCGGCGGATGGCCGGTTTGCAATCGTCCGGCCTATGCATACATATGGCCGATCAAGTCACTCGTAACGCGCCGATCGCCTCGATGGGATCGGTGCTGATCGGAGCAGAAAATGTCGAATGAACTGACCATGCATGCCACGACCATCCTGACCGTGCGCAAGGGCGGCAAGGTGGTGATCGCCGGCGACGGCCAGGTCAGCCTCGGCCAGACCATCATGAAAGGCAACGCCAAGAAGGTGCGCCGCATCGGCAAAAGCGGCAACGTCATCGCCGGTTTCGCTGGCGCCACCGCCGATGCCTTCACGCTGCTCGAGCGGCTGGAAGCCAAGCTCGAACAATATCCCGACCAGCTGACACGCGCCTGCGTCGAGCTCGCCAAGGACTGGCGCACCGACCGCTATTTGCGGCGGCTGGAAGCGATGATGCTGGTGGCCGACAAGTCGGTGTCGCTGGCGCTGACCGGCACCGGCGACGTGCTGGAGCCCGAATTTGGCGTGATGGCCATCGGCTCGGGCGGCAATTACGCGCTGGCAGCGGCACGCGCGCTGATGGATAGCGACAAGGGTGCCGAGGAGATCGCCCGCAAGGCGATGCAGATCGCGTCAGACATTTGCGTCTACACCAACAACAGCTTCGTCGTCGAAACTCTCGATGCCGCCTGAGCGGAGCCTCCGCTATGGTTTTCGGCCGGTGACCGAGAGGGACCTGCCGATGATCGCCGGCTGGCTTGCCGAGCCGCATGTCGCCGAATGGTGGAACGACCCAGAAACCGGGATTGCGGAGATTCGCGAGCATATCGACAGCATTTCGGTCGAGCCGCTGATTGTCGAGCTCGACGGAAAGCCCATCGGCTATTTGCAGAGCTACGATCCGCATCTGGAGGACGGCCATCCCTATAGCGACCAGCCGTTCGGCACCCTCGGCATCGATCTGTCGATCGGCGTGCCGGAGCTTGTCGGGATCGGCCACGGCTCGGCGATCGTCCGGCAGTTCGTCGAGCAGCTTTTCGAGGAAGGCACGCCGCGCGTCATCATCGACCCGGACCCCGCCAATGCACGGGCTATCCGGGCCTATGAAAAGGCCGGTTTCAGGGCTATCGATCGCAGGAAGTCGGAATATGGCGATGCCGTGCTGATGGCGATTGATGCCCCAGAGGGTGATGCCGGACAGGGTGATGCCGGACAGGGTGACGCCGAACAGGGTGACTCAGAAGAGGGGCAATAGCAGCATGAGCGTTTCCAGCGACAAAACCGTCTCGGCCTACGAAGACAGCTGGCGAATGGGGCTTCTGCTGGTTCTCGGCCTGGTCATCTTCCAGGCCGGGGTCCTCTACGGCATGGGGCGGACGCCGATCTGTACCTGCGGCTACGTCAAGCTGTGGCACGGCATCGTGCAGAGCTCCGAGAATTCCCAGCATATTTCCGACTGGTACAGCTTCTCGCACATCATTCACGGTTTCCTGTTCTATGCGCTGGCGTGGTTCCTTTTCCCGCGCTCGCCGATCGGGCTCAGGCTGGCCTTTGCGGTGGTTATAGAGGGCGGCTGGGAGCTGCTCGAGAACAGCCCTTTCATCATCGATCGCTATCGCGCGGGCACGATCTCGCTCGACTATTATGGCGACAGCATCATCAATTCGGTGTCGGACACGCTGGCCATGGTGCTGGGGTTTGTCATGGCGCGAAGGCTTCCTATATGGGTGATCGTAACCCTCGCCCTCATCTTCGAATTCGGTGTCGGCTATCTCATCCGGGACAATCTGACACTCAACGTGATCATGCTGCTGCATCCGTTCGAGTCCATTCGGCAGTGGCAAAGTGGAATTTAGTGACATGAGCACCTTCTCTCCCCGCGAAATCGTTTCGGAACTCGACCGCTTCATCATCGGCCAGAAAGACGCCAAGCGTGCCGTGGCGATTGCCTTGCGCAACCGCTGGCGCCGCCAGCAGCTCGAAGGCCAGATGCGCGAAGAGGTGATGCCGAAAAACATCCTGATGATCGGCCCGACCGGTGTCGGCAAGACCGAGATTTCACGCCGCCTGGCACGCCTTGCCGGTGCGCCTTTCGTCAAGGTCGAAGCCACCAAGTTTACGGAGGTCGGCTATGTCGGCCGCGATGTCGAGCAGATCATCCGCGATCTGGTCGAGATCGCCATCGGGCTGGTGCGCGAGAAGATGCGCGAGGACGTCAAGGCGCGTGCCCACATCAACGCCGAGGAACGGGTGCTCGAAGCGCTTGTCGGCAAGACGGCGAGCCCGGCCACCCGTGACAGTTTCCGGAAGAAGCTGCGCGACGGCGAGCTCGACAACAAGGAGATCGAGATCGAAGTGGCCGATACCGGCAATGGCGGCATGCCCGGTTTCGAGATCCCCGGCATGCCGGGCGCCAATATCGGCGTGCTCAATATCAACGACATGCTGTCGAAGGCGATGGGCGGCAAGAAGACCAAGTTGCGCAAGACGACCGTCAAGGAGTCCTACGGGCTGTTGATCAGCGACGAGTCCGACAAGCTGCTCGATCAGGACGAAGTGGTGCGCAGGGCACTTGAATCGACGGAGAACGACGGCATCGTCTTTCTCGACGAGATCGACAAGATCGCCTCGCGCGAAGGCGGCATCGGTGCCGGCGTTTCGCGTGAAGGTGTGCAGCGCGACCTGCTGCCGCTGGTCGAAGGCACCACGGTTGCGACCAAATACGGACCGGTGAAGACCGACCACATCCTGTTCATCGCCTCGGGCGCGTTCCACGTCGCCAAGCCCTCCGACCTGCTGCCGGAATTGCAGGGCCGCCTGCCGATCCGCGTCGAGCTGCGGGCGCTGGAAAAGGACGATTTCGTCCGCATCCTCACCGAGACCGAGGCCAGCCTGATCAAGCAGTATATCGCGCTGATGAAGACCGAAGGCGTCGACCTGGTCTTCACCGATGACGCCATCGATTCGCTGGCCGGCATCGCCGTGGACCTCAACGCCAGCGTCGAGAACATCGGCGCCAGGCGGCTGCAGACGGTGATGGAGCGGGTGCTTGACGACATCTCCTATGACGCGCCGGACCGTAACGGCACCTCGGTGACCATCGATGCCGCCTATGTCGAGAAGCATGTCGGCGACCTCTCCAGGAACACGGATCTGTCGCGTTTCATCCTGTAGGAGACGCTCCATCCTCGAAGAGGCCGGGGAATTGCTCCCGGCCTGCCTGATACGGCCCGGCATTCCCGATGTGTGGCCAAATGGAAGCATCCGGCAAGCTTTCGTCCCCTAGGGTGCAGGCGTCTCTCGACTCCCGGTGGAGCATTACCTAGTTTGCCGGCGATTATCTGGGCGGCGGCGCATGAAAAAACTGATCCTCGTCATTTTGGGGCTGACGCTGGCGGCAGCCATGTTCGCCGCGCAAGCGGCAACGATGGTGCCGCCGGGCAACCGCAACACCGAGCAGCCCGACATACCAGGCGCGTCGAGCCGGCGCACCCAGGCGACCAACACCACGTTCCAGGCGAAATACCGCAAGGTCTTTGCGCTGCTCCAGAACGATGCCGAGCTGCGCGGCAAGATCAAGCAGGCGGCCGCGGCCTATGGCATCGACCCAATGCATATCGTCGGCGCCATCGTCGGCGAGCACACCTATAACGTCGACGCCTATGACCGACTGCAGACCTACTACGTCAAGGCGATCTCGTATCTGTCGAGCAAGCTCTCCTTTGCCTATGATGGCGAGGACATCACCGACTTCGTGCAACGGCCGCAATTTGCGAAATGCGCAGGGAAGTCCGACAGCTACGATCTGTGGGAGTGCCGCGAACAGGTGTGGAACCGATCGTTCCGCGGCAAAACCGTCAACGGCGAGAGCTTTCCCAACGACCGCTTCGGTGCCACTTTCTTCCAGCCTTATTATGCCGGCCAGACTTTTGGCCTTGGCCAGCTCAATCCGCTGACGGCACTGCAGATGAGCGACCTCGTGCACAAGGTTTCCGGCCTGCCGCAGCTCGACGTCGGCGACCCGAACGCGGTCTACAAGACCATCATGGATCCTGACCTGACACTGCCTTATGTCGCGGCGACGATCAGGAAGTCGATCGACGCCTATAAAAGCATTGCCGGCTTCGACATCTCAGGCAATCCCGGCATCACGTCGACGCTCTACAATGTCGGCAATCCCGAACAGCGCGCCTATGCACTGAAAGCCGAGAACGACAAGCGCCGCGCTGCGGGCGACCCGGAAAAGCTGCCTGAGGAAAATTACTATGGCTGGCTGGTCAACGACAAGCTGCCGGAGCTGAAGGCGCTGTTTTAAGGCGAACGCGTCCGGCCAACTATCCACGCGGCGGATCAAGCCGCCAGCAGCGACTTTAACTTGACGGTCTGCGAGCCTAGCGCTTCCGGCGCCGGCTTTGCCTGCTTTGCAATCAGCATCTCGGCCAGCCTTATGTCGCGGGCGACCGCGTTGCCGGGGCCGATGCCGCTTGCCGCAACCAGCCTGCCGTCCTCGGCGAGGTGGAACAGGATGAAGGCGCCGTCGCCGAGGTCGCGGCGCACGATGCCGCGGCCTTCGTCCGACAGCCCGGCGATCTGCAAGGTCAGGCCGTACTGATCCGACCAGAACCACGGCACCGCCGCATGGGACTCGCCGGCGCCAAGCATATTCCTAGCGGCGAGCGCGCCCTGCTCCTGTGCATTGCGCCAGGCTTCGAGCCGCACGCGCCGGCCGCCATAGATGGCAAGCGGAAACGAGCAGCAATCGCCGGCGGCAAAGATGTCCGGGTCGCTGGTGCGAAGCTCGGCGTCGACGGCGACACCATTGTCGATGGTCAGCCCCGCCTCCGCGGCAAGTCCCGTCACCGGCACGGCGCCGATGCCGATCACGGCAAGATCGGCGACAATGTCGTGTCCACCGGCGAGCGCGATGCGCACTTCCGCGCCATTATCGGCAATGGCGGCGATGGCCTCGCCGCACAGGATTTTGACGCCTTCGGCTTCATGCGCCTGATGGATGATCTCGGCGATCTCGGCCGGCACGCCGCGCATCAGAATGCGCGGCTGCGCCTCGATGACTGTGACCGCCGCGCCCAGTCTGCGTGCCGCCGCGGCAAGCTCAAGCCCGATGAAGCCGCCGCCAATGATGGCGATGCGATTTCCGGCGCTGAGATGGGCGCGAATGGCCAGCGCGTCGTTGAAGGTCCGCAGATAGACGCAGCGCCCGCCAAGGCCCGGCATCGATAGCTTGCGCGGCACCGAACCCGTCGCCAGCAGGAGCTTGTCGTAGGCCAGGACGGAACCGTCCGAGAGGCGCACGACATGCGCCGCGCGGTTGATTGCCACGGCCTGAACCGAATGGACATGCCTGACCGATCTTTCGGCCAGGATCGCCTCACTGGCGATCGCCTTGAGCAGGGGCGCGTCAGCGACCATCGCGTCTTTCGACAGCGGCGGCCGCTCATAGGGCAGGTGCGGCTCGTCGCCGACCAGGGTTACCGGGCCATCATAGCCGAGCTCGCGCAGCGCAAGGGCGGCGCGCCCGCCGCACTCGCCGGCGCCAATGATGACCATTCCTTCCCTCATCATCAACCGATCCGGACAAGGACTTTGCCGGCGTCGACTTTGACCGGATAGGTTCTTAGATCGACGCAGACCGGCGCACCCCTGGCAACCCCAGTCTTGTAATTGAAGCGGCCATTGTGCTTCGGGCATTCGATGATATCGTCCATCACCAGCCCGTCGGCCAGATGCACCTTCTCATGCGTGCAAAGCCCGTCGGTGGCGAAATACTCGTCGTCGGGGCTGCGATAGATGGCAAAGGTGCGACCGCCATGGTCGAAGCGCATCACGTCCTCTTCGTCGATGTCCCCGGCGTCACAGGCCTCGACCCAGTCGCTCATTTGCGCCTTCCCCGATTCTTGGTGCCCCGGCATGGGCTTGTCATTCGGCAGCCATCGCAGCGGCAGCGTTATCGTTGTGGAAATCCTCGCGATAGGGCCTCGCCGTCGGCGGCAGTTCGCGCTTGATGAAATAATCCTCATTGCGCAGCTGGCGCAGGAAGGCCGGTATCATCTCGCGGTAGCCGGCCAGGATGGACGGTGTCGGCGCCGGCAGATCGTGCCTGATCAGTTCGTGCAGCCTGGGCAGCGCGTGATAGGGCACCATGGGAAACATGTGATGCTCGACGTGGTAGTTCATGTTCCAGTAGATGAAGCGGCTGATCGGGTTCATGTAGACGGTGCGGCTGTTGAGCCGGTGATCGGTGACGTTTTCAGCCAGGCCGCCATGCTGCAGCAGGCCGACCATGACATGATGCCAGGCACCGTAAAGCCTGGGCAGACCGACCAGCATCAGCGGCAGGAACGAGCCGGTATAAACCGCCAGCGCGACGGTCGCGGCATAGATTGCCGTCCAGATGCGGGCAATGCGGATTGCCCTCGGCCGCTCCTGCTCGGGAATGAAGGTTCCTTCGGCCGGGCTGATGATGCCGGCTGCATTGCGCAGCATGTCGCCTATCGCATGCCAGGCATCGAGAATACCGACGAAGTTGAGCACCACGCGCAGCAGATCGGGCGGCCGCATGACCGAGATCTCCGGATCGCGGCCGACGATGATGGTATCGGTGTGGTGGCGCGTATGGCTCCAGCGCCAGGTCACCGGGTTCCGCATGATCATGAAGCAGGCGATCTGGTAGACCGCGTCGTTCATCCACTGCGTCCTGAAGGCGGTGCCGTGGCCGCATTCGTGCCAGCGTGAATCGGTGGAGGAACCGTAGAGGACGCCGTAGACGAAGAAGAACGGCACGCACCACCAGCTGCCCCAGAACCAGGCGGCGCCGGCGCCGCTGAGGATCATGGTGCCGAGCCAGATGATGGTATCGCGGATCGCCGGGCCGTCGGAGCGCTGCATCAGCTCCTTCATCTGCTTGCGCGGCACGTCGGTGTGATACCACTCGGCCGCCGCCAGCCCGCTCTCGACGGCGAGCTTCGCGTCGCGGCCGATCAGGCTGTAGTCGCGTCGGGACGCTGCTGCGGGGGTCGTGTTCCCGGTTCGGAGTCCAATATCCACCATGGCGGAGGCCTCGATCATATTCGGTCAGCGTTCAAAATAGCGCCGAGCCCTGATAGGCTCAATATCACAAAGATAGTTTCTATCATTTTCCATCAGAATAGTGTAAAGGGAGTCGGAAAGTAGAGCGAGGCAGCGATGGCGAAACGGCCGACAATCACCGACCTGGCACGCATTTCGGGGGTCAGTGTTGCCACCGTCGACCGGGTGCTGAACAACCGTTTGCCGGTGCGCGAGGAAACCGCACGCCGCGTCTATGAGGCCGCGACCAGCATCGGCTATCACGCAGCCGGATTGATCAAGCAGCGGATGCGCCATGAATTGCCCGAATACCGGCTAGGGTTCCTGCTGTTGCGGCGGGAGGATGTCTTCTACAGTGAATTTGCCCGCGAGCTTGAACTGGCTGTGTCGCAGTCGCCGCGCTTTCGCGGCGTGGCGACCATCGACTTCGCCGCTTCGCTGGCGCCGGACGAGATCGTCGAGCGGATGCGCAAGCTGGCGACCAAGTCCAGGGCGGTCGCCCTGGTCGGGCCTGATCATCCGACGCTGACGGTCGCCGTCGAGGCTCTCAAAGCCAATGGCGTACCGGTGTTCTCCCTGCTTTCCGACTTTGCGTCCGGTATTCGCGAGGGCTATGTCGGCCTGGACAATCGCAAGGTTGGCCGCACCGCTGCCTGGATGATCTCAAAGGCCGCAAAGAGACCTGGCAAGGTCGCCCTCTTCGTCGGCAGCCATCGCTTCCACGGCCATGAGCTTCGCGAGATCGGTTTTCGCTCCTTCTTTCGCGAGCAGGCGCCGGAATTCACTCTCCTCGAGACATTGGTCAATCTGGAAGCGAACCAGATCACGCATGATGCAATGATCGAGCTTCTGGCCCGCCACCCCGATCTCGCCGGCTGCTATGTCGCCGGTGGCGGCATGGAAGGCGCGATCTCGGCGCTGAGGGAAGCAAAGCCGGCTGAGATGCCGGCGGTCGTCTGCAACGAGATCACGCCCGACTCGCGCGCGGCGCTGGCGGATAATTTCCTGACGATGGTGATCTCGACGCCACTGGCGGCGCTTTGCCGCGAGCTTGTCGGGCTGATGGCGCATGCCATCGAGACCGGCGCTGCGAACGCGCCGGGCCAGACCTTTCTGCCCTTCGACATTTATCTGCCGGAAAACATCTGACGTCGCGGTCATCGGCGGCAGACATGATGTAATCTATCAGAACACTTTCAGGCCTGACTTGCCAGAGCGTCGGTCTAAAAGTGCTCGAAATGCCGAAAATCCATTCCTCATGGCGAAATCTCGCTTGACGCCCACGCGAAATGGAATAAATATTTCACCAACTGAGCATTTTGGTTCTTTCGTTCCGGAAGATCTGTTTCAGGCAAATGCCTCCGGAACTAAAAATGGCAATCGGGAGAGAATTCCCTGCGAGATCGGGGATTCCGGGTAGATCGGTGCAGCCGGACACCAATGTGGAGGAGAAATAAAATGAAAAAACTGCTTTTAGGCGTCGCGTTCGCGGCGCTGATGAGTTCGTCCGCCTTTGCTGCCAAGATCGGCGTGTCGATGGCGTTGTTCGATGACAATTTTCTCACCGTGCTGCGCAACGGAATGATTGAGCAGGCCAAGGGCATGGACGGCGTCGAGCTGCAGGTGGAGGATGCGCAGAACGACGTCGCCAAGCAACTCGACCAGATCAAGAACTTCGCCGCCTCGGGCGTCGACGCCATCATCGTCAACCCGGTCGACACCTCGGCCACCCAGGCGATGTCGGACGCAGCCGCCGCTGCCAAGATTCCACTGGTCTATGTCAATCGCGAGCCGGTCAACGTCGACACGCTGCCCGACAACCAGGCCTTCGTCGCCTCGAACGAAGCCGATTCCGGCACGCTCGAGACCAAGGAGGTCTGCCGCCTGTTCAAGGAAGCCGGCAAGAAAGAGGCCAACGTCTATGTGATCATGGGCGAGCTGTCGAACCAGGCCGCGGTGCAGCGCACCAAGGACATTGACGACGTGATCGCCACGCCGGAGTGCAGCTTCATCAAGATCATCGACAAGCAGACGTCGAACTGGAAGCGCGAAGAAGCGCAGAACCTGATGACCAACTGGCTGTCGACCGGCAAGCCGTTCGACGGCGTCATCGCCAATAATGACGAAAGCGCCATCGGCGCCATCCAGGCGATGAAGGCCGCCAACATCGACATGAAGTCGGTTGTCGTCGGCGGCGTCGACGCTACCCAGGATGCGCTTGCGGCGATGCAGGCGGGCGACCTCGATGCGACGGTGTTCCAGGACGCGGCCGGCCAGGGTGCCGGCGCGCTTGACGCAGCGCTCAAGCTGGCGAAGGGCGAAAAGGTCGAGCACAAGGTCTACATCCCGTTCCAGCTGGTCACGCCGGCAAATATCGACAAGTTCCTGAAGAAGAACTGAGGCGGACCTGTCCGATACGGAGCGGCGCGCCAAAGTAAGACAGCGCCGCTCCGCTTTTTCCCTCTCGGCCTGAACAGCGCCGAGTGGAGACCGGGGCTGACGGAGGAAGCACGATTGGCACAGACATCTCACGGCGTTGGCGGACTCAGCTATGATGCGAGGCGGCGCGCATGGCCGGCCGAATTCAACGTCTTCCTGGCGCTCGTCATCCTGGTCGGCGCTTTCGAGCTGATCGGCCGGGTTTTCCTGGGCGACAGCTTCCTGTTCAATACCCGCGACAATATCGATGCGATCTTCAACGAAGCGCGCCTGCAGATCATCATCCTGCAGGTGTCGATCGTCGGCATCATTGCCATCGGCGTGACGCAGGTGATCATTACCGGCGGCATCGACCTGTCCTCAGGTTCGATCGTCGGCGCCACGGCGATGATAGCCATGAGCTTCGCCCAGGTGGCGACGGTCAATGGCAACCCGAACCCCAAGGCGATGTTTATCGCCCAGGGCTGGACCGACCTGCCGGTGATCGTGCCGGTGCTGGTCGCGATCGGCTGCGGCCTGCTGGCCGGCCTGGTCAACGGCGCTTTGATCGCCTACACGCGCATCCCGCCGTTCATCGCCACCCTCGGCATGATGGTCACCGCGCGCGGCATCGCTAAATGGTGGTCGAAGGGGCAGCCGATCTCGTTTCCGACCGAGAGTTTCGCCGCCATCGGCAAGGGGCTGATGCCGGTTATCATTTTCATATCGCTCGCAGTGCTGTTCCAGCTGATCCTCAGCTACACCAAATATGGCAAGCACTGTTATGCAATCGGCTCCAACGAGGACGCCGCGCGCATGTCCGGCATCAACATCGCCAACCACAAGATCCTCGTCTACGTCATTGCCGGCGTCCTCGCCGCGCTCGCCGCCGTGGTGCTGAGCTCGAAAAATCTCACCGCCCAGGCCGGCATGGGTGTAATGTACGAGCTCGATGCGATCGCCATGGCGGTTATCGGCGGCGTGTCGCTGTCGGGCGGCCGCGGTTCGATCATCGGGACAGTAATCGGCTCGCTGATCTTCGGCGTCATCATCTCCGGCTTCACCTTTCTGCGCCTCGACGCCTATTATCAGGAGATGGTCAAGGGCGTGATCATCGTCGGCGCGGTCGTTCTCGACCAGTGGCGCCAACGCCTGCGGGCAATGAGGGCTTGATCATGTCGGACATCGTCCTGAAGACCGAAAACCTGACCAAGTATTATGGCGGCGTCCATGCGCTGGAGGGTGCCAACTTCGAGCTGCGCAAGGGCGAGCATGTCGCCATCATGGGCGACAACGGCGCCGGCAAATCGACCTTCGTGCGCCAGATCACCGGCGTCGAGCAGCGCACCAGCGGCAGGATGTGGTTCGACGGCAAGGAAGTGAATTTCGCCGGGCCGATCGAAGCCCGCGAGGCGGGCATCGAGACGGTGTTCCAGAACCTGGCGTTGGCCGACGACCTCGACGTGCCGTCGAACCTGTTCCTCGGCCGCGAGCGGGTGCTGTTCAATCTCGGGCCCTTCTCGATCCTCGATCGCAAGTTCATGCGCAAGGCGACCGAGGCAGCCTTGGTCCGGACAGCGGTCAAGATTCCCAATCTTTCCAATACCATCCGCCACATGTCGGGCGGCCAGCGCCAGTGCGTGGCGATCGCCAGAACCGCGACCTTTGCCTCCAAGCTCATCATCATGGATGAGCCGACGGCGGCGCTCGGCGTGCAGGAGACGATGCAGGTCGAAAACATCATCCGCACGCTGAAGGAGAATGGCGAGCCGCTGATCCTGATCTCTCACAACATGCGCCAGGTGTTCGACCTGGTCGACCGCATCGTCGTTTTCCGGCGCGGCCGCATCGTCGCCAATTTGCGCAAGCAGGACACCGACGGCAACGATATTGTCTCCTACATCACCGGTGCCAAGACCGGGCAGGCAGAACTTGCGGCGTAACGGCCAACGCCGAGCCACAGGCGCTGACACGCCCTCCCTTCCCATCCTCAAAGGAAAATTCTTCATGCCTCTTCGCTTTGCTCTTCTCGGTGCCGGCCGTATCGGCAAGGTCCATGCTCGCGCCGTCGGTTCCAATCCTGAGGCCAGGCTGGTTGCGGTTGCCGACGCCTTCGAGAAGGCGGCGACCGATCTGGCCTCTGCCTATGGCGCCGAAGTGCGTAGCATCGATGCCATCGAGAAGGCCGGGGATATCGACGCAGTCGTCATCTGCACGCCGACCGACACCCATGCCGATCTGATCGAACGCTTCGCCAAAGCGGGTAAAGCGATTTTCTGCGAAAAGCCGATCGACCTCGACGCCGGCAGGGTGAAACAATGCCTGGCCGTCGTCGACAAGACCGGCGCGACCCTGATGGTCGGCTTCAACCGCCGCTTCGATCCGCATTTTGCCGCCGTGCGCAAGGCTATCGACGACGGTGCGATCGGCACCGTCGAAATGGTGACTATCACCTCGCGCGATCCCGGCCCGCCGCCGCTCGACTATATCGGCCGCTCGGGCGGCATCTTCCGCGACATGACCATTCATGATTTCGACATGGCGCGCTTCCTGCTCGGCGAAGAGCCGGTGGCGGTCAGCGCGCACGCTTCGGTGCTGGTCGACAAGAAGATCGGCGAGGCCGGCGACTTCGACAGCGTCAGCGTCATCCTCGAAACCGCCTCCGGCAAGCAATGCGTCATCTCCAATTCGCGCCGCGCCACCTATGGCTACGACCAGCGCATCGAAGTGCATGGCTCGAAAGGCATGATTGCGGCCGAGAACCAGCGGCCGGTGTCGATCGAACTGGCCAATGAGAAAGGCTATACACGGCCGCCGCTGCACGATTTCTTCATGACCCGTTATCTCGACGCCTATGCCAACGAGATTGCTGCCTTCATCGCGGCAGCGACGTCAGGCAAGAAGGCGTCGCCGAGCGGCAAGGACGGCCTGGTGGCGCTCAGGCTGGCAGATGCGGCGCTGAAATCGGCCAAGGAAGGCAGAACAGTGCGCGTCGACTAGTTCACGGGCGAGTGTTTTGAGGAGTTCAGGTTGTCGGTCTCAGGGTTTGGTGATTAGCCGGAACATCCATCACGTCGTCATCCTATGGCGAAGCAAGGAGCGAAGCGACGCGGCGCAGACCATAGGATCCATGCCGTTACATCCGAGCGATGCTAACGGTGCAGAATTCTGCTCGGCTGCTTTCTTCGGCCGGGGTCACGGCATGGATCCTAGGGTCTTCGCGACGGAGCTTCGCTCCTGCTTCGCCCTAGGATGACGACGTTGAGGGCGCCTCGACCGAGTTCTCAACGTTGCGAAGGCGCAAAGAACCGATCGTGAACTCAATGAATCTTTGGAAATCGTTAGTAACTCAAAACACAGGAGCAAGGCGATGAACGGTTCAGCCGGTCGCAATTCCGAAACACGCGCCATCGTCACCGGCGGCGCACAAGGCATCGGCTTTGCCGTCGCCGAAGCGCTGGCCGATGAGGGCTGCCGGGCGCTGGCGCTGATCGGCCGCTCGCAGGAAAAGGGCGACAAGGCTGTCGCCGCTCTCAAGCGCGCAGGCGTCGATGCCATCTTCATCAGCGCCGACGTTTCAAAGGTGGTCGACTGCAAGCGTGCGGTCGAAACGGCGATTGGCCATTTCGGTACCGTCAACGCGCTGGTCAACGCCGCTGCCACCTCGGCTCGCGGCTCGCTGGTTGAGACCTCCGAGGATCTCTTCGACCAGATATTCCAGACCAATGTGCGCGGCCCGTTTTTCTTGATGCAGGGCGTGGTGGCGCATTTGCTGGCGCGCCAGGCACCGGGCTCGATCGTCAACGTGCTGTCGATGTCGGCGCATTGCGGCCAGTCGTTCCTGGCACCCTATTCGTCCAGCAAGGGAGCGCTGGCGACACTGACCAAGAATGTCGCCAATGCCTATCGCGGCAATCGCATCCGCTGCAACGCGGTGCTGCCCGGCTGGATGGACACCGAAGGCGAGGCGATCGTGCAGAAGAAATGGCACGACGCGCCGGAGGACTGGTTGGAGAAGGCCGAAGCCGCGCAGCCGATGGGTCAATTGGTGAAGCCGGCGCAGCTTGCCCGGTTGATCAGCTATATGATCAGCCCGCAGTCCGGCGTCATGACCGGCTCGCTGGTCGACTACGATCAGAGCATCGCCGGGGCGTCACCGGAATAACGCCGGCGAGTACGGAGCTTCGCTCCTGCTTCGCCCAGGGATGACGAAGTTCGGGGGCTTCAGCCAATCGCGAATGGGCTGGAGTAGACGTCCTCCACCAGACGCGTGACAAACCCCTCCGCATCGACTATATCAGCCCTCATGATCAACCCGACCGCCTCGTTCTGGTATTTTAGCAACTCGCTGGCGGCGGGAGGATTGCGCTCGATCTGAAGATTGCAGCAACAACATCCGAACAGCCGCCAGACCTGGCGGCTTTTTTGTTTTAGCCGGCAGGTCTCCCCAATCAGGAGCAGAAAGCCGTGTTGACCACCACAGACGATCTTCGGGTCAAGGAAATCAGAGAACTGAGTACGCCGGACGAGGTGATGCGGGAGATACCCCGCACACTGACGGCGACGCGGACCGTTGCCGCGTCACGCAATTCGATTCACGCCATGCTGACCGGCACCGACGACCGGCTGGTGGTCGTCGTCGGCCCTTGTTCGATCCACGACCCGACCGCTGCCGTGGACTATGCCAGCCGTTTGGCATCGCTGCGTGAAAGCCTGTCGGACCGGCTGGAGATCGTGATGCGCGTGTATTTCGAGAAGCCGCGCACGACGGTCGGGTGGAAGGGCCTGATCAACGATCCCGACCTCGACGGCAGCTTCAACATCGACAAGGGGCTGCGGATGGCCCGCAATGTGCTCGCCGCCGTCAACAATCTCGGCCTGCCGGCGGCGACCGAATTCCTCGACATGGCCACCCCGCAATATATTGCCGACCTCGTCGCCTGGGGAGCGATCGGCGCGCGCACGACCGAGAGCCAGATCCACCGCGAACTGGCGTCAGGCCTGTCCTGCCCGGTCGGCTTCAAGAACGGAACCGACGGCAATTTGCGCATCGCCGCCGAAGCCGTGAAATCCGCCGCCCAGCCGCACCATTTCATGGCGGTGACGAAGGGCGGGCGCAGCGCCATCGCGACGACCACCGGCAACGAGGACTGCCACGTCATCCTGCGCGGCGGCATTGTGCCGAATTATGACGCGCCCAGCATTGCTGCTGCCTGCGCGGAACTCGGCCGGATCGGCGTGGCGCGGCGGCTGATGATCGATGTCAGCCACGCCAACAGCAGCAAGAAGCCGGAAAACCAGCCAGGGGTGGCGGCTGACGTGGCAGGCCAGGTGGCGGCAGGCGACGAGCGCATCATCGGCGTCATGATCGAGAGCAACCTTGTCGCCGGCCGGCAGGATGTCGTGCCCGGCAAGCCGCTCGTCTATGGGCAGAGCATCACCGATGGCTGCATCGACTGGGCAGCCACCGAGACGGTGCTTTACGGCCTTGCCGACGCCGTCGAGCGGCGCCGGTCGGCGCGCCGCGCCATGATCGCCGGCCGGCCAGGAGCGGCCTGAGCACTTCTCCTTCTCCCCTTGTGGGAGAAGGTGGATCGGCGCGCAGCGCCGAGCCGGATGAGGGGTGTTGGAAGAAAACTCGGCGTAAAAATATTGAGGGATTTTAAGCGCTTATTTCTTCGCTGTAGCGATCCGTCCAACACCCCTCATCCGACCGAGCTTCGCTCGGCCACCTTCTCCCACAAGGGGAGAAGGGAAGACCAGCGCGGGCTTACTACCTAACATCCATCCAGCGCTGTTCCGCGAACGAGCGCGCCATCGCGTGCACGGTGCGCTCGATCTCCAGCCCCTCGTCGAAGTCGATGATCCGCGCCGGCTTGCCGGCAAGCCGCGTCAAAAGTTCCCGGCATTCGATGATCTTGAGGTCGTTGAAGCCGAGGCCGTGGCCGGGCGCCGGCAGGAAGGCGTCATAAGGCTTATGGTGCGGCGCCACCAGGATGGTGCGATAGCCTTGCTCGGTCGGCCGGTCGGCTGTCAGATAGAGCTGGAACTCATTCATCCGCTCCTGGTCATACAGGATCGAGCCCTTCGAGCCAAAAATCTGGATGGCGATCCGGCCTTTGCGGCCCCAGGCTGAACGGTTGACCAGCAGCGTGCCGGCGATGCCGTTTTCGAGATGCATCAGGATGTTGGCGATGTCGTAGGTCTCGACCGCGCGGCGCCCGCCCGAGGCGACGCGGCGGTCGGCATAGGGTTTGGCCATGTCGCACATGACGCGGGCAACGCGGCCGAACAGCACGGCGATGAGCGACAGCGGATGCACGGCGAAATCGTCGAGCGCGCCGTAACCGGACGCCGCCTCGTGCTTCCAGAAGAACAGGGCCTCCGGATCGGCCATGAAGTCTTCGTCCATCTCGATACGCAGATGGTTGACGTCGCCGATGATCTTCTCGTCGAGCAGCGCGCCGATATGACGGATCGCCGGGTTCTGGATGTAGTTATAGCCGAGCGCGGCGACCTTGCCGGACTTTTGGGCCGCCGCAGCCATTGCTTGCGCCTCCGCAAAACTCGGCGCCATCGGTTTTTCACACCACAGATGCTTGCCAGCTTCGAGGATGGCGATAGCCATTTCCGGGTGGAACTGGTTTGGCGTGGTCAGCGAGATGACATCGACATCCGGGTCGTCGACGACGGCGCGCCAGTCGCCGGACGCCTTGGCGAAGCCGAATTCGCTAGCACGGCGTTTGGCAAGGTCCTCGCTGACCTCGCCCAGATGGACCAGCTTTGGCTTAGCCACATCGGGAAAGACGGTGCCGACCGCGTTCCAGGCAATGGCGTGGCACTTGCCCATGAAGCCCGTGCCGATAAGACCTACCCCGACCATCTGTCTTGTCTCCGCTGCGTGCAAATTTTGTGTGGATGAATTAGTCCATTTTGTTTGCGAATGGAACGCTTGTCTCATTTTTTATGGTGTTCTTGCACAGGCCCGCTATGATGGGGCACAGAGGGACCAGACGATGAGCCTGGGCGGAGCGACGATGGACGAACGGGTGCCTCGCGATTTCGAAACGCTGCGGGCGACGATCCTGGAGCGGCGCCAGAGCCTGCCGAAACGCATCGCCCAGATCGCCGCCTATGCGCTCGATAACCCCGACGATATCGCCTTCGGCACCGCTGCCAGCATCGCCGCCTCCGCCGGTGTCCAGCCTTCGACCCTGATCCGCTTTGCCCAGCAGCTTGGTTTTGACGGTTTCACCAGCCTGCAGTTGGTGTTTCGCGAGCGCCTGCGCGAGCGCAACTCATCCTATGATGAAAGGCTGGCGGCATTGCGCGCCAAGGCGGAGGAAGGCGCCGGTCACCGCGCGATTTTCGACGGTTTTGTTGCTGCAGCCAGCACCTCGCTCAACGACATTTCGCGCACGCTGAATGAAGACCATTTCGAAGATGCGATCGCCGTGCTGGCCAAGGCGGAAACCATCTATGTGCTGGCCAAGCGGCGCTCCTACCCGGTTGCCTCCTATATCGCCTATGCATTGGGCAAGCTCAAGATCCGCAACCAGCTGATCGAATCGGCCGCCGGCCTCAATGCAGAGATGATCGGCTTTGCCTCTCCAAGGGACGCCGTGATCGCCATCAGCTTTTCGCCCTATGCCCCGGCCACCATCGAGGAGGCGCGCGTCATTTCGGAGCAAGGCGTGCCGATCGTGGCGATTACCGACAGCTCCTTTTCGCCGCTCGCCCAATTCGCCAGGGTTTGGTTCGAGGTCGCCGAGGCCGATTTCGCCGGCTTCCGCTCGCTGTCGGCGACGATGGCTTTGGCCATGGCGCTGACCGTCGCGGTCGGCGAGAAGCGGCGCGACAGCGGCCGCAAGCGCAAGGGCTAGATCACCTCTATTGCCGTTTCGCCTTCTGCCAAAAGCCGCGCTGCGTCGCGGGCAGGCGGCGACCCGAACTGGCGGGCATATTCCCGGCTGAACTGGGAAGCACTCTCATAGCCGACAGCGAAGGCGACACGCGCCACGTTGCCCGGCTGGGCAATCAGCAGATGGCGGGCTTCCAGCAAGCGGATTTGCTTTTGATACTGGATTGGGCTCATGGCCGTCGCCGCCTTGAAGTGACGATAAAACGCAGCACTGCTCATACGGGCGATCTCGGCCAGATCGCCGACCCGGACCGGCTGATGGGGATGCGAACGGATCCAGGCGATCGCCCGGCCAATCCGGGACAGATGGCCATCGGCGCGCGCAAGTTCACGAAGCTTTCCGCCCTGGGGGCCTTGCAGGAGCCGAAACAGCATCTCCCGCTCGATCATGGTCGCGAGCACGGGAATCTCCGCTGGCCGGTCAAGCAGCCGCATCATTCGACGCAACGCGTCAAGCAGATCGTCATCAGCGGGAGAGGTGGAGAAACTGTCGCCACTGAGGGCCGGCGCGTGCTCGACGAGAAGCGCGGCGACGGCCTGCAGGTCAAGGGTCAAGCCAATGGCCAGGTAAGGACGCGCCGCGCTCGCTTCGACTATCTGGCTGATGGTGGGCGTCTCGACAGTGTAGATGAAATAGCTGGCCGGATCGTAACGAAGAGCCCGGTCGCCGATCAGAACCGTCTTCGCGCCCTGCAATACGAATAAGATCCCCGACCCCCACACCCCTGGCAATGGCGCCGTGGCGACTTCGCTGCGGCCTATCGAAACGCGGGGAACCGCCGTTCTTGTCCGTCGCCCGCGCGCATGGCGGCTGGCGATCTCGATCAGCTCCTGCAGCGTTTCGCTCATTGCGCCAGCATCGCGCATTCGTACCGGCCGCGCAACAGCATGAGAGGATTAGGCAAGAGCCGGAGAATTTCCGGCGCGCGGCGCGCGCCGCCTCGGTGCCATTTGTGGGTCTTCCACAAGAAAAAATGGAGACACCGATTATGAGAGCATCGAAAAGCGCGCTGGTGACCGGCGCCAACAAGGGTATAGGCCGCGAAATCGCCCGGCGACTGGCGACCATGGGCTTCAAGGTCTGGCTCGGAGCCAGGAGCGCCGAACGCGGCATGGCGGCGGCGCAGGCATTGCGTGCCGAAGGCCTCGACGTGGAGTGGCTTGAGCTGGACGTCACGCGCGATGACAGTGTGAAGGCGGCAGCCGAGGCATTCAGGCAGGCCGGCTCCTGCCTCGACGTGCTGGTGAACAACGCCGGCGTCGCCATCAATTACGACTTGCCGCCGAGCCAGCAGCGGATCGCCGACATCCAGGCCACCTACGACGTCAATGTCTTCGGCCCGATCCGCGTAACCCAGGCATTCCTGCCGTTGCTGCTGGCGGCACCTGCTGCCCGGATCGTGATGGTGAGCAGCTCCACCGGGTCCATCGGCCGGGCGCTCGATCCCGCCACCGCCAACCACGCCGTCAATTTGATGGGCTACGGCAGCTCCAAGACAGCCTTGAACGCCATCGCCGTGGCCTTCGCCAGGGAGCTCGCGCCCCAAGGCATCAAGGTCAACGCCGCGGCGCCCGGCTACACCGCCACCGATCTCAACGGGTATAAAGGTCACCGCACGGTGCAGCAGGCGGCCGAAATCGTCATTCACCTGGCGACCTTGGATGCCGATGGCCCGACCGCCGGGTACTTCAACGATGATGGCCCGCTTCCTTGGTAAATCAGCAGGTTTCAGTGGTAGACCCTTGACGTTCGTCTGACTTCAAAGTTTCTGACCGCGCGAGCCTTGCACAGCACTTTTCAGCCTTGGGAATGCTCGTTCCATATTGACTATGGATTGGAATTATTATTTCATATTGCCGGCGCCACGCTGCCGCTCGCGCGTGTTACCCAAGACAACAAAGCCGATGGGAGGTTCGAATGGGCGAAGCCGTGGAAGCGAGACATGCGTCGCTCGACATCATCACGATCGGCCGCGCTTCCGTCGATCTCTATGGTCAGCAGATCGGCTCGCGCCTCGAGGACATTACTTCCTTTGCCAAGTCGGTCGGCGGCTGTCCGGCCAACATCGCAGTCGGCACTGCCAGGCTCGGCCTGCGCTCGGCGCTGCTCACCCGCGTCGGCAATGAGCAGATGGGCCGCTTCATCCGCGAGCAGCTGACCCGCGAGGGCGTTTCGGTCCAAGGCCTCAAGACCGATCCGGAGCGGCTGACCGCCCTGGTGCTGCTGTCGGTCGAGGATGAGGGCGTCTCGCCGATGATCTTCTATCGCAGCGATTGCGCCGACATGGCGCTTTCGGAAGACGACATCGATGAGGCTTTCATCGCTTCGGCACGCGCGGTCGTCGTCACCGGCACGCATTTTTCACGGCCCAACAGCGACGCCGCCCAGCGCAAGGCGATCCGTGCCATGAAGGCCAGGGGCGGCAAAGTGGTGTTCGACATCGACTACCGCCCCAACCTCTGGGGTCTCGCCGGCCACGCCGAGGGCTTTGAGCGCTATGTGAAATCCGACCGCGTCTCGGCGCAGTTGAAGACGGTGCTGCCCGACTGTGACCTCATCGTCGGCACCGAAGAGGAAATCATGATCGCCTCGGGCGCAGACGATTGCCTGAGCGCGCTGAAAACCATCCGCTCGCTGTCGGCGGCAACCATCGTGCTGAAACGCGGCGCCATGGGTTGCATCGTCTATGACGGGCCGATCAGTGACGACCTCGAGGACGGTGTCGTCGGCAAGGGGTTTCCGATCGAGGTCTACAATGTGCTCGGCGCAGGCGACGCCTTCATGTCGGGCTTCCTGCGCGGCTGGCTCGGCGAGGAAAGCCTGGCGACGGCGGCGACCTGGGCCAATGCCTGCGGGGCATTTGCCGTGTCGCGGCTGCTCTGCGCACCTGAATACCCGACTTTCGAGGAATTGCAGTTCTTCCTGAAAAACGGCAGCAAGCATCTGGCGCTGCGCAAGGACGAGGCGATCAACCACATCCATTGGGCGACCACGCGCCGGCGCGACATCCCCTCGCTGATGGCGTTCGCCTGCGACCACCGCGTCCAGCTGGAGGACGTCGCGGCAAAAGCCGGCGCCGATCCGTCGCGAATCCCAGCTTTCAAGGTGCTGACAGTCAAGGCTGCGGCCAAGGTCGCGGCTGGCCGCGCCGGCTACGGCATGCTGCTCGACGAAAAATACGGACGCGAGGCGATGTTCGAATTCGCCCACCATTCCTTCGCCTGGCTCGGCCGGCCGGTCGAGTTGCCGGGTTCGCGGCCGCTTCGCTTCGAGTTCTCGCAAGACATAGGTTCGCAACTGACCGAATGGCCGGTCGACCACTGCATCAAATGCCTGTGCTTCTATCATCCCGACGATCCGGCGGCGCTGAAGAGCGAACAGCAGCAGAAACTGCGCGCTTTGTTCGAGGCCGCGCGGAAAGTGGGCAGAGAACTTCTGGTCGAGATCATCGCCGGCAAGCACGGCAGGCTCGACGACATGACGATACCGCGCGCGCTCGAGGAACTCTACGCACTCGGCATCAAGCCCGATTGGTGGAAACTCGAACCGCAGGCATCGGCCGGCGCATGGGCAAAGATCGAGGCGGTGATCCTGAAGCACGATCCGTGGTGCCGCGGGATTGTACTGCTCGGTTTGGAAGCGCCGCAGGACGAACTGGAAGCGGCCTTTGCCGCCACCGCCAAGGCGCCCATCGTCAAAGGTTTCGCTGTCGGCCGCACCATCTTCATCAACGCAGCCGAACAATGGCTTGCCGGCAAGATGTCGGACGATGAGGCGGTTGCCGACATGGCATCTCGCTTCGAGCGACTGACCGAGGCATGGCTTGCCGCGCGCGGCCGCAAAGCAGCATAAGAAGGCGCGGCATAAGGACTGCGGAGGAACCGACATGACCAAGACAATCCGCCTGACGATGGCGCAGGCGCTGACCCGCTTTCTTGCTCGACAGATGACCGAGATGCACGGGAAGAAAGTGCCGATCTTCGGCGGCGTCTGGGCGATCTTCGGCCACGGCAATGTCGCCGGCGTCGGCGAGGCGCTCTACCAGGTGCGCGACGAGCTGCCGACCTTCCGTGCCCATAACGAGCAAGCAATGGCGCATGCAGCGATCGCCTACGCCAAGGCCAATTTCCGCCGCCGCTTCATGGCCGCGACCAGTTCGATCGGCCCCGGCGCGCTCAACATGGTGACCGCGGCGGCACTTGCGCATGTAAACAGGTTACCTGTCCTGTTTCTGCCCGGCGACGTCTTCGCCAATCGCATTCCCGATCCCGTCCTGCAGCAGGCCGAGGATTTTTCCGACGGCACGGCGACGGTCAATGACTGCCTCCGGCCGGTGTCGCGCTATTTCGATCGCATCACGCGGCCGGAACAGATCATGCCGGCGCTCAGCCGCGCCATGCAGGTGCTGACCGATCCCGCCGAATGCGGCCCGGTGACACTGGCGCTGTGCCAGGACGTGCAGGCCGAGGCTTATGACTACCCCGAGAGTTTCTTTGCCGAGCGGCTCTGGACGCCGCGTCGGCAGCGCCCGGACCGCCAAGAGCTAGCAGCTGCAGTGGCGGCGCTGAAGAGCGCGAAGAAGCCATTGGTGATTGCCGGCGGCGGCGTACTCTATTCGCAGGCGTCCGAGGAACTGGCAAAACTGGTGCAAGGCGCCGGTATTCCTGTCTGCGAGACGCAAGGCGGCAAATCCTCGCTCCCGGACGATCATTCCTTGAACATGGGCGCGGTCGGCGTCACCGGCACTTCGGCGGCCAACAGGCTGGCCGAAGAGGCCGACGTTGTGCTTGCCGTCGGCACCAGACTGCAGGATTTCACCACCGGCTCCTGGGCGCTGTTCAAGCATGCCGGCAGGACCATCATCGGGCTCAACGTGCAACCTTTTGACGCCGGAAAGCACCAGGCGCTGCCGCTGGTCGCCGATGCGGCGGAAGGGCTCGCCGAACTCGGCGAGGCGCTGAAGGGCTGGAAGGCGCCTGCCGCCTGGACCGACAATGCGATCACGGGCAAGAAGGCCTGGCAAGCGGAGGCGGGCAAGGTGACGGCGTCGACCAATGCCGCCTATCCGTCCGACGCGCAGGTGATTGGCGCCGTACAGCGCGCCATGGGCTCCGGCGTGATATTGCTCCATGCCGCCGGCGGCCTGCCAGGCGAATTGCACAAGCTATGGCAGGCAGGCGCCCCCGGCTCCTACCACGCCGAATACGGCTTCTCGACCATGGGCTACGAAATCGCCGGCGGGCTCGGCGTCAAGATGGCCAAGCCGGACGAAGAGGTTGTGGTGATGATCGGCGACGGCTCCTATCTGATGCTCAATTCCGAGATCGCGACCTCGGTGATGCTCGGCCTCAAGCTGACCATCGTGTTGCTCGACAACCGCGGCTATGGCTGCATCAACCGGCTGCAGATGGCGACCGGCGGCGCCAACTTCAACAATCTGCTGAAGGACGCCCGTCACGAGACCTTGCCCGAGATCGACTTCGCCGCGCATGCTGCGAGCATGGGTGCGATTGCCGAAAAAGTGGCGTCGATCGCCGGGCTGGAAACGGCACTGGCGCAAGCCAAGAAGAACACGCGAACGACCGTGCTGGTCATCGACACCGACCCGCTGGTTTCGACCGAGGCCGGTGGAAGCTGGTGGGATGTCGCCGTGCCGGAAGTCTCGGCACGGCCGCAAGTGAACGCGGCGCGCAAGAAATACGAGGAAGCGCTGAGCGGGCGGGTTTTTTAGCCATCCGCGAAAGCGCCTCGAAATGCCTGAAACTGGAGTGACGACTTGAAAGCCAAACTGGGCATGTCCCCCATTGCGTGGTGGAACGACGATCTTGCCGAACTCAGCGATGATGTGTCGCTGGAGGAGTGCCTGCGCCAGTCGCGCTCGGCTGGCTTTACCGGCATGGAAATGGGCCGCCGCTTTCCCAACGATCCGAAAATAATGCTGCCGATCCTCAGGCAGGCCGACGTGACGCTTTGCGGCGGCTGGTTCTCGGGGACGCTGGTCGACGAAGACATGGCGAAGAACAAGGATCGTATCCAGCCGATGATCGATCTGTTCAAGGCGGTGAATGCGCCCTGCATCGTCTATGGTGAAGTCGGCCGCTCCATCCAGGGCGACCGCTCGAAACCGCTTGCCAGCAAGCCCAAGCTTTCGGACGAGGAGATGAAAGCCTATGCGAAGCGGCTCACGCAGTTCGGCGAATGGTGTGCAGAGCAAGGAATGCCGCTCTCCTATCACCATCACATGGCGGCGGTGGTCGAGACCGAGCCAGAGCTCGACGCCTTCATGCGCTATTCGGGAGAAGGCATTCCATTGCTGCTCGACGCGGGTCACCTGGCCTTTGCGGGCGGCGACGTGCTGCGCGCTATTGATAACCACCACCGGCGCATCAACCACGTGCATGTGAAAGACGTGCGCAGGGAGGTGATCGATAAGCTGGATCGTAGCACGCAATCCTTCCTCGATGCGGTGGCGCTTGGTGCCTTCACCGTGCCGGGAGATGGCTCGCTGGACTTTGGCTCCATCGTCCAGAGGTTCGCCGACCATGGTTATGAAGGCTGGTTCGTGGTCGAGGCCGAGCAGGATCCGAAGAAGAACCCGCCGCTCAAGATGGCGCAGGTCGGCTACAAGGAATTGATGCGGGTGATGACGGCGGCCGGCTACACGGTGGAGACACAGGGCTTTCCAAATGCTTGAGGCTCGCGAGGAGACGTGTTGATCCGATGAAAGACTCCGAGCACCCGTTTTTCCGGCAGCTGTGGCGGCGCGTTGCCGTTGTCGCGGTCTGCCTGGTCTGGTCGGTGATCGAATTCGCTACCGGAACGCCGTTCTGGGGCGTGATCGCGCTCGGCTTCGCCGGCTATGCCGTCTGGCAATTCTTCTATCTCTACAAGCCGGCTGACGGGGGCAAGGATTCGGCCGAGCCGAAGGAATGACCGGAAATCCATGGCGCAGAAGTTTTTTGTGGATCGATACCGCGTGACTGACAGATCGCATGCGTCGGCAATTGGCCGGAACACCCCTCGCTTCGTCATCCTAGGGCGGAGCAAGGAGCGCAGCGACGCGGCGCAGACCCTAGGATCCATGCCATGACTTCGAAGTGGCATGACGGTGCAGAATTCTGCTCCGCTGTGCCCTTCGGCCAAGGTTACGGCATGGATCCTAGGGTCTTCGCGACGGAGCTTCGCTCCTGCTTCGCCCTAGGATGACGAAGTTGGAAGGCCTGGCCAATCTCTCCAAGATTTCGCGACAGTCCATCGAAATCTTGGCTGCGCCAATCGAGTGTCGAGGAATAGGAGACCCCAGATGTCTAAGCTGCTCGTCAAAGCCAATAAGGGCCACGGCCGCATCGCCCATGTGACGCCGCAAAACGCCGGCTGGACCTATGTCGGCTTCGATCTGCATCGGCTGCGACCCGGCGAGAGCGCTTCCGGGCAAACCGCGGATCGTGAGGTCTGCCTGGTGTTCGTCACCGGCAAGGGTAAGGCGAAGGCCGGTGGCAAGGAACTCGGGCTGCTGGGTGAGCGCATGTCGCCCTTCGACGGCAAGCCGTGGTCGGTCTATGTGCCGCAGGGGTCGGAGTGGTCGGTGAGCGCCGATACCGATCTCGAACTTGCCGTCTGCTCGGCGCCGGGACTGGGCGGCGGTCTGCCGGTCCGTGTCCTCGGGCCCGACAATCTCGGCCAGGAGGTTCGCGGCAAAGGCACCAACACGCGCTACGTCACCAACATCCTGCCGGAGGGTAAGCCGGCCGATTCCTTGCTGGTGGTCGAGGTCATCACACCCGGCGGCCACACATCGAGCTATCCGCCGCACAAGCACGACCAGGACAATCTGCCGGCTGAATCCTATCTGGAAGAAACCTATTACCACCGCCTCAACCCGCCGCAGGGGTTTGCTTTCCAGCGCGTCTACACCGATGCGGACGAGAGCGGTGCTCGTTCGCTCGACGAGGCGATGGCGATCGAGGACGGCGACGTCGTGCTGGTACCCAGGGGTTATCACCCGTGCGCAGCCTGCCACGGCTATGATCTCTATTACCTCAACGTCATGGCCGGACCGAAGCGGACGTGGAAATTCCACAACGCGCCCGAGCACGAATGGCTGATGAAGGCCTGACAGGTTTCGCTTCGCCTTCATCCGCTGGTCCAAGGCGAAAAAATCGTCGGCTAATGACCCGCCTGGACAACTTTGTTATCAGGAGCGATCACCAGCTTCGTCATTTCGTCATGCAAATCGCCTATGGCAGCGGGGCTGACGAGGACTTTCGATGCGCTACGCTATCTATTTCACCCCCCGACAGGACGAACAGCTGGCACGGATCGCCGCCAACTGGCTCGGCCGCGACCCGTTCGGTGCCGCCACAAAGCCGGTCGAGGCTGCGGGCGAACTGTCGGCGGCAGAAGTTGCCTTCCATACCGCCTCGGCGCGCCGCTATGGCTTTCATGCGACGCTGAAGGCGCCCTTTCGACTGGCCCCCAACGAGACCGAAACGTCGCTTTGCACGACACTCGACGATTTTGCCGAGGCGACGCCGGTGCTGACGATCCCGCGCCTGATCGTCAGCCAGATCGACGGCTTCTTCGCGCTGGTGCCGGAAGCACCGCTGCCGGCGCTCAACCGCTTCGCCGATGATGTGGTGCGCGACTTCGACCGCTTTCGCGCGCCGTTGACGGAAGCCGAGATCGAACGGCGCAGCCCCGATTCGCTGAAGCCCGACGAATTCCGCAATCTCTGCCAGTGGGGCTACCCCTATGTCTTCGAGACGTTTCGCTTCCATATGACGCTGTCCGGCCGGGTCTCGTCACAGGAAAGCCCTCGTCTTCGCCTAGCAATCGACAGCCTGTTTGCGGGCGTGCTGCAACGGCCGGTGCCGGTGGACGCGCTGACGCTGTTTGTGGAAACTGAACCGGGTGCGCCGTTCATGGTGCTGTCGCATCATGCGCTCGGGCGCCGCCCGGCCAGAAGAACTGCCTGACCAGAAGAACTGCCTAAATGACTATTTGCTTCAACCGCATTGTGCGACGCCGATTCATTTTCAGTTGGTTGCAAAATGCTCCGAGGACTGCCTGAAATGACCGCCGAGACCGTTCTTCACAATGCCCGCATCGTACTGGCCGACCAGATCATCGAAGGGTCGATCGTGCTGCGCGATGGCGTGATCGCCGACATCGCCCCCGGCGCTGGCCGCAGCGGCGAGGACATGGGCGGCGACTTCATCATCCCCGGCCTGGTCGAGCTCCACACCGACCATCTCGAAGGCCATTACGCGCCGCGGCCGAAAGTGCGCTGGAACCCGATCGCAGCTGTGCTCGCCCATGACGCGCAGGTGGCGACCGCCGGCATCACCACCGTGCTCGACGCCTTGCGTGTCGGCATGGACGAGGATGCCGACCTGACGGCCGCCGACATACGCAAGCTGGCCGACGCGATCGAAGACAGCGTGCAGCAGGACCGGCTCAGGGCCGACCATTTCCTCCATCTGCGCTGCGAGGTTTCGGCGCCGGACTGCCTCACGGCCTTCGCCAATTTCGACGGCGACGAGCGCGTCAGGCTGGCGTCGCTGATGGACCATGCGCCCGGACAGCGCCAGTTCGTCAATTTGGAAACCTACGCTTATTACTACCAGCGCAAGCTGAAGCTGACCGATCGCGATTTCCAGAAATTCTGCGAAAAGCGGATGGCGGAATCGGCGAGGAACTCAAGCCCGAACCGCAGCTTCATCGCTGCTGCCTGCCAGGAGCGCGGCATCGTGCTCGCCAGCCATGACGACGCAACCGTCGGCCATGTCGATGAAGCGATCGAGCAAGGTGTGCGTGTCGCCGAGTTCCCGACCACCGAGGAGGCGGCGCGGGCTTCAAAAGAGGCAGGGCTCGGCGTATTGATGGGCGCGCCGAACGTCATGCGCGGCGCCTCGCATTCGGGCAATGTCTCGGCCCGCGCGCTGGCCGGCGACGGCCTGCTCGACATATTGTCGTCGGACTACATTCCGTTCAGCCTGATCCAGTCGGCCTTCTTCCTCGGCGACGTGGTCGAGGGCATTTCCTTGCCACAGGCGGTGGCGATGGTCTCGAAGAACCCGGCCGAGGCGGTCGGCCTCACCGATCGCGGCGTCATCGAGCCCGGCCGGCGCGCCGATCTGGTTCGCGTGCGGGTCGACGACCATGTTCCAGTCGTCCGCACGGTCTGGCGGCAGGGACGCCGGGTCGCATGATGGTGTCGGCATCGGTCGAGCGTGAATTGTCAGCCGCGGCCTTTCCGATCCGCGACGGCGTCTTCGTCGCCGTCGTCGGGCCGAGCGGTGCCGGCAAGGACACGGTGATCGGCTATGCGCGCGCCGTGTTTGCCGACGAGAGCCGGCTGGAGTTCGTGCGCCGGGTGATCACCCGGCCGAGCGATGCGGCCACTGAGGATCACGATACGCTCGCCGACGCGGCCTTCGTCGAGGCCGAAGCGGATGGCGCCTTCGCCATTTCCTGGGAGGCGCATGGCCTGCGCTATGGCATCCCGGCCGAAGTCGACTGGTCGGTCGCCAACGGCCGCGTCGCGGTCGCCAACGTCTCGCGCGCGATCATCCCGGCGCTGCGGGGACGCTACGCCAATCTGGCTGTCGTCGAGATCACGGCTACGCCGCAGATCCTGGCCGAGCGGCTGGCATTGCGCGGTCGCGAATCGCGCGGTGAAGTGCTGGCACGGCTGGCGCGCAGCGCCAATGTGGCGCTGTCCGGACCGGGTGTCACCTCGATCGACAATAGCGGTCCTCGTGAAGCCGCCGGCGAGCGCTTCGGCGAGGTGCTGCGCAAGGCCATGGCCTTCTCCGACATGTCGGGTCTTATCTAAAGTAGCGCCCATCCGATGCATTCGGGATGGGCGCTACTTGTCTAACCGATATTTTTTTGGAAACCGGTATCCACTTTTCGGGATATGGCCTCATGCGGCGTGCCGGTCCCGACCAGCGTGATGAGTATCCGTGCTAGTGGTTGTCGTAGGCTTCGCTGGTGCATCCGCCGGTGTATCCAGAACTGCAACGTGATGCCGATACACCATTTCCCAGCCCTTCCAGCCGGTGAACAGCAGTATGCAGACCACTATGAACGACAACAGCGCGCCCCACGGTCGGACCGCGGCCTCGGCGCCTTGAGCATAGCGAAGGTAGAAATTGATCAGTGCCACAACGACCGCGGTCAAGTTGCCCAGCATGTGGTACCAGGCGTCGGACAAGGCGCGAATGCGCGGCTCGTTGAGGAAGTCGATAAAACCGGCTGTCGCGGCGAGAAGGGCCATTACTATGGCTGCCCCGATCAGCCACATCGATGCCCGTGCCCAGAAGGCATCGGCAGTCCCCCAGAAAACCAGGTCGGTGACAAACGCACCGACAAGAAACGCGACAGGAAAAGGTATCAGCATCGGGTGGAGGGGGTGAGTTCCTACCTTGGCGGTACTTATTGGATTCGTGGGCATGGGACGCCTCCGCGTAGCAAAGCTTAAACAAACGCTTAGATACGGGTTTCGTTCCAAATAGAGATCAACCTGAACTGCTGTCGCGAAGCTCAGGCTGACCTTTTCATGCCTGCCAATGGCAGTCGGCGTATTTCATCCAGCTATTTTTGCGTCATTCGGCGGCAGCACCCGCCACGCCCTTGCGGGTAGCTTCCAGCATCCGCCGCCGCGCCCTGAACACGCCCCATTGCTGGTCGACCAGCACGCCGATGAGGATCACCCCGCCCATGACGGCGAAGTTGAGCGAGGACGGGATGCCGAGCAGGTTGACGAGGTTCTGCAGCTCCTGCAGCAGCACCGTGCCGAGGAGGACGCCGATCAGCGAACCTTCGCCACCGCGCAGCGAGAAGCCGCCGAGCACCGCCGCCGCGATGGCATAGAGCTCGTAGAACTGCCCGTGGCTCGCCGGCGAGATCGAGCGTGTGTACATGGCGAAATAGATAGCCGACAGCGCCGTCAGCACGCCGCAGATGACATAGGCGGCCATGACGATGCGGCCGGTGCGGATGCCGGAATATTTTGCCGCTTCCTCGTTCTTGCCGATGGCGTAGAGATAGCGACCGAACACCGACCGGTGCAGCACCACCCACATCACGACGGCGATAACGATCAGCGCGATGAAACTGTTCGGTACGCCCCAGGACCGCCCGGCCGTCAGGAATTCGAGTTCCGGGAAGTTCTGCCCAAAGGCAAAGCCGGCGGTGCCGTCGGCGGTGTAGAAGCGCGCCACGCCGCGATAGATCAACAGGCCGCACAAGGTCACCACGAAAGGCTGCAATTTGAGCCGGGTGATCAGCCAGCCATGCATCAGGCCGATGATGGCGCCGAGCGCGATGATCAGCACGAAGGCCAGTGGCCACTCCATCTCCCGCACGGCGATGAAATCGATGAACAGCGTACCGAGTAGCGCAACCACCGAGCCGACCGACAATTCGATGCCGCCGGTGATGATGACAAAGGCCTGGCCAATCGACAGGATGCCGAACAGCCCGATCAGGTTCGAGGTGTTGGCGAGATTGATCGGCAGCAGGAAGCGCGGGTTGATGATCGCCACCACCGCGCCGACCACCAGGATCAGGATCAGCAGGCCGAGATCTTTCTTGCTCATCGTCTTCTCCCAGTGCCTGCGAATTACTTCGGCTGCTTGCCAACGGCCAGCAGCAGCACGTTTTCCTGGCTGAACCGGTCCTTGTCGAGAATGCCGGAGATCTGGCCCTCATGCATGACGGCAATGCGGTCGGAAACGCCGATCACCTCCTCCATGTCGCTGGAGATCATCAGCACGGCGACGCCGGCATCGGCCAGCGCTCGCATCAGCCCGTAGATCTCGGCCTTGGCGCCGATATCGATACCGCGCGTCGGCTCGTCGAGGATCATCACCTTCGGCTTCATCGCCAGCCATTTGGCCAGCACGACCTTTTGCTGGTTGCCGCCCGACAGCGTGCCGGTACGCGTCTGGACGGAGGGCGCCCTGATGCCGAGATCGGTCTTCTGCTTCTGAGCGGTGGCGGCCTCGGCGCTTGTCGAGACCAGCGAGCGCCGCGAATGCGCCGGCAGATTGGGCAGCGAGATGTTCTGGGCAATCGACAGGTCGAGCAGGATGCCGGTCAGCTTGCGATCCTCGGGGACGAGGAAAATACCGTTGGCCACTGCGTCGGCGGCCGAACCAAGAACCAGATCTTTTCCGTCAAGCTGGAACGAGCCGCCAAAGCTCCTGTCGATGCCGAACAGCACGCGCGCCAGCTCCGTCCGGCCGGAGCCGACGAGGCCGGCGAGGCCGAGGATCTCGCCATGCCTAACGTCGAGGTCGACGGGCCGGTCAGGATAGGCGGCGGTGCGAATGGCCTTGACCGACAGCGCGACAGAGCCCGGCGGGCGCGCCGATTCCGCGGCCTTCTCGCGCTCCTTCAGCATGCGGCCGATCATCAGCTTGACCATCTGGTCGTGATTGATGGCGCTCTTCGGCAAGGTTCCGGCGAGCATTCCGTCCCTGAGCACGACGACGCGGTCGGCGACGCGCTCGACCTCGTGAAGGCGGTGCGAGATGAATATGACACTGATGCCGTCTGCCTTCAGCGCCTTGATGACGCCGAGCAGCTTGTCGGTTTCGGCGATCGGCAAGCTCGAGGTCGGTTCGTCGAGGATAACCAGCCTCGCCTCGATCGACAGCGCCTTGGCGATCTCGACCATTTGCTGCTGCGCCAGCGACAGCGCCGACACCGGCGTATCGGCCGAGAAATTGGCGCCTACGCGTTTGAGCAGCGGCGCCGCCTGCGCTCGCAGCCTGGCGCGGTCGACCAGCTTGAGCGGCCCGGCGCGTAGCGGTTCGCGGCCAAAGAAGATATTGGCGGCCACGTCAAGGTTTTCGAACAGGTTGAGTTCCTGGTGGACGAAAGCGATGCCCGAGCCGATGCTGGCCTCGACAGTCAGCCCGTCATGGGCGACGCCATCGACGGCGATGGTGCCGGTGTCCGGCCTGGTCACGCCCCCGAGGATCTTCATCAGCGTCGATTTGCCGGCGCCGTTTTCGCCGACCAGGCCGATGACCTCGCCTGGCCTTACGTCCATCGAGAATCCGTCCAGCGCGACGACGCCGGGATAGGTCTTGCGCACACCGTCGAGGCTCAGGAACGGAGCGTCCGTAGATGCAACGATGGATGGGTCGGAATAATTCATCACGCCTGACAGCAGCCGGTGAGCCGTTTGGTCTCAGACTGACGGGCCTCGCGAAGCCCGTCAATAGAACGCCGGCTCAAGGCGAACCTTGAGCCGGCGCAACCTAATTCGCTCACTTTCCAGCCATCGCCTTGAGGCTGGCGGCGTAGGCGTCGACATCGTCCTTGCCGATGATCTTGGTCGGGATGATGATCAGGCCATCGGCGGGAATGCCCGACTTGTCGCCCTCGAGATAGGCAGCCATCAGCTTCATGCCCTGATAGGCCCATTCGAAGGGTTGCTGCACGACGGTGGCGGCGACGGTGCCTTCCTTGACGCCGCCCAGCGTGATCGGATCGTCATCGAAACCGACGACGGTGATCTGGCCGAGCTTGCCGGCATCGCGCAGCGCTTCATAGATGCGCGGCGTGTTGTAGGAATAGAAGCCGACCATGCAGGTGACGTCGGGGCTGGCGACCAGCGCGTCCTCGACGTTCTTCTTGGCGCGAGCCTGATCGATGTCGTCGCCACGCACGTCGACCAATTCGATCTTGGTGCCGGCGAGGCCGTCCTTCATGCCCTGGATACGTTCCTTGGCATTGTCGGCACCGAGCAGGCCAACGAAGCCGAGGCACTTGCCACCGTCAGGCATTGCCTTCTTGGCGATCTCTGCCGCCTGCTTGCCGGCATCGACATTGGACGAGCCGATATAGGCGACACGCTTGGTCTGCGGTGCGTCGCTGTCGGTGGTGAACAACGCCGTTTGCGAGGCGATCTTGTTCAGTCCGTCGGTCGACGTCTTGGGATCGACGGCCGAGACCATGATCGCCTTCACGCCGGCCGTCACCAGATCGTCCATCAGGCGCTGCTGGATGGCGACCGAGGACTGCTCCGGATATTTGAGTTCCAGATTGTAGTTGGGCAGTTCGCCTTGAGCCTTCTTGACGCCGGCTTCGGCCGCCTTCCAGAAATCGGAAGCGCCGTTGACGACGAAGGCCAGTGTCGGCTTGTCGTCGGCCCGCGCGATTGCGCTGGCGGACAGCCCGAGCAGCAAGGCCGCAGCGGCGACGGACGCATTTCGTATTACAGATTTCATGTTCAACCTCCCATTTGACTCAGTGATTTTCGCTGATGATGAACGTGCCGACGCGGCTTGGACGCCCTCCTCCTCAGGGTTCCGGCAGCGAGGAACGACGCCATTCCAGCCGCGATCATCGACTTTAGAGACTCATTCGCCGTTCGTAAATAGTCCGATTTGTCTGACATTTCTCCGAAACGGCAGGCGAGCTTCGGCTGACGGGAACCGTCCGATACAAAGCTGGCTGGCGTTCCGAACATGCGCGGTCCGATGTCGTCCGGGCCTGACGGATTGACGTTATAGGGATGCCAGATATTAGTAAAGAGTATTACTTGATCGGGATTCTCGCCACAAAGGAGAGGCCTTCCAGTCGTTGCTGCTTGGGACTGGGCGACTGAATTCGCCGAAGAGGGTGGATTATATCTATTAGTAGCGCTTTGCCTTATAAATGCGAAATTCGAGGGACCAACAACATGAACGAACCACTTCGGGATGCGGTCCTTCAGGGTGCCAGACGGCGCAAGCCGTCCGGGAAAAACTCCAAGGGCCGCGTCACCATGACCGACATCGCCAGGGCTGCAGGCTGTTCGCAGGCGACGGTCTCGTTCGTCCTCAACAACACGCCCGGCATCAGGCTGTCGCAGCAAACCCGAGAGCGGGTGATCGAGACCGCACGAACGCTGGGCTATTCGCCGCCGGTGTTTTCTGCCTTGCGAGCCCCTGTTGCCGCATTCGACGGGCTGGATGGCGTGATCGGCTTCGCCGTCGACCAACTGGCGACCAGCCCGGAGGCGGTCGTCGCCATCGAAGGGGCGCGGCAAGCCTCTTGGAACGCCGGCAATGTGCTTTTGGTGGCGCAGACCATGGGCGACGAGGTGATGGAGCCCCGCGCCATCGCGGCGCTGACCAAGCGGGGCATCTCGGCGCTGATCTACATGACCATCTTCACCCGCGAGATCGTCGCGCCGGACTATCTCTACGGCCTCGACATCCCGGTCATCCTGCTCAATTGCTACACCGCCGACTATGCCTTCCCGGCCGTGGTGCCGAGCGAAATCGCCGGCGGGCAGAGCTCGACCCGGCACCTGATCAGCCATGGCCACAGACGTATCGCCACCATTACCGGCGAGCCCTGGATGCAGGCGGCGCAGGACCGCCTGAAGGGTTACCGCCGGGCGCTGGCGACGGCCGACATCCCGTTCGACCCGGCGCTGGTCGTCGAAGGCGATTGGTCGGCGAGCGCCGGCTATGCCGCGACCGTCAAGCTCTTGGCGCTGAAGGACCGGCCGACCGCCATCTTCTGCCAGAACGACCGCACCGCGATCGGCTGCTATGAGGCGCTGAAGGAGGCCGGCCTGCACATCCCCCAGGATATTTCGGTGGTCGGCTATGACGACGAGGAGATCGCCCGGCATCTGTTCCCGCCGCTGACGACGTCGATCCTGCCGCATATGGCAATGGGACAATGGGCGATCGAGCAGCTCGAAGTCCCCGCTGCTCCCGGTCGCGGCCGCTATCCCATCACCAAGCTCGAATGCCCGCTGGTGGAGCGGGAGTCGGTTGGCGCTGTGGCGGGCTGAGGCGAGAGCGCCGGCGATCGACAATGGCACAGGCTTGACATCGGGCCCGGCATATACCCGATTGATTTCATGAGACTGCAAAGCTGCTACAATTTTCAGGACTTCCGCCGGCTGGCAAAGCAGCGCCTGCCAGGCCCGATCTTCAACTATATCGATGGCGGCGCGGACGACGAGACGACGCTGCGGCGCAACACGGCGGCGTTCGAGGCTTGCGATCTCGTCCCCAACGTCCTTGCCGGCGTCGGACAGGTCGACATGTCGGTCACCGTCATGGGCCAGAAGCTGGCGATGCCGGTCTATTGTTCGCCGACGGCTCTCCAGCGGCTGTTTCACCATAGCGGCGAGCGCGCCGTCGCCGCGGCGGCGGAGAAGTTCGGCACGATGTTCGGCGTCTCATCGCTCGGCACGGTCAGCCTGGAGGAAGTCCGCAAGCACAGGACGCCGCAGGTCTATCAGTTCTATTTCCACAGAGATCGCGGCCTGAACCGCGCCATGATGGAGCGCGCCAAGGCGTCCGGCGTCGAGGTGATGATGCTGACGGTCGACAGCGTCACCGGCGGAAACCGCGAGCGTGACCTGCGGACCGGCTTTTCCATCCCCTTTCGGCTTACGCTCGGCGGCATGATGCAGTTCGCGATCAAGCCGAGATGGGCCATCGACTATTTGACGCACGAAAAGTTCAGCCTGCCGCAGTTGGACGGCCACATCGATCTCGGCGGCGGAGCGCTTTCCATCAGCCGCTATTTCACCGAGATCCTCGATCCATCGCTGGATTGGAAGGACGTCGAAGACATGGTCCGCTTCTGGAACGGGGAGTTTTGCCTGAAGGGGATCATGAGCGTCGCCGATGCCAGAAAGGCCGTCGACATCGGCTGCACCGGCATCGTCCTGTCAAATCATGGAGGCAGGCAGCTGGACGGCTCGCGCAGCCCCTTCGACCAGCTGTCGGAGGTCGTCGACGCGGTGGGCGACAAGATCGACGTGATCATCGACAGCGGCGTCCAGCGCGGCACCCATGTGCTGAAAGCCCTGTCGTTGGGCGCCAAGGCCGTCGGCGTCGGGCGCTACTACCTCTTCCCGCTGGCCGCCGCCGGACAGGCAGGCGTCGAGCGGGCGCTCGGCCTGATGCGAACCGAGATCGAACGCGACATGCGGCTGATGGGATGCAGGTCGGTGGCAGAGCTTTCCAGGGGGAATGTGCGGTTTAGGTAATAGGGCCGGGACGTGGCGCACGGCATAAGCTTTTCGAAGTGCGAACACTATACCGACCGGCCGCCGCTCCTGCCGTCCGTGTCGAAGACGGCCTCGCCGGAAACAGCATCCGTATATCCGCCGTCAAGCTGCTGCAACGTATGCCGGAACCGATCAAGATTGCTTAGCATTTTGGGCCTGGCATCGACCATGTGCTGGAAAGTGTCCCACTCTCCAATCGAGAAGAAGGCGCCATCTCCCGATTTGATGAGAGCCATTTTTCGCAATCCCTCGAAATTGCGCGGAGCGCTGCTGAACAGTTCGACGAATTCGTCTTCACTACCCGGCTTGACCCGGAAGCGGACGCTGTTGAATGCCGTCATGTACGTTCCCCCGTGAAAGAACTGAAAACCTCGAATATGCGAAGCCCTAACGCACCTCGAACCCTTCGAACACGTGTACAGGAAAATCGGAAGGTTGGCTTCAGTCACCTCTGGCTGAAAGCCCGTTTCTGGCGCTATTTGCCAGGAAGAGGACGACGCTCGATCTCAATCAGTATGCCCTTCCGACCGGCAATGAAACGCGCTGTTAACGCCGTTCGCGGGTGACAGGATGTTGGCCGCAGTTCGAAGGTATAATCTGCGTCTCGCTGTCAGTTGCGGAGGCGAAAATGAATTTGCTTCGGATTGCGCTCTTGTGCACGGCCATGATCGACCTTGGAATGCCGGCCGTTCGCGCTGAGGATCGGCCTGTGCCGCCGAACAACGAAGCCGCCACAGCGCAGCCGCCCGTTCATTGTGAAGGCCAAAACTGTCTCCCGCCGGCGAACGATCCTGTGCAGGAATGCACCGGCCAAGATTGCACGCCAGTTCCGCCGACTGAACCAGGTCCGGAGGTTAAGCAGGCCGACTGAGCAGCTTCAGCCGACACCGCTCTTTTGGCAGGATGGCGCTCACTCCTCGCGACCTTCCGGCCACCGGCGGTAGATTCTGTTACCTATGTCCCCAGGGTGGGTATGAGTTTAATGGCGCGCCGCACCGGGCAATGGTGAGAACTATGTCTACTCTATTGCCCTCTAGAACCCTCCCAAATGGGGCGTGAGCCAATCGCGCGGGTTTAGATTCTCTCGCTTCATTCCCGATGGCGTAGCGCGTCGACAATGACCTTGAACGCGGGAAGATTCTGACGGCGGCTCGGATAATAGAGGAAATAGCCATCGAAGAAGGGCGACCAGTCGTCGAGGACCTGCACCAGCAATCCTGAGGCGATGTGCCGCTCCACGATGTTCTCGGGAACATAGGCGATGCCATAGCCACTCACTGCGGCGTCGATCATGGCGTAGGTGTTGTTGAAGGTAAGTTGACCGTCCACACGGACACGCAGCGCCTGTCCATCCTTCTCGAACTCCCATGCGTACAGACCGCCGGCGGTTTCGTGGCGCATGTTGATGCAGATGTACCGGACCAGATCCTGCGGATGCACAGGCACACCGTGCGCCGCGAAGTATCGCGGCGAAGCCACGGCGACCAAGCGCCAGTCCGGGCCGATGCGGACCGCGATCATGTCTTTCTCGACGCTCTCTCCAAGCCGGACACCGGCGTCAAAGCCTTCCTCGACGATGTTTCGGAAGGTGCTGTCTAGGATCAGTTCGACGCCGATGTCGGGATAGGC
The DNA here is from genome assembly GCF_055811175.1 of Mesorhizobium sp. WSM4828. Taxonomy (NCBI): domain Bacteria; kingdom Pseudomonadati; phylum Pseudomonadota; class Alphaproteobacteria; order Hyphomicrobiales; family Phyllobacteriaceae; genus Mesorhizobium; species Mesorhizobium sp. WSM4828. The sequence goes on along the minus strand of NZ_JBVVQK010000009.1, from coordinate 23,062 downwards.
GCTGAGGACCGGCTTAAGCTTCGGCCAGACCACGCTTTCGAGCGCGTGGTCGGACAGGGTCAACCTGATCGAGCCTGACGGCTTTTCGCGGAACGCCATCAGCGCTGCGATCTCGTCTTCGATTTCACCAATGCGCGGAGCGATCGTCTGTAGCAGCCTTTCGCCTGCAACGGTCGTCGCCACATTACGCGTCGTGCGGGTCAGAAGGCGTATGCCCATGCGTGCTTCGAGCTGCTTGATCGTGTGACTGAGCGTCGATTGCGCGACGCCGAGTTTTGCCGCTGCCTTGGTGAAGCTGCGCTCCTCGGCGACGGCCTGAAACCACGTCAGTTGATTGAGATCGGTTCTGGCCATGAGCTTCCTTCGTTTGCCATCTCGCAACAGATTATTCGATGTAGTCGATTAGTTCATGCCAATTTCGACGGGTAATCGTTTTATGTCAAAACCATTAGGTTTGCACTGCAACAACGCATTACCGCGATGTCGGTGATTTGGATGACATGGATGTCGCAAAATGCGGACGATGCGCCCGAGGCCGCCGGCAGCCTGATGGTCGTGGCGATCCAGCTTCGATCCTTCTGGGCGCGATAGTCGGAGGGGTGCTGCTGGATGGCCTGACGATCTCCGCGACCTTTATCGGCAGCTTGGTTCTGGCCGGCTTTGCAATCGCGCTGATCGGCACCGGCCGGCGTCTGATGACGGAGAGAGGACTGGCCAAGGCGGCGAGTGGCTCAATTCAACCCAAACCTACAGGAGATCGGAAATGCCTATGAATACCCCTGATACGAAAACATCAGAGCGTGAAATCCACCGGCGCGAGCTTTTGAAGCTGACCGGTGCCGGCGCAGCCGCTTTCAGTGCGGCGTCACTCTTCAACATTCACTTCGCAAAGGCTCAAGACATGTCGAACGGTGCAAACAATTTCTACACGAGCGATCAGGTGACGCTCGAAAAGGTCGCCTTCAAAAGCCAATACCAGATGAATGTCGCGGGGAATCTGCTCGTTCCCAAGAACCTTGACCGCAATGCACGTCATCCGGCCATCGTCGTCGGCCATCCAATGGGCGCGGTGAAAGAGCAAAGCGCGACCCTCTATGCCACCAAGATGGCCGAGCAGGGCTTCATCGCCATGGCGATCGATCTGCCATTCTGGGGCGAGAGCGAGGGCGAAGCCCGACAGATCGTTTCACCGGATGTCTATGCCGAGGCGTTCAGCGCGGCGGTGGACTTCCTCGGGACACGCGCGTTCGTCGACCGCAACCGTATTGGCGCGATTGGTGTCTGCGGCAGCGGCAGCTTCGTCATCAGCGCCGCCAAGATCGACCCACGCATGCGCGCCATCGCCACGGTAAGCATGTATGACATGGGCGCGGCGAACCGAAACGCACTCAATCACTCGCTAAGCGTCGAGCAACGGAAGCAGATCATCGCGGCGGCCGCCGAGCAGCGCTACTCCGAATTCGAAGGCGGCCAGATCCAGTATACGGGCGGAACCGATCTCGAACTGACCGCGTCGACGCATCCCATCCAGCGTGAGTTCTACGATTTCTATCGGACACCCCGCGGAGAGTTTACCCCGGCGGGTGTCTCCGACCAGATAACGACCAAGCCGACGCTGACCAGCAACGTCAAGTTCATGAACTTCTACCCGTTCAACGACATCGAGACGATCTCGCCGCGCCCGATGCTGTTCATCAGCGGCGATCAGGCGCATTCGAAGGAATTCAGCGAGGAAGCCTACAGACTGGCAGCCGAGCCGAAGGAAATGGTTTGGGTCCAGGGCGCCGGTCACGTCGATCTCTACGACCGTGTGGACCTGATTCCGTTCGACAGGCTTACCAGCTTCTTCGGTCAGCATCTGGCTGCATAACAGGGCCGTAGCATCGAAGGGTGCGGCCGTGTGCCGGAACAATGGGCATGGCCGCACCGATTGGGAGACCTTAAATGACACGCGACGCATGGCTTTCAAGCCGCACCTTGCTGGCAAGCGCTGCCGGCTTCGCGCTTCCCTCGTCGGTGCGCTCTCAGACCTCCACAACCCAGGGTACGAAAGGAGCCCCGATGCGCCTGAGATTTGTTTTTGCAGATCAGGATTTCACGGCGACGCTGGAGAACAATCCTTCCGCGCACGATCTGGTCTCGATGCTGCCGCTGGACCTGACGATCGACGACTATTCGTCCAACGAGAAGATCGCCTATCTGCCGCGCAAGCTCACCGAGGAAGGCAGCGGTCGCTTCGGGAACGAGGCAGCTGGCGATCTTTGCTACTACGCCCCCTTGGGCAATCTTGCGATGTTTCATGGTCCCTATCGCTGGTCGCGCGGCCTGATCCGGCTTGGGCGACTAGACCAGGGACCGGCGCCGCTTCTGATGCGCGGAGAACATCCGCTGCGCGTCGAAATGCTGTCCTGAACCTGGAAGGCCGCTGCGCATCAGGACAATGCCGCAGGTGTAGGAAAAACCCGCATCATTCATCGTGAACAGCAAGAAAGCTGAAACGCAGAAGGAGACGAATATCAAGAAGATTCTCGCTGCCGCTGCAATCAGCACGGCCGGCCTAACGCCGGCCGAGGCCGAGACCATCGAAATCCGCACGAACGGCAGCACGCCGGCCGTGATCGGAACGGCGGACAACTTCACCGGGCAGGCGGTCATCAGCCCGCTCTATCCGCCTACCGACATTACGCGGGCGAGCACCGGACTGGTGAACTTCGCGCCCCGGGGCGCGGACGGTCTGGCACACCCATCCGGCAGGCCAGATGCTTATCATCACGAGCGGTCAAGGCTGGGTGCAGGAAGAGGGCAAGGAGCGGCGCGGCATCAATCCTGGCGATGTGGTCTGGATTCCGGCCGGCGTGAAGCACTGGCATGGAGCGACCGCGATCAGCCCCATGGCGCATATCGCCTTGAGCTACATGGACGACGGCAAGAACGTCGACTGGCACGAACCTGTTTCCGACGAGCAATACCGCTGACGGGATAACTGAACGAAAGGCTTCATCATGAAAACCTCCACCGTTCTGGCTCTCGCTCTTTCCATGGGAGCCGTCGACACCGCCGCGCAAACCGGATCGCAGACCGGCAGCCTGTCCCGCGAAGACGTGCGAACCGTTTCGCCCGCGCTTGAGCGCTACGCCGATGAGAAGCTTGCAAATGGCCTCTGGAAGAGGCCGGGCCTGTCGCTGCGGGATCGCAGCATCGTCACCGTCGCTGCCGTGATCACGCGCGACCAGGGCATTCTCCTGCCGGAGCAGGTGAATCTCGCACTCGACAATAGGGTGAAGCCGGCCGAAATCTCAGAGATTATCACGCATCTCGCCTTCTATGCCGGCTGGGGCGGTGCGCTTGCCGCGACGGGCATCACGAAGGAGGTGTTCGCGGCGCGCGGTGTCGGACCCGACCAGCTCCCCAAGGCCATGGTTGATTTCCTGCCGCTGGACGAAAAAGCCGAGGCCGATCGCGCCGCCCGCGTCGCGCAAGGCACGGGACCGGCATCGCCGGGTCTGGTGAGGGATACGACCGACGTATTGTTTCGCGACCTGTGGCTGCGGCCCGATCTCGCCCCGCGCGATCGCAGTCTGGTGACGGTCAGCGCCCTGATCTCGGCCGGCCAGGTCGAGCAGATTCCCTACCATCTCAACCGGGCGATGGATAACGGACTGATGCGCATGGAAGCCTCCGAAGCCATCAGCCATCTCGCGTACTACGCCGGATGGCCGAACGCTTTCTCGGCGGCCGCTGTTGCGCGCTCCGTGTTCGAGAAACGGTCCGCCAACTGAACGCTGCTGGTCGCAATGACTCCTTTGCCCTCATCGTCCAGACCGCCGCCCTCGGCCGCCGTGACGTTGCTGCCGATCATGGCGGCCGTGTTGGCCGGCTTTCTCGTCATCGGCGCGGCCCTGCCGGTGCTGCCGCTGCATGTGAATCAGGATCTCGGCTTCGGAACTTTCGTCGTCGGCCTGGTTGCGGGCTAGCAATTTGCCGCGTCTCTGGTCACGCGCATATGGTCCGGCACCTATTCGGATGCGAATGGCGGCAAACGCAGCGTCGTGCTCGGCCTGATCGCCGCCGCCGGTGCTGGATTGCTGTATCTCCTGTCCTTGACCTTCGTGAGTTCGCCAACCCTCTCGGTTGCGATTCTTCTGGTGGGACGTGCGGTGCTCGGTGGAGCCGAAAGCTTCATCATCACCGGGGGCGTGAGCTGGGGATTGGCAATGGTCGATTCCGGCCATGCGGGGAAGGTCATCGCCTGGGTCGGCACGGCCATGTTCGCGGCGCTCGCCTTCGGCGGTCCGCTCGGCACGATGCTCTTTGTACCGTACGGCTTTGCGGCGATCGGTCTTATCACGACCTTGGCACCACTCCCGCTCTTTGCGCGGGCGTAGTCTGATGGGAATCGGGCTATATCGTGCGATCGGTGGGTATTTGGCGCGCCCGAAGAGATTCGAACTCCTGACCCCCAGATTCGTAGTCTGGTGCTCTATCCAGCTGAGCTACGGGCGCGCAACAGGCCATGCTTTGCATAGCCCCCGCGATCCGATCCTGGCGACCGGCCGCGATGTGACGTGTTCCCTAGCGACTGAATTTGCGAAAAGCAAGCCGATCCTGGCCAAAAGTTTTTCAGTCATGCTTTGCCGTCATGCGCCGGCCGGCGAAGGCAAGATCGCGTCACGCGGCGGCCGAGCCCGATAGCCCGTAGTCTCGGACCAACCATTTGCGAATTGAAACGATCCGTAACGAAACGGTTCGTTACGCCGGCCGGCGCAGGCCGTTGCGGGCCTGGTCGAGCCGGACCGGCTGGTCGGGAATGGTGACGGCGAATGTGGTGCGGCCGCCGATGCTTTCGACCAGCTCCACCGTGCCGCCATGGGCGCGGATCAATTCGTGGGCGATCGCCAGGCCAAGGCCGGTGCCGCCGCTGCGGGCGGAGCCGCGAAATGCCGCGAACAGGTTTTCTCGCGCCTTCGGCGGCAGGCCGGGGCCGGTGTCGGTGACGACGATGCGGCTGACGCTGCCGATGCGCTCGGCCGATATGGTCAGGCGGCGCACCACCGCGCTCTCGGTGTCCGCCGCCATCGCCTGCACGGCGTTGCGGCTAAGATTGGTGAGCACGCGGAACAGCTGGTCGGAATCGGCGTCGACCTCGAGCACCGGGTCGACGGCGTTGACGAATTCGATACCGCATTCGATGTCGAGCAGGCCCTGGACGTCTTCGACCAGCTGGCGCAGCCGCAGCCTGCGGCGCGACGGCGGCGGCTCCTGGGTGCGGCCATAGGCCAGCACGCCCTCCGAATAGGACACCGCACGGTCGAGCGCGCGCAGCAGTTTTGGCGCGAAGGCCTGCACGGTCGGGTCCTTGACCTGGCGCAGGCGGTCCGACATCAGCTGCGCCGAGGCGAGGATGTTGCGCATGTCGTGGTTGATCTTCGACACGGCCAGGCCGAGATCGGCCAGGTGCTTCTGCTCGGTCAGCATCTTTTGCAGCCGCTCCTGCATCTGCGACAGCTCGCGTTCGGCGACGCCGATCTCGTCGCCCCGCGCGGCGGGGTGAATGATGCGACCGGGATCGTCGGGCGCCTCGGAAAAGGACAGCATCGAGCGTGTCATCGTCCTGATCGGGCCGATCATGATCAGGTCTATCGCGGCGTAGACCAGCATGGCGGTGAACAGCGAGATCAGCAACGAGACGAAGGCGACGTTGCGCGAATAGATCAGCATGGCATTGCGCAGGCGGTGGTCGGGCATGATCAGCTCGAATTCCTTGTCGCTGTCGCCGACCGGGCCGAAAACGCGCAGCATGCGCTTGCCGCCGAAAAACAGCGTGTCCAGCGCGCCGGTCATGCCCTTGATCATGCCGACATTGGCGATATCGATATGCTCGTCGACCTGCGGCGGCATTTCGGCCACGACCAGAAGCCGCGAGACGCCGCCGTCGCGCACGGCGATCGCCTTGGCGCCGATCGCCATCAGCACGTCGTTCTGGGCGGCACGCGACAGCGAGGCAGGTTCGCCCTGCACCAGGACGATTGAAACCGCGGCGGCCGTGCTCAGCCTCTCCTTCAGCCAGCTCAGCCTGTAGCTGGCAATCCAGGGCACGAAGATGAGGATTTCGGCCAAGAGCACGAAGACGATGGTGAGCAGCAGCAGCTTGGTCGACAGGCCGCGCGCCAGCGGCACCCTGCGGGTCGCCGCCTTCGCCTGGGCGATGCTTTCCTCGGTTGCTGGGACTTCACTCATGCTCGTCGTCACGGCTGCCTGTCATCACGGCTGCTTGTCTTAAGGACTGCTCGTCTTCACGATCGCTTGATCGGGTGAGATTAGGCGATTGCGGCTTTTTTGCCAAATTCATCCTTGGTCGAAGCCGGACAAAGGGCCGCAAGGCTTCCCTGCCGGGTCCGACAATGCCGGCCCGACGCTGGATTGACTTCCAAAACCCTTCTTTCTATAAGCCCGCTCACGCTCGGGCCATTCGTCCCGGCGCGGTTTCGATCGCGCCAAAACCGGCCCGGCAAAGCTCCTGTTACAAAGTGACAGAATCAAGAAGGGCCGCACCCCGCGGTATTTAAACAAATGAAGCGTACTTACCAGCCGTCCAAACTCGTCCGCAAACGCAGGCACGGTTTCCGTGCCCGCATGGCCACCAAAGGTGGCCGCGGCGTCGTCGCAGCCCGGCGCAACCGCGGCCGCAAGCGTCTCAGCGCCTGAGCACCAAGCGAGAGACAAGATCGTTGCCCGCAACCGGCAAGCCAACGGGTCACCATCCCAAGCGGCTTCTGAAGCGCGCGGAATTCCTGGCTGTCCGCCGTGGTGAAAAGCGCCGCGGGCGGCTTTTCCTCGTCGAGGTCCTGGGCCGCGACGACAGCGAGGCGCCGCGCGTCGGCTATACCGTCACCAGGAAGGTCGGCAACGCCGTCGTTCGCAACCGCATCCGGCGGCGGCTGAGAGAGGCCGTGCGCACGCATGCCGCGGATGACATGGCGCCGGGCAATGATTATGTCATCGTCGGGCGCGAAGACGTGCTTACCACTCCTTTCGGCCAGCTGAAGGCCGAACTCTCCCGCAGATTGCGTGGAACACGATAGGCCAAGGGCTTCGATGGAAAACAACCGCAACTTCTTCATCACCATCGCACTGTCGGTGCTGATCCTGGCGCTTTGGCAATATTTCTATGTGATGCCGCGCAGCGAGATGCAGCGCGAGGCCGCCCGCATCGAAGAGCAGCGCGTGGCGGAGCAGAAGAAGGCCGCCCAAGGCACCAGCCCGGGAGCCAGCGAAACACCGGTGCAGCCCGGCGCCATTCCGAGCGCGCCTGGCGGCGACGCGGTGACGCCGGCCGGCCGCGACCAGGCGATTGCCTCGACCAGCCGCGTCAAGATCGACACGCCGAGCCTCGAAGGCTCGATCAACCTCACCGGTGCGCGCCTCGATGACCTCCGGCTCAAGCATTACAGGGAGACGGTCGACAAGACCTCGCCCGAGATCGCCCTGCTCAACCCGGCGTCCCTGCCGAACGGCTATTTCGCCGAGATCGGCTTTTCTGGCGCGCCGGATGTGGGCACGCTGCCCGGCCCAGACACCGTCTGGCAGACCGATGGCAATGCGGCGCTGACACCGGCGACGCCGGTCACGCTGACCTTCACCAATGACAAGGGCCTGACCTTCAAGCGCACCTTCTCGGTTGACAGCCAATATATGTTCACCGTGTCCGACACGGTCCAGAACGACGGCTCGGCACCCGCGACGTTGTCGAACTATGGCCGCGTCACCCGTTTCGACAAGCCGGCTATCGCCAGCACCTATGTGCTGCACGAGGGCCTGATCGGCGTCACCGGCAGCGAAGGCCTGCAAGAGTACAAATACTCCAAGGTCGAATCGGAGAGAGAATTCAAGCCAGGCAAGTCGACCGACGGCTGGCTCGGCATCACCGATAAATACTGGGCGGTGACCCTGGTGCCGCCAGGCGGCCGCGAATTTCAGCCCAAATTCTCTTATTTCGAGTTCAAAAGCGGGCCTCACCCGCATAGCTACCAGTCCGATTTCCTGTCGGATCCGGTCACGATCGCTCCCGGGCAGTCAACGACCGTGGAGTCGGAGATATTCGCCGGCGCCAAGGAAGTTTCGACGATCAACGCCTACGAAAAGGACCGTCATATTCGCCAGTTCGACCTGCTGATCGACTGGGGCTGGTTCTATTTCATCACCAAGCCGATGTTCTGGCTGATCGACACGCTTTACAAATTCTTCGGCAATTTCGGCCTGGCGATCCTCGCCACCACCGTCATCGTCAAGGCGCTGTTCTTCCCACTCGCCAACAAATCCTATGCGTCGATGGCGAACATGAAGAAGGTGCAGCCCAAGATGCTCGAGATCCGCGAGAAATACGCGGACGACAAGATGAAGCAGCAGCAGGCGATGATGGAGCTCTACAAGACCGAGAAGATCAATCCGCTCGCCGGCTGCTGGCCGGTGGCGTTGCAGATCCCGGTGTTCTTCTCGCTCTACAAGGTGCTCTACATCACGATCGAGATGCGGCACGCGCCGTTCTTCGGCTGGATCCAGGATCTGGCGGCGCCGGACCCGACATCGATCTTCAACCTGTTCGGGCTGATCCCCGTTACCTTGCCGCACATGCTGATGATCGGCGTCTGGCCGCTGATCATGGGCGTGACGATGTTCCTGCAGATGCGCATGAACCCGGCGCCGCCGGACCCGACGCAGGCTGCGATCTTTACCTGGATGCCCGTGATCTTCACCTTCATGATGGCGGGTTTTCCGGCCGGCCTGGTCATCTACTGGGCCTGGAACAACACGCTGTCGATCCTGCAGCAGGGCGTGATCATGAAGCGGCAAGGCGCCAAGATCGAATTGTGGGACAATCTGGTCGCGCTGTTCCGCAAGAAACCGTCGCCGGCGGAATAGCCGGCGCTCCGATGATGCGAAACCAGAAAGCCCCGGTTCGTCCGGGGCTTTTTGCACAAGCTGCCCCCCTTGACCAAGCGAGCCTGGATTAAGCGATTGGTACTGCCGGACGGATCGCGCTATTTTGACCTGGCTGGCAGTTGCCCGACGGAGCTCGATATGACCGGACCCAATCCATCGATCAAGCATCCGATCCCGTTGCACACGCGCGTCGGCTTTCTGAAGCCGCTGGTGACGGCGCCGAATATCGAGATCGGCGACTTCACCTATTATGACGATCCGGACGGACCCGACAAATTCGCCGAAAAATGCGTGCTGCATCATTATCCGTTCATCGGCGACAGGCTGGTCATCGGCAAGTTCTGCGCCATTGCCGAAGGCGCGCGCTTCATCATGAACGGCGCCAATCACGCCATGTCCGGGTTTTCGACCTATCCGTTCAACATCTTTGGCCACGGCTGGGAGGAAGGCTTCGACCCGGCGACATGGTCGAAGGAGGTGCGCGGCGACACAATCGTCGGCAACGACGTCTGGATCGGCATGGAAGCGGTGATGCTGCCGGGCGTGAAGATCGGCGACGGCGCCATCGTCGCGGCAAAGTCGGTGGTGACGCACGATGTGCCGGCCTATGCGATCGTCGCCGGCAATCCGGCCAAGGTGGTGAAGATGCGCTTCGATGAAAGGACCATCCGGCGGCTGCTGGCGCTGGCGTGGTGGCACTGGCCGGTGGAAAAGATCAGCCGCAATCTCGATGCCATTCGTGGCAGCAATATTTTTCTTCTGGAGGCAGCGGTTTGAACGCGTTGAACAAGACCACGATCGGCATCGAATTGTTCACGCGAGCCTGGATCTTCATCCGCGGCGTGCCGGCGATGAAATTCCTGCCGCCGGAGGGACCGCCCGAGATCGCCTTTGCCGGCCGCTCCAATGTCGGCAAATCGTCGCTGATCAACGCGCTGGTCAACCAGAAGGGGCTGGCGCGCACCTCCAACACGCCGGGCCGGACGCAAGAGCTCAACTATTTCGTGCCGGGCGGATTTTCAGGAGAAGGCGCCGACCTGCCGCCGATGGCGCTGGTCGACATGCCGGGCTATGGCTACGCCACGGCGCCCAAGGAAAAGGTCGACGAGTGGACGAAGCTCGTGTTCGACTATCTCAAGGGCCGGGTGACGCTGAAGCGCGTCTACGTGCTGATCGATGCCCGCCATGGCATCAAGGCCAAGGACGACGAGGTGCTGTCGCTGCTCGACAAGGCGGCAGTGTCGTATCAGATCGTGCTGACCAAGACCGACAAGATCAAGGCGGCGGGGGTACCGCAGCTGATCGAGGAAACGCTCCAGACGATCAAGAAACGCCCGGCGGCATTTCCCTTCGTGCTCGCCACGTCGTCGGAAAAGAGCGAGGGCCTCGAGGAATTGCGTGCGGCGATCGTGCTCGCCGCCAATGGCGGATAGGCCACCGACCTTGGCAGCCTGTTAGGCGAGGCTGGAGGCCCGTTCCTGCTCTGCAAGCTGTTCGGTGCCGTAGGCCTTCAGGAACACGTCGACGCCCGACCTGACGATATGTTCGATCTCGGCCGCACTTGGCGCCTTGGTGCGATAGGCGAATATGCACTGGCGGAAAAGACCGGCCAGGCACAGCTCGGTGAACTGATAGGCGGCAAGCTCGACGTCGTCGATCTTCAGCAGGCCGCGTTCGATAGCCATGTTGAGGAAAACGACGACCCTGTCATGGCCGCGCTTCGGCCCGCGTTCGTAAAATCGCGCGCCAAGCTCCGGAATGCGTTCCGACGCGCCGATCACCGTACGCTGCGCCAGGATGACCCTCGCCGAAGTGATCTTCATGGACAGCACGATGCCGAACTTCACCAGCGTCTGGCGAAGGTCGCCGATCTGGTCGAGCACCTCGTACATGTTCTTGAAGATCGTGCCGCGCTCTTCCTCGATCAGCGCTTCGAACAGCTCTTCCTTATTGGCGAAGTAGACATAGATCGTGCCCTTGGACACGCCGGCCTCACGGGTGATGTCGTTCATCGACGCGGCTTCGAAGCCCTTGTCGATGAAGACACGGCGCGCACCGTCGATGATCTGGCTGCGCTTGACCGGGTCTTGCCCCGCGGCCGGGCGGCCTCGCGGCAGACTGTCCAGCAGATCGCACTGGTCCTTGCCAGCGCTGGGCAATGGGCCTGAATCAGGCAAAGGAGCGGCCTTGGGGGCTTCGGCCATAATGTCACACCTCGTAAAATAATTCGAACCATCCGGTTCGATTGCTCTTGATATGGTCCTCTTTAAGCGCTAAGTCAACGTCTAGATCGAACCGAACGGTTCAGTCTGATGAAGTTCAGCGTCAGTTAATTTAGAGAGATATCATGTCCTCGAACGCGCCCACCAGTGCCGAAGTCCGCCCTTTCCCCAACGCCAAGGTCCAGCCTGCGATCGAAGCGCCGGAAGCCCCTCTCAAGCCCGCCGACGTCACCCCGCTGGCTCCCGCCAAGAAGAAGCGCTCGATGCGCTCCATGTTGTTGCCCATCATCGGCCTGGCCCTGCTGGGCGCCGGCGCCTGGTATGGCTATGATTACTGGACGGACGGGCGCTTCATGATCGCGACCGACGACGCCTATGTCCAGGCCGACACGGCGTTCATCTCGCCAAAAATCTCGGGCTATGTCGATCAGGTCAAAGTGACCGAGAACCAGCAGGTGAAGGCCGGCGACCCGCTGCTGATCGTCGATGACGGTGACTACAAGATAGCCGTTGCCCAGGCCGAGGCGCAGATCGCCACGTTGAGCAAGACGCTCGACCGCATCGATGCCCAGACCGAGGCGGCGCGCGCCTCGCTCAAGCAGGCGCAGGCGCAGAAGACCGCCGACCAGGCCGCTGCCGATAATGCCAAGCGAGCTCAGGTTCGTGCCGCCCAGTTGCTCAAGACTCGCGTCGGTACCCAGGCCCAGTTGGACGATGCCCAGACGGCGGTCGAGCAAGCCAATGCCGCGCTTGCCGGCGCCGACGCACAGATCGCGGCGGCTCAAGCCAATATCGGCGTGCTCCAGGCGCAGCGCGCGGAATCGGCCAGCACGCTGGCCTCGCTGCAGCTTGCCCACGACAAGGCGGTGCGGGATCTGTCCTTCACCGTGTTGCGCGCACCCTATGACGGCGTGGTCGGCAACCGCTCGGTCGAGCAGGGCGACCTGATCAGCCCCGGACAGAAGCTCGCCGTCATCGTGCCAATGGACAAGCTCTACATCGTCGCCAATTTCAAGGAGACCCAGCTTGCCCGGCTGGTGCCTGGTGAAAAGGTCAGGGTGTCGGTCGACGCTATCGACGGCCAGGACATCGAGGGTACCGTGTCGTCGCTGGCGCCGGCTTCGGGAGCAGTGTTCTCGCTGCTGCCGCCGGAGAACGCCACCGGCAATTTCACCAAGGTGGTGCAGCGCGTTCCGGTTCGCATCGACGTGCCCGCGGATGTGCTGAAGACGGGCAAGCTGCGCGCCGGCCTGAGCGTCGTCGTCGCTGTCGACAGCCGCACCGCGCCTTCGGCATCGAAGTAAAGCGGAACGACCGGGAGCAAAGGTCATGGCGACCGCAACCCTGACTGCAGGATCGACACCGGCGCCAGCCATGCCGGTGCCGGTCGACCACATCTCGACACGCCGCGTCATCGCCTTCCTGGCAATGGTGTTCGGCATGTTCATGGCCATCCTGGACATCCAGATCGTCTCGGCCTCGCTGGCCGAGATCCAGGCGGGCCTGAGCGCCAGCTCGGACGAGATTCCGTGGGTGCAGACGGCCTATCTGATTGCCGAGGTGGTGATGATCCCGCTGTCGGGCTTCCTCAGCCGGATGCTGTCGACGCGCGTGCTGTTCACGATCTCGGCGGCAGGCTTCACCGCGGCCAGCGCGCTGGCGGCGACCGCAACCAATATCGACCAGATGATCGTCTACCGGGCCGTGCAGGGCTTCATCGGCGGCGGCATGATCCCGAGCGTCTTTGCAGCCGCCTTCACCATCTTCCCGCCGTCGCGCCGTGCCGTCGTCTCGCCGATGATCGGCCTGGTGGCGACCTTGGCGCCGACCATCGGCCCGACCGTCGGCGGCTATATCAGCCATGCGATGTCCTGGCACTGGCTGTTCCTGGTCAATGTCGTGCCCGGCATTCTGGTGACGACGGCCGCCTGGTCGCTGATCGACTTCGACAAACCCAATCTCAAGCTGTTCAGCAAGTTCGACTGGTGGGGGCTCGCCGGCATGGCCGCCTTCCTGGGCTGCATGGAATATGTGCTGGAAGAAGGTCCCAACAACGACTGGTTGCAGGATCAGGCGGTGCTCGTTTGCGCCATCATCATGACCTTCGGCGCGGTGCTGTTCTTCTGGCGCGTGTTCACCGCCGAGGAGCCGATTGTCGATCTGAGGGCCTTCAGCAATATCAATTTTGCCTTCGGCTCGCTGTTCTCCTTCGTCGTCGGCATCGGCCTCTACGGTCTGACCTATCTTTATCCGGTGTTCCTGGGGCGCATCCGCGGCTACGATTCGATGATGATCGGCGAGGCGCTGTTCGTCAGCGGCCTGGCCATGTTCTTCACCGCGCCGATCTCCGGCATCCTGTCGAACAAGATGGACCCGCGCATCATGATGATGATCGGCTTCTTCGGCTTCGCCACCGGGACCTGGTGGATGACGCATCTCACCGCCGACTGGGATTTCTATGAACTGCTGATCCCGCAGATCCTGCGCGGCTGCTCGATGATGCTTTGCATGGTGCCGATCAACAACATTGCGCTCGGAACCTTGCCGCCGGAGCGCCTGAAGAATGCGTCTGGCCTGTTCAACCTGACCCGCAATCTCGGCGGTGCCGTCGGCCTGGCCGTCATCAACACTGTGCTGATCGACCGCAATGCCTTCCACTACGCCAGGCTCTCCGAGCACGTGCAATGGGGAAGTGCCGCTGCGCAGCAGAAGCTGCAGAACATGACGGTCAACTTCGAGCAGACCGCTGGGCTCGACGCCTCCAAGGCGGCCATCTCCAAACTGTCAGGCATGGTCCAGCAGCAGGCATCGCTGCTGTCGTTCATGGACGTATTCTTCATGCTGACGGTTTTGTTCGCGACGCTTGGGCTCTTCACCCTGGTGATCCGCAAGCCAGCCGCTCAGGGCGGCGGTGGCGGAGGCCATTGAGGCGCGCCGGATCCCCCGCCTGGCGCCCTCGCGCATGACCCCGAAAAGCGATTTTCGGGGTCATGCGCAAATCAACCATTATGAAGTCTTGGAGCGGCGGACACTCCACCGCTCCAACTTTTTGTTTGAGCATCGGATTTTCCCAAAACCGCTTCGCACTTTTGGGTCCGATGCTCTAGCGCGCTCCGACAAAGTCAGGGTCGCAGCCGTCCTCACGCCGTCGCCGGCTTGAAGGTCAAGGCGACGCCGTTGATGCAATGCCGCAACCCGGTCGGCGGCGGGCCGTCGTCGAAGACGTGGCCGAGATGGCCACCGCAGCGGCGACAATGGACCTCGGTGCGGGTCATGCCCAACGACCTGTCCACGGTCTTGCCGATGGAATTCGGGATTTCCTGCCAGAAGCTCGGCCAGCCTGTGCCGGAATCGAACTTGGTCTCTGACGAATAGACCGGCAGGCCGCAGCCGGCGCAAGCGAAGATGCCTTTGCGGTGCTCGTTGAGCAGCGGACTGGTGCCGGGATATTCGGTGCCCTCCTTGCGCAGCACATTGAAGGCCGCGTCGGACAGGATGGCGCGCCACTCGGCTTCGGTCTTAGTAACCTCGAAAGTCTCGGCCGCGCGTGCATCCTGGGCTCCGCCCATACGCAGCGCGGTGGCGCCTGCGACAACGCCAATGGCTGCCGCACCACTCAAAAGAAGCTCGCGACGGTTCATGGCCATTCCTCCTGTTACTGCTTGTGCCAAATTCGACCGCCACACGGAAATCAAAAGCCGGTGACGATCGCTGTCCTCAAAGCGGGACTCCGCGCCTGTCCACATCTTGCGTGAACGGCGCGGAGCGTGCGCAGGGAGGCCCTTAGCGATATCTTCGCCGGCAGCGTGCGTTTGTTACATCTTCGGCAGGAGAACCTTGTCGACGACGTGGATGACGCCGTTGGACTGCTCGACGTCGGCGATCGTCACGTTCGCGACGTTGCCGTTCTCGTCGGTCACGGTGACCTTGCCGCCGTCGGCCTTGAGCGACAGTTCGCAACCACCGACCGTCTTGACCTTATGGGTGCCGCCGTCATCCTTGACCATCTTGGCGACGTCGGCGGCCATCGCCTTGGCGCCGATGACATGGCAGGTCAGTATCTTGACGAGCTTGTCCTTGTTTTCAGGCTTGAGCAGCGTCTCCACCGTGCCGGCCGGAAGTGCCGCAAAGGCCTCGTTGGTCGGCGCGAATACGGTGAAAGGGCCGGCGCTCTGCAGCGTGTCGACCAGGCCGCCTGCCTTGACGGCAGCGACCAGCGTCGTGTGGTCCTTCGAGTTGACCGCATTTTCGACGATGTTTTTCTGGGCATACATGGCGGCGCCGCCGACCATCGGATTTTGGGCATAGGCAATGGTGGCGAGCGCAGAAATGGCGACCGTGCCGGCAAGCAAAAGGGTGGCGAATTTACGCATGATTTCAATCTCCTCGGGTTATCGTTCCCCTCATTCGGGAACGCAAGGAGATACGCTATAGAAAATTCCGGAGTTTCGTCCTCTCCGCAAAAAAATATTGTGTCGCTGAAATTTGCCCGGCGCGGATCAACAGCTGCCAACACGCTTTGCAGGCGTTTAAATCGTGGGAGATAGATTTCAGGTCTGCTTCCACAGATGAGAAGCGGTCAGATGCTCTTCAGATCGCCCGCTGCGACCACCGGTCCAGTCGGCTGGCCGGTCGGTGAACCGCCGGCAGGCTCAACGCTGACCGCAAGCACGGCGCCTTGCGCCAATTTCTCCTGGACGGCGGGCGGGATGGCCAAATGCGCGGTGGCACCGGCCGGGATGACGCCCATCGACACCGGCGCCTTCTTGCCTTCGATCATCCACAATTCGAAGTCCTTGCCGGCGGCCCGCTCGCCGGAGACGTGGGAAAGGCCGACCTCGTGACGGACGGCATCGTAGACGACGAGATATTTGACGTCGCTGCCTTCGGCCGCCAGCGAGGCGACAAGCCGCGTCTGCGGCAGTTCGGTAGGCGGGCGGAAGTAGGGCACGGCGATGTAGATCGCCAGCGCCGCAATGGCGGCGGCGGCAAGACCGCGCCAGAAGCCAAGGCTCGACCAGAGGCCGGCGCGCGGCTCTGCAGCGAACAGCCGGCGGTCCAATGCTTCCTTGACCCTGATCGGAGGCTCTGTCTCCGAATAGGCGGCGGCCATCGGCGAAAGATGCGCCTCCCAGGCATCGACAAGGCGTGCGAAGGCGGCGTCCGCATCGATGCGGCGCGACGCGATCTCGCGTTCATCGGCGGCCAGCACGCCAAGAACGTATTCGGCGGCGAACAGGTCGTCGCCCCCACGTTCCGGTCCATTGTCGTCAGCCAGCGTCATCTTTCCAGGCATTCTCTCAATTTCAACAGGCTGCGACGCAGCCAGGTCCGCATCGTGTTCAGCGGTACGCCATAGCGCTCCGCCAGCTCGGCATAGCTTTTGCCATCCAGATAGGCGCCCCGGACGGCCGCCGCCCGGTCCTTCTCCAATTCCTCGAGACAATGGTAGATGCGTCCGGACTCACCGCCCGCCACGGCCATGGCCTCCGGCCCCGGCGCCGGATCGGCCACGTCGAGCGCGGCATCGATATAGGCGGCAGGCTCTCGCCGCGCCCTGATCCGATCGATCGCATGATTGCGCGCAATGGCCACCAGCCAGGAGATCGGGCTCAGATCCGAAACTGCGAAACGGTCCGCCTTCGTCCATATCTTGACGAAGACCTCTTGAAGCGCCTCTTCTGCATCTCCCCGATCCTTCAATACACGAAGGCAGACGCCGAAAAGTTTCGCGCTGGTCTGCCGGTACAGCAGATCGAACGCAGCCCGGTCCTTCATCGAAGTCCGGACAATCAGGTTGCTGATGTCCTGCGGCGTCATCGGCCGCCAAATTAGGCGATTGCAATGTATTTGCAACGACTGAAATGGTCTTGCGCACCGGCAGCGCCAGCGTCGATTGCCAATGAAATCGCCGCCCGCTAGCTTGCCATGAGCGGGAGGGCGACCATGTCGATCGAGCGGGTTCTGTGGGAGCATGACGCGACCGGCCAGGCCGCACTCGTGCACAAGGGAGAGATCACACCGCAAGATCTCGTCGACGCGGCGATCGCCCGGGCCGAGGCCACCCGGCCGGAGATCAACGCCATCGCCGAACCGCTCTATGAGGCCGCGCGGGCGCGAGCGAAAACCGTCGACCACAAGCTGCCGCTTGCCGGAGTGCCCTTTGCGCTAAAGGACCTCGGCATCGCCATGAAGGGCGTGCCGACGCATGGCGGCAGCCGCATCCCAGCTTTCACCCCCGATTTCAACTCGGTGATGACGGAACGCTACCTGGCTGCAGGCCTGATCCCGATCGCCACCAGCACCGCACCCGAACACGGGTTGAGGCTGGTGACCGAATCGGTGGCTTACGGCGTCACCCGCAACCCATGGGACACCGCGCACACGACCGGCGGTTCCTCGGGCGGTGCGGCTGCCCTGGTCGCGGCCGGCGTCGTGCCGGTGGCGCACGCCTCGGACGGCGGCGGCTCGATCAGGGTGCCTGCCGCTTGTACCGGGCTGGTCGGGCTGAAAACCTCGCGCGGCCGCGTGCCCTTGACGCCGCTCGTCACCGAAAGCTGGTATGGCTTCGTCGTCGACCATGCGTTGGCCCGCTCGGTGCGCGATACGGCCCTGCTGCTCGACCTGACCCACGGGCCCGACCCGCTGTCGCCCTACGCGGCACCGTCGCCGAACGGCAGTTTCGCCGCGGCGGCCGGGCGCGATCCGGGCAAGCTCAAGCTCGCCTTCTACCGAAAATCGCCGCTCGGCCTGCCGATTTCGGAAGAAACCTTGAAAGCTCTGGATGCGGCAATTGCGTTGGCGCGCGAGGGCGGGCACAGCGTCGAGGAGATCGACCTGCCCTATATCGATCGCGATTTCATCGCCGATTTCGCCCGAACCGTCGCCGCGGCGGTGGCCGGCACGATGCGTGGCGAGGCCTTGCGCGTCGGCCGCTCCATCTCAGGCGACATCGAACGCGCCACGCGCGTGATGAGCCGGTTCGGTGAAATCCTCTCGGCCGGCGAAATCTATGCCGGCCTGCAGCGGCTGCACGCAACCTCGCGCCGGCTTATCACCGAAACCGCGCATTATGATGCAGTGCTGATGCCTGTCATCGCGCACCCGCCGCTCGCCTGCCGCACCATGGACCCGAAAGGCGCCGACGAATTCATCGAGAATGTCCTGGACAGACTGCGCCTCGCCGGCCTGCTGAAGTTCAAGCCGCTATTCGACCAGCTGATGGACAAGAGCCTCTGGTTCACCCACTGGCCGGCGATCCAGAACGTCAGTGGGCAACCGTCGATCACGCTTCCGGTTTACGTGACCGATGCCGGCCTGCCGCTCGGCGTCCAGGCCGCCGGCCGACCCGGCGACGAGGAGACGCTTTTGTCGTTCGCCGCGCAGATGGAAAAGATCTCCGGATGGCTGGGCCGGCGCGCGCCGCTGCAGGTGCCGGCATAGACCATGATCCCGAAAGGTGGGAACCGGTTTTCGGACAAGATCATGGTCAAACAAATAGTAGTACCGATTTGACCGATCATGACAGCAAAGCCGTTTGCCCCCTCGCCCAATTCCCGCTAAGACGCCGCCGTTCATGCCAAGCTGGGAACCACGCCGATGACGGATGTCGCCGCCACCGCCGAAATGCAGGCCGCGCTGCTTTCAAGGGCGCTGCCCTACATGCAGCGCTACGAGAACAAGACGGTCGTGGTGAAATATGGCGGCCACGCGATGGGCGACATCGCGCTCGGCAAGGCTTTTGCCCGCGACATCGCACTGCTCAAGCAATCCGGCGTCAACCCGATCGTCGTGCATGGCGGCGGGCCGCAGATCGGCGCCATGCTCAGCAAGATGGGCATCGAATCCAAATTCGAGGGCGGCTTGCGCGTCACCGACCAGAAGACCGTCGAGATTGTCGAGATGGTGCTGGCCGGGTCGATCAACAAGGAGATCGTCGCGCTGATCAATGCCGAGGGCGAGTGGGCGATCGGCCTGTGTGGCAAGGACGGCAACATGGTGTTTGCCGAAAAGGCGCGCAAGACCATGATCGATCCGGATTCCAACATCGAGCGGGTGCTCGACCTGGGCTTCGTCGGTGAACCTATCGAGGTCGACCGCACATTGCTCGACCTCCTGGCACGATCCGAAATGATCCCGGTGCTGGCGCCGGTGGCGCCCGGCCGCGACGGCCATACCTACAACATCAACGCCGACACTTTTGCCGGCGCCATCGCCGGCGCCTGCCAGGCGACGCGCCTGCTGTTCCTCACCGACGTGCCCGGCGTGCTCGACAAGGACAAGAAGCTGATCGACGAGCTGACCGTGGCCGAGGCCAAGGACCTGATCAAGGACGGCACGGTCTCGGGCGGCATGATCCCCAAGGTCGAGACCTGCATCGAGGCAATCGAGCGCGGCGTCGCAGGCGTCGTCATCCTCAACGGCAAGACGCCGCATGCGGTGCTGCTCGAGTTGTTCACCGAACACGGCGCCGGCACGCTGATCGTGCCGTGAGGCCGGGTGTCTGAGGGGTTCAAGCGTTTGGCGATCTAGCTCTGGAGATTGGCCGGCTTCAGCAGTTTGTGTGCAGGCTTTCCGCAGAAATGCCTATCGTCTGAGATGTGCAAGCGGGACATGGCCGGGCCCCTTGATGTTCTGCAGCACAAGCTGGGTGTGGACGTCGCGCACGCCTTCGAGCCGCATCAGCCGGTGCATGACGAAGGCATTGAGCTCGTCGACCGACGGCACCATGACATGCAGCAGGAAATCATGGTCGCCGGTCATGGTCCAGCATGAGGACACCTCGTCCATGCGCTGGACCGCGGCGATGAAGCTCTCGGGCGAGCCGTCGCTGTGGCTGGTCAGGCGCACCTGGATGAACACCTCGACCATCAGCCCGACGGCGCGACGGCTGAGCACCGCGGCGAAGCGCTTGATGATGCCCGCCTGCTGAAGAGCCTCGAAGCGCCGCGCGCAAGGTGTCGTCGACAGGCCGATCTGCTGCGCCAGTTCCGATACCGGCTTGCGCCCGTCGCGCTGCAGGATGTCGAGCATCTTGATCTCGAATTCGTCAAACTGAGGCATTTTCACTCTCCCAAAGCTTGATCGTGGAGTCTTTTACCTCCAACCCCGCATTTGAGCCACCATCAAAGCTGATTTGCCTCGCGCGATCCGGCTAAAATTGCCGACAATTCGCTGATCATGATTTCCAGGGAGAGCAGCCATGACCATGAACGTTGCCGATTATGCCCGCGAATGCGCGGCGCGAGGCCTTCGCGGCGATTATTCGGTCTGCCGTGCCGATTTCACCGTGGCGCAGGGCTACAATTATAGCGACGAAGAGCAGGCGGTATGGCGCACGCTGTGCGACCGCCAGACGAAGCTGACCAGGAAGCTCGCCCACCATTCCTATCTCGATGGCGTTGCGGCGCTCGGCCTTCTCGACAAGATCCCGGACTTCGGTGAAGTCAGCGAGAAGCTGCGCAAGCTCACAGGCTGGGAGATCGTCGCCGTGCCGGGGCTCATCCCCGCCCAGCCGTTCTTCGACCACCTCGCCAACCGCCGGTTCCCGGTCACCAACTGGCTGCGAACCCAAAAGGAGCTCGACTACATCGTCGAGCCCGACATGTTCCACGATTTCTTCGGTCACGTGCCGATCCTGACGCAGCCGGTCTTTGCCGACTTCATGCAGATGTATGGCAAAAAGGCCGATAGCGTGATTGCGCTCGGCGGCGACGAGATGATCACCAGGCTTTACTGGTACACCGTCGAATACGGGCTGATGCGCGAGCCGGGCCAGCCGCTGAAGGCTTTCGGCGCCGGGCTGATGTCATCCTTCACGGAGCTTCAGTTCGCGGTCGAAGGCGGCGAGGCGCACCATGTCCCCTTCGACCTGGAAACCGTAATGCGCACCGGCTACGAGATCGACAAGTTCCAGCGTGCCTATTTCGTGCTGCCGTCGTTCGACGCCCTGCGTGATGCATTCGAGACCGCCGATCTTGCGGCGATCGTGGCACGCCGCAAAGGCGAGCCGGCGCTCGACCCGGCGAGCCTATAGGCTGTCGGTTGTTTCCAACGCTTCGGTCTTCAGCCGGGCCAGCTGGTCGCGCTGAAGGTCGAGCGACGCCGTAACGAAGCGCAGGATCGTGGCGAGCTCCGTGTCGCTAAATGTGGCGATCACCTTTTCCCCCTCCTGCGCGATCGCGCCATAATAGCGCGTCGATAGTTCTCGCGTGAGTTCGGTCGCCTCTATGACCACCTTGCGCCTGTCCTCAAGGCTGCGCGTTCGTGTCAGCAGGCCGCGCGCCTCCAGCCGGTCGATCAGCGCGGTGACCGCGGCCGGCGTCAACCCTGTTGCGGCCGCGACCTCGCCAGCCGATCGCGGGCCGCCATAGAGCAGCGCCAGGCAATGGCGTTCCGCCATGCTCAGCCCAAGCCTGCCGCCCACTGCCTCGTCATAAGCCTGCGTCGCGTCCTGCCAGCCCATAATGGCAAGGCCGATGGCGGTCTTCATGTCGGCCCGATTCATGCTTGACGAATTTATTTCGACCATCTAACTATCAATCCGCCTAACATTATTGCCCTTATAGTAATATGCTGCATAAGGCGCAAGGCAAGGCCTGTCGCAGCCTGCAAGGAGTGAAAAATGAATCAGACCCCGACGCGCGGCCCACTCACACCGGCCGAGGAGTTCAAATACGCCAAGCTGGCGATGGAGTGGTATGGCTGGGGCTCTCCCATTGGCCTTGGCATCGCTCTGGTCGCGCTGGCGGCGGCCGCCCTGCTGTTCCGCATCGCCATCTTCGGATTTTGACAGTAGCCACGGCGCGGTTGAATGCAGGTGGGGTGGAACTCTCCTAGCAGAAGGCGTAGGGCCGAGCTCAGGCGGCTTCGGAAATATCGCGGTCGATGATCGACAGATTGCGGCCGCGATGCTTGGCCTCGTAAAGCCGCTGGTCGGCGGCGCGCATCAGCTCCGACACTGCGGCGTCCCTGCCGCAGGTGATGCCGCCAATACTGACCGTCAGCGGAACCGTTCGTTCATCGACGGGCCGGAAACGGATACGCTCGACTTCACGGCGGATGCGCTCGGCGACGCGCCTGGCCTCGTGTTCGGTGGCGCCGAAGGTTGTGGATAAACCTCCTGTTGGAAAGATCGTTTCGTGCCATAAGGACGGTATGACCACACTTCCCGACCCCGCCCGCTTTGCCCATGTCACCGACTGGGTGTTCGATCTCGACAACACGCTTTATCCGCATCATTCGAATCTGTTCTCGCAGATCGATGTGAAGATGACCGCCTACGTCGGAGAATTGCTGACGCTGCCGCGCGAGGAAGCACGCAAGCTGCAAAAGGAGCTCTACCGCGAATACGGCACGACACTGAACGGATTGATGACGCGCCATGGCATCGACCCCGATGATTTTCTCGAGAAGGTCCACGACATCGATTATTCCTGGCTGGTTCCAGATCCCGTCCTCGGCACCGCCATACGCCAGCTTCCCGGCCGTAAATTCATCTTCACCAACGGGGATCGCCGGCATGCCGAACGCACCGCGCGGCAACTAGGCATTCTCGAGCATTTCGACGATATTTTCGATATCGTCGCAGCCGGACTGAACCCCAAGCCGGCGCGGCAATCCTACGAGAAATTTGCCGAACTCCACGCCGTTACCGGGCAAAATGCTGTGATGTTCGAAGATCTCGCCCGCAACCTGTCGGTGCCGAAATCGCTGGGCATGACCACGGTGCTGGTGGTGCCGCGCAATTTCGAGCCAACCTTCTCGGAAATCTGGGAACGCGACCCGGCCAACGAGGACGATGTGGACTTCGTCACCGACGATCTCGCCGGCTTCCTCACGGCGATAGTCGTTAGGGGAGTAGGGGAGTAGGGGAGTAGGGGAGTAGGGGGAAATTGACC
>NZ_JBVVQK010000008.1:0-235277 GCF_055811175.1 Mesorhizobium sp. WSM4828 | reverse complement strand
CCGGACATATGGATGCAAGCGATCCGATCAGACCTGAGCCACACCTTGCAAGCAGGGGGCCGTCCACATATGGATCCTTGGGTCTGCACTCCGCTTCGCGTCGTTACGCCCAAGGATGACGAAGCAGAGGAAAAATGCCCGGTCCTGGGAGGACCGGGCAGCGCGCAGGCTGGCCGGGGGGATCCGGCAGGGAGTGGGGAGCCTGTGTAACTTGGTGGCGTCGTGCCTCAAAAGGTTTAACGCGCCCGAACGGCGAAACGACGCGATTACACCACCTTGCGGGCAATGTCCTCGATCGTTTCGGCGCGTTCGATGGCGATGACGCGAAGCCTCTCGGTCGGATCGCGGCCAAAGGGTACACCGACAGCGACATGCAGGTCGGCGCGGGTCAGGCCGATGTCGGCGAGCTCGGCATCCGACATCTCGCCGAGGCGATAAAAGGCGCGGCGGTTCTTCCAGGCGCGGTAAACATTGGCAGCGGCATTGGCCACGCGCGTCGCAACGGCCGGACGCGAAGTGATGCGCGAGGTCTCGGTAGCGAAATCAAACGTAGCCATGTCGGTCTCCTTCAACGGGCGAAACCGGTCGATCGGGCGCTGGCGACAGCGGCCGTTCCGGCTTCGATTCATCTAAGATGATGCATGTCGTTGCCCCATAACCGGTGACCACTTTTGGGCGACATGCATCGGCTTCATGTGGACGGTCGGAATTTGCCACGGCGCGATTGATTAATCCAACGAATGTTTCTAATCTTTAGCATCAGCATCAATGATGGATTAGGCCAATGAAAGCGCCGCTCGATCTCGATCAGTTGCAGACCTTCATCTCGATTGTCGACACCGGCAGCTTTACCCGCGCGGCGGAAGCGGTGCATCGCACCCAGTCTGCGGTGTCGATGCAAATGCGGCGGCTGGAGGAACGGATCGGCAAGCCGCTGTTCGAAAAAGACGGCCGCACCAACAGGCTGACCGAGGAAGGCGACCGGCTGCTCTCCTACGCAAGGCGGCTGCTCTATCTCAACAAGGAAACACTGGCCGCCTTCGACGACCGCCGGCTCGAAGGCACCATCCGCATCGGCACGCCGGACGACTATGCCGATCGCTTCCTGCCCGAGATCATGGCGCGGTTTGCCCGTTCCAACCCGCATGTCGAACTGACCGTTATCTGCGAACCGACGCCGGGACTGGTCGAACACATCAAGCGCGGCAATCTCGACCTGGCGCTGGTGACGCACAATGACGCGCGCGGCCAATCGGAAGTGGTGCGGCGCGAACCGCTGCTGTGGGTTACCTCGGCCAACCATGCGACGCATGAGCAGCCGATCCTGCCGATGGCCTTCGGCCGGCCGAACTGCATCTGGCGGCGGGCCGCCGCCGACGTGCTCGACCAGCAGAACCGCGACTACCGCATCCTGTTCACCAGCTTCTCGGCTACCGTCATCGCCGCCGCGGTGCTTTCCGGCCTGGCGATCTCGGTGCTGCCGGAATGCGCGCTCAGGCCCGGCATGCGGGTGCTGGGCGAGGCCGACGGTTTCGGCGCCCTGCCCGATTGCCGCATCGGCATCATGCGCGGCCAGACCTCGCGGCCGGAGATCGTCGATGCGCTCGCGCGCCACATTTCGGAAAGCCTGGACAACATTTCGGTGCCGCTCGGCGAGGAGACCGGGACGTTCGATTTCGCCGCGCTAGCCTTCGCCAAGATGAAGCGGACCAAGCCGAACCAGATCCTGCCGGGCTGGTGAAGGATCGCGCGATTGGGGCGAACATCGAACACGGCCGCCTTGACGGCGGCCAACAACCGTCCCCCAATCGGCCGATGAGCGACGCAGCATCCGAATCACGCACCAACGCCACCGAATACACGGTGAGCGAGATTTCCGGCGCGCTGAAGCGCACGGTCGAAGACGTCTTCGGCAATGTACGGGTGCGCGGCGAGATTTCCGGCTATCGCGGACCGCATTCCTCCGGCCATGCCTATTTCTGCCTGAAGGACGATCGCGCGCGGCTCGACGCCGTGGTGTGGAAGACCACGATGAGCCGGCTGAAATTCCGTCCCGAGGAAGGCATGGAGGTGATCGCCACTGGCCGGCTCACCACCTATCCCGGAAAATCCACCTACCAGATCGTCATCGACAATCTCGAGCCGGCCGGTGCCGGTGCGCTGATGGCGCTGCTGGACGAGCGCAAGCGCCGGCTGCAGGC
This sequence comes from Mesorhizobium sp. WSM4828, assembly GCF_055811175.1. Lineage (NCBI taxonomy): Bacteria > Pseudomonadati > Pseudomonadota > Alphaproteobacteria > Hyphomicrobiales > Phyllobacteriaceae > Mesorhizobium > Mesorhizobium sp. WSM4828. Next base: position 233,076 of record NZ_JBVVQK010000008.1, on the reverse strand, counting down.
CGAAGGCCTGTTCGACGCGGCGCGCAAGCGGCGGCTGCCATTCATGCCATGCGTCATCGGCGTCGTCACCTCGCCGACAGGCGCCGTCATCCGCGACATCATCCACCGCATCAAGGACCGGTTTCCGCTGCACGTGCTGGTCTGGCCGGTGCGGGTGCAGGGCGAGACGGCGGGTGCGGAGGTGACCGCTGCCGTCAACGGCTTCAACGCACTGCCGTGGGACGGCGCCATCGCGCGGCCCGATCTGTTGATCGTGGCGCGCGGCGGCGGCAGTCTGGAGGATCTGTGGGGCTTCAACGACGAAGCGCTCGCCCGGTCCGTCGCCGCTTCGGGCATTCCGGTGATTTCGGCCGTCGGCCACGAGACCGACTGGACGCTGATCGATCTGGCTGCGGATGTGCGGGCGCCGACGCCGACAGGCGCCGCCGAGATCGCCGTGCCGGTCAAAGTCGACCTCGAAGCGACGCTTGCCGGCCTTGGCGCGCGGTTGAAGACCGCACTGTCGCGCAATTTCGAACGCAAGCGGCAGGCGGCGCGCGCGGCCGCCCGTGCGCTGCCCTCGCCCGACCAGTTGCTGGCGCTGCCGCGGCGGCGCTTCGACGAGGCGACGAGCCGGCTCGGCCGGGCGCTGTCGGTCAGCGTCGAGCGAAAGCGGGGCAGGCTTCTGGGGCAGCGGCTGACGCCGGCCACCTTGTCGCGACGCATGAACGAAGCCCGCACGCTGACCCGCCGCGACCTCGCCCGTGCGCAAGCGGCGTTCTTTGCCATCGTGCGCGAGCGTCGGGCGCGGTTTTCGCGCACGGCCGCGAGACTGTCACCGGCGCCGATCGCCAGACGGCAGAAACTGCAAGGCGATGCCTTGCTGGCACTGACACGGCGGCAGGACCAGGCGATTTCGCGGCGGCTGGACCGGCTGCGTGGAAAACTGACGCAGGCCGACCGGCTGCTGGCGACGCTCTCGCACAAGGCCGTGCTGGCGCGAGGCTTCGCGCTGGTCAAGGATGCGGACGGCGCGGTGATCAAGCATGCGGCGGAAGTCGTGTCGGGAATGGCGCTTTCGCTGGAGTTTGCCGACGGCACCGCCGATGCAGTAGCCATCAGTGGCACGGCGCGGCCGAAGACGGTTGCCAAGCCCGCGGCCAAGCTCAAGGCGCCGGGCGGCCAAGGTTCGCTTTTCTGAGGAAGACCAAGACTTTTTGAGGGTGAAATGACCGACCCGCATCTTGCGACGCCCTCGGGCAAACTGCGCGCCCGTGCCTTCGCGATCCCATTCGATGGCATGCCAGGCCGCTTCAATGCCATCACCGATGTGCCCGGCGTGACGGTCGGCTATATGACGCTGGTCTCAGGGGACGGGCCGCTTGTCGTCGGCAAGGGTCCGGTACGCACCGGCGTGACCGCTATCCTGCCACGGCCCAGAGACGAGTTGGCCGTCCCGGCATTCGCCGGCGTGTTCAGCGCCAATGGCAATGGCGAACTGACCGGCTCGCATCTGATAGAGGAGCTCGGAGCGTTCAATCTTCCCATCACCATCACCAACACGCATTCCTGCGGCGTCAGCCGCGACGCTACGCTGCGCTGGATGCAGACGGTGCTGCCGCAGGCGCTCGACAGCGCCTGGGCGCTGCCGGTGGCGGGCGAGACTTATGATGGCTTCCTGAACGATATCAACGGCCATCATGTGAGCTTCGAGCACGTGTTTTCCGCGCTCGAAACGGCCGAAACCGGGCCGATCGAAGAGGGTAGCGTCGGCGGCGGCACCGGGATGATCACCTTCGGCTTCAAGGCGGGATCGGGCACATCTTCGCGCAGCGTCGAGTGGAACGGAGAGCGTTTTACGATCGGCTGCTTTGTCCAGTCGAATTTCGGTGCACGGCGAAACCTCGTGATCCGTGGCATCAGGGCCGGAGCGGAACTCGCCGAACCGGCGATCCGGGACAACACGCCGCGAGCGGAAAAGAGCTCGATCATCGCGATCGTCGCCACTGATGCGCCATTCATGCCGCATCAGATGAAACGGCTGGCGAAACGCGTGCCGCTCGGCGTCGCGCTGACCGGCGGCTATGGATACAATTCGTCCGGCGATATTTTTCTGGCCTTCAGCACGGCCAATGCCGATGCGGCGCACGGTGCAGCCGGCAAATTGGCCAGCGCCGGCTATATACCGGATGCCGACATCAACCCGTTCTTCGACGCCGTGGTTCAGAGCGTGGAGGAAGCAATCCTCAACGCTCTGGTCGCCAATGAAGACATGACCGGGCGCGACGGCAATTTCGTGCCGACGTTGCCGAAAGCATGGCTCGAGGAGAGATTTGGCAAGCTTGCGCGGTGATACGCTCGCGCAACTGCATCAGACAGGCGTTGATGGCCCGGCAGGGTTCAGCCGGGGCGATCCTTCAGCCAGCAGGCTTGTTCGAATGCAGCTCGTCCTGCTCGGCCTCGGCCGCCTCTTCGAGCCTCGAAGCAATGAGCTCCTGGATGTCGCCGACTTCTTCCTGAATATCCTCCAGGGGTATGCCGGCTTCGGCGGCCTTGGCCGCACATTCCCTGGCGAGGGTCTCGGCCTGCTTCTCGATCCTGGCTGGCGAGGGCTGGCAGTGGACTTTTTCGCCAATCCACCCGCGCAGGAACTCGATTGCGTGTTCACTCATACTGCTGTTTCCCTAGCGGCTATGCCGGTTGGTAATCATAAACGTCGGCATCTTCGAAAAGATGCGTGCTGCCATTCGCGCCGAGTCGGCTTCGCCCGGCAAGCCGAACTTGTCCGAGGTCCACAGAGCCGAAGGGAATGGAGGGTTCAAGGAGCACGTTCTAGTTCTTGAGGACTGATTCTCTCGACGAAACTTTCGACTCGCGCTATTGTTTCTATTTGCTTTTTTTCGGTTTTCAAGCCGTTTTAGATCACAATAGATGTCACAATAGCTAGCACATTTACCGCGCTCTCGCTGGCACGACGTAAAAGGCGAGCCGTCAAAGCCGCCGCTATATAGTGACAACCATTTGCAATGTCGACTCTGCTCGCGGTCCTGCTTCTTTCCGCCGCGCTTGCTGGGAGATATGTGGTGTGACGGGCCTTGCAGTGCAAGCTGCCGAGCGCCTCATGCAAGGCATGCAGTAGCGTCTTGTGGAACCCTGAAGTGCTTGTCTCAGGGCGGCTCTCTACCGCTGGCGATAAAGGATCATGCCGCCATGATAGAGGACGCCTTCGACGAACTCACCATCCGCGGTGAAGCCCGTATCGTCCCAGTATTCTATGTGGTTGCCCTGCACTTCATAGCGTCCCCGATAGGCGCTCTCGCGGTCGCCGCGCGCTTCGTCATAACGGCCGTTCGGCAGGAGTTCGTGCCTGATGGCGATCCTCGGTGACCCACATTCCGACATAGGGGTGATCTTGGTGCGTCATTGGTTTCCCCGCAAGGATTGGCATTGAAGGAAGGGGCAGGCCGGTTGGAGCTACAGCAACGGCAATACCCGCAAGCACTGCGGCCAAAGTGGATCGCATCAATGCGCCGCCTTCGTCGGACGCACGACGATCTCGTTGACGTCGACATCGTCGGGCTGTTCGATTGCGTAGCGCACTGCCCTGGCGATGGCATCGGGTTGCAGGGCAATAGCACGCCAGGTTTTCATGGCGGCAGCAGCGGCGTCGTCGGAGATCGTATTCGCCAGCTCGCTTTCCACCACGCCCGGATGAATGCAGGTTACGCGGATATCGTCACTCTCCTGGCGGAGCCCATCGGAAATCGCGCGGACAGCGTATTTCGTTGCACAATAGACAGCCGCCGTGGGCGAGACGGCCAGTGCGCCAATGGACCCGATATTGATGATGTGACCGGAGCCGCGTGCCGTCATCTCAGGCAGAACCGCTGCGATGCCGTACAGAACACCCTTGATGTTGACGTCCACCATCAGCTCCCACTCGTCGACCTTCATGGCTGCCATGGCCGACAGCGGCATGACGCCCGCATTGTTGACGATGACATCGACCTGGCCCCATTCGGCCCGGGCGGCGTCGGCGAATGCTGAGACATCCTCCCTCCTGGTGACGTCGAGCGCTCGCACGCGAACCGTTCCACCAGCCGCCTCGATTTCGGCCGCAAGCGCTTCAAGGCGGTCGGTGCGCCGCGCGCCGAGCATCAGCTTCGCACCTGCCGCGCCAAGCTCACGGGCAATGCCAGCACCGATGCCGCTGGAGGCACCGGTGATCAGAACAACTTTGTTCATGGTCATCGAGATGATCCTTTTGTTTGTGATTATTTTCACGATGTGACGAGACGGCGTGCGGGTGAGCTCCCGCGGTGCGCCGGCTCTATTGGGGACTCACTGGGCGGTGTAGCCGCCATCGACCAGAAGCAAGGCCCCGGTGATGAAACTGGACGCCGGCGAGGCCAGGAAGGCGATGGCCTCGGCAACTTCTTGCGGCTGGCCGATCCGGCCGATCGGATGCGCATCGCCGAAGCTGCGCAGCATCTCCCGGCCATTCTCCACCACGCCTTCCATGATGTCGGTTTCGATCACGCCAGGGGCAACGGCGTTGCAGCGAATGCCCATGCGCCCATATTCGATCGCGATCACCTTGGTCAGCTGTGCGACAGCTGCCTTGGAGGAGGCATAGGCCGCCTGCGTCTCGAAGGCCGCGACCGCCGAGATCGACGAGACATTGACGACCGCGCCGCCTCCACCAGCGACCATCAATTCCACTGCGGCACGGGCGGTGACGAAGCTGCCGCGCGCATTGATCTGCAGGATGCGGTCATAGTCGTCGACCGAGGTCTCCGTCAGACGCTTGTTGAGCGTGCGACCGGCATTGTTCACGACGATGTCCAATCGCCCGAAGCGCTTCGCCGCGAGTTCGACCGAGCGTCTGGCCAGAGCCTCGTCGGCGACATCGCCGACCAAGATCGCCACATCCTCGGCTTCCAATTCGCGTACGCTGTTGCTGAGATCGCTTGCGACGATCCGGGCGCCCCGCGCCCGCAGCAGTTCCGCCGTGCAGCGGCCGATGCCGCGTGCCGCGCCCGTCACGAGGGCGACTTTTCCATCCAGGTCCCAGGAGGAAGGCAGTGATGTCATGGGATATCTCCTTTGTCGGCCGGCTTCGGCTTGGATCGGGAGGATCAAGCCTTCTTGCCGTTGCGACAGAGATAGAGCCATGGCATTGTCGCGATAACCCGCCCGCTGTTAACCTCGATGGTAAGTTTTACTAACCAGTGGACATCGATCTCAATGCAATTGCCGTCTTCGTCGCGGTGGCCGAGGAACGCAATTTTCGCGCTGCGGCAGACCGGCTGGGCGTGACGCGCTCAGCGGTCAGCCAGAGCATCCTCAGGCTTGAACAGCGCCTTGGCATCGCTTTGCTGCAGCGCACGACACGCAGCGTCAACCTGACGGAAGCGGGCGAGCGCCTGCTGGCGAGCGTCGCACCGGCGATCGCCGACGTGAACGCGGCAATCGAAGCCACCACGGAGTTTCTGGACCGCCCGCGCGGCCGCCTGCGGATCGCAGTTTCGTCGATCGCAGAGGCCTTTCTGTCAGGACCGTTGCTGGCGTCCTTTGCAGAAAGGTTTCCCGAGGTGCATCTGGATATTGTCGTCACCGACGAGGAATTCGACATCGTCGCCGAAGGTTATGATGCGGGAGTGAGGCTCGGCGAAGTGATCGAGCAGGACATGATTGCCGTGCCCGTCTCAGGCGATCAGCGACAGATGGCCGTCTGCGCCCCGCGCTATCTCGAAAAGTTCGGCGCACCCGCCCATCCGCGCGAGCTTGTGGCGCATCGCTGTATCGGCTGGCGGCCGGCGCCTGGAGTTTCGCCCTACCGGTGGGAGTTTGGCGAGGACGGGCGCGAGTTCGATGTGGCGGTTGCGCCCGAGATCACGACCAATGATATGTGGCTGATGATCCGGCTGGCCGTTGCAGGCGCCGGGATCACGTTCGGCATGGCGGACACATTCCGCCCCTGGATCGACCGCGGCGAGCTCGTGCCAATCCTCGACGGCTATTTTTCGCCGTTTGCGGGTTTCTATCTTTATTTTCCCAGCCGACGGAATATCGCGCCGAACCTGCGAGCGCTCGTGGATCACCTGCACGGTGCGCGCCAGGCGCGGGACCGTGGGTGAGCGCTACGGGATCGTAGAGATCGCTTGGTGCTATTGCTCAGAAACCTGGCTGAGCTGAATGGTACCGTTGGCTGGGATCGAACCAGCGACCTCCGGATCCACAATCCGGCGCTCTAACCATCTGAGCTACAACGGCACACTTGCCCGAGCGAGATCCAGACGGAACGTTCATTCTCCGGGACCCGCTCTGTCGTTCGGCGATGCGTCCATACGGGCTATCGGAGTTTAATTCAAGGCTTTTGGCAAAGCAAAAGATCGCTCCGGCATCGCATCATTTTCGCCGGACAAAGAAAAAGGCCGGCGGGAGGAGGTGCCGGCCTTTTCCTGTTACGAGCCAGCGGGAGGAGGTGCTGGCTGGTCATCCCGGTGAGCAGAGGGAGGAGGTTCCACCCGCCGGGTATTCACTTAAACCACTATATCGCACACCTATTTGTCTGACGAAATGCGACCTTTTGATGCATCGTCAATTTGTGCGCAAATATTAGGCGATCTTGATTTCTTTCACGGCCTTCTCGAAGGCGGTCTTGATCGGCTTGGATACGTCCTCGGCCGCCTTGGCAGCAACCGCCTGGAAGTCCTTGGCCTGCTCGACGGTCATTTCGACGCCTTTGCGCAGGAACGCGGTCTGCAGTTCGACGACTTCCGACAGCGACTTGGCGCCGATCAGGGCTTCGAAATGCGAGAAGCCGGCTTCGGCATTGGCGCGCAGGGCGGCGATGGTCTTGAGCGACAGCTCGCTGGAAGCGGTCTTGGCGGTCTCGTAGGTCGACTCCAGAGCCTTCTGGGTCTCCTCGGCGCCGGTCTTCAGCTTGGCATAGGCCTCTTTCGACTGCTCGACGCCCTTTTCGGCGAAGGCACGGATCTGGTCGGTGGCCTTGGAAGCGTCGAAGCTCGGGAATTCAACGTTTTCAATCGTTTCAGCGGTCTTGGTCCTGGACATTTTCCATCCTTTTCAGCGGCAGCGACTTTGACGAAAAGCCGTCTCGTTCATGTATCATGGCAATATAAAGGCAATTTTTGTGCGATGCAACATGTTTGTTGCATCGCACCATAAATTGTTTGTTCGTGGCGTTAACCACGCGCCTAGAGATTCCATTGGTTGCACGCTATGACTTGTGGACCTTCGCGCCGTCGGCTTTTATTAACAAAGCGTTAACCGCAAATTGCCCGCTCTGTGAGGGTCGCCAAGCGCATGCCGGCTGAAAACTACTCCTTCCTCGATGTCGCCGTGCTCGACGCCGTCCGCCTGCGCTTCGCCGCAGGCGACGCGATCGCCATTCTGTCGGCAGATCTCGAGCAGGTGATCTGGGCCAACGGCCCCGGCGCAGCGGTATTCGGCTATCCCGACATCGGTGCGATCATCGGCGCCTCGGCAGGTTTGCCGCTGATCGCCAGGCGCCAGATCATGGCGACCAGCGGCTTTCCGCGGATCGGCCGCGACCGTGCCATCACGGTCCGGCTGGCGACCGGCCTGACCAGCCGCGCGGTCGGCTTCCTGGCCAGCGCGGTGACCATGCCCGATGGCGAGGAAGCAATCATGCTGGCGCTGCCGGCGGCGCAGACCGGCTCGCGCAGCGCGGCCGAGATCGCCGATCGCGCCATCGGTGGCTTTACCGAAGACGGCCACTACATCGCCTTTGTCGACGCCAAGGGCAATATCGACGCCGCATCGGACGGCTTTTCGGCGCTCGGCATCCGGCCCGAGACGCTGGCCGCGCTTGTCGCCGACGTGGCGAACGAGAGCGACCGCATCGTCAAGCGCCTGGTTCCGGGTGGATCCAGCTCCTATCCGGCGGGCCTTGCCCGGCTGACGGACGAGCGGCACCTGCTGGTGGTGATCGACGAGGACCGGCTTGACGGCGAGGCCCCTGATGGCGAGCGCGCCAGCGCGGAAACCGAGGCAGCACCGGCACCGAGCGGTGGCGATCTTCCCCAGCCAACGGATCAGGACAACGAGCAGCCAATCGCCGGCACCGGCGCGGCGGAGATCGACCTTGCAGCGATGGAAGGCACTTCGGCGTCGGCGCAGCACGAACCTGTCGACGCTGCCGACGATCAACGCACGGTTGGCGAAGCGCCGACGCAGCATGACCATTGGTACTTCAATGCCGGCGACGGCGCGCAGGTCCCGCCCGGGGCAGCTGCGTCCGGCAAAGTCGAGACCAGCCCGGACGCTTCGCAGGCCGGCGCGGATACTTCGCCGGAAAGTGCCGCAAAAGCCACCAAAGCCGCCTCCCCGGCAGAACACCGCGCTTCGGCGATCGATCGCACCGCCGCGCCCATGCGTTTCGTCTGGCGTACCGACGCGGAGGGCCGGTTCAGTGCCCTGTCGCCGGAATTTGCCGAACTCGTCGGCAAGTCTGCCGCCGACGTGATCGGCCGCCGCTTCGAGGATGTTTCGGCCGCCTATGGCCTCGATGCTTCTGGCGAGATTGCCGGCCTGCTCGAACGGCGCGACACCTGGTCCGGCCGCTCCGTGCTGTGGCCGGTCGCCGGCACCGATCTGAAGATACCCGTCGATCTGGCGGCGCTCCCGGTTTACAGCCGCAGCCGCGTTTTCGAAGGTTTTCGCGGTTTCGGCGTGGCCAGGAGCGGCGATGCGGTGGCCGATCCCGATGCCGTCGGCATGGCCCTTGTCGCCGAGGAGAAACCTGCCGCGACCATCGGGCCGAAAGCCGTCGAACCTCTCCCCGAGACACCTAAACCCGCCGATCCGTTCAGGGGCGAAGTGCCTGCATTGACCATCGTGCCAAAGCCCGAGCGGCGCTTCGCCGACAAGGTGATCCGGCTGGCCGAGCATCGGCAGCCGGCCAACGACAAGGGCCTGTCAACGCTGGAACGCAGCGCGTTTCGCGAGATTGGCGAGCGTCTCAAGAAGGACAGCACCCCGGCCGAAGAACAGCCCAGCGCCGGAAAGCAGAAGCCGGTTGAGAAAGTCGAGGCAGCCGGCAAGGCCGACGAGCCAAAGCTGAAAGAAGCCGGCCCGACGGACAAGGGTGAGATGCCGGCGCCAGCTCCGGAAAGCGAGGCTGCTGCCGCCGAACCGCCCGAGGCCGATGCCGAGGACCGGAAGGATCTTGCCCGGCTCGACGGCGAGCAGCCCGATGAGGCGGAAGCAGAGGTGCAAGCCGGCGAACCCGTCATACGCCCTGTTTCCGGATCGCTGCTCGACTATGCCGACCGCGAACCAAGCGATGAAGCACAGGAAGGCGTTGAGCCCAGCACGAACCGTCGAACGATCGTCGCCGAAGCGCCGCGGGATGACGACGACAGCATGACGGCCGAAGATTTCCGTGACGCCGAGGACAGCGAGGATTGGTCCGAGGATGGCGCAGCCGCAGCCGAAATTGCCGGCCAGGTGCCGCCCAGCGAGCGGCCGCAGGCACCACCGCTCAAACTCGACGGCTTCGTGCCGTCGGCGTTTGCCGGAGAGGACAACAAGGGGCCGGATACCTCGATCCTCGGCAAGCTGCCAGTGCCGGTGCTTATCCATTCCGGCGACCAGCTGCATTACGCGAACGACGAATTCCTCGGCTTGACCGGCTATGCAACGCTCAATGACCTGGACGAGGCCGGCGGGCTCGGCGCGCTGTTTGCCGACCCTTATGCGGACGACGGCAGTTCCGACGGCGGCGACCGCGCTCTGCGGCTGAAGACGCGCGACGGTCAGGAGTTTCCGATCGACGCGATTTTACGCTCCGTCCCCTGGGGAAACGGCAAGGCGCTGATGCTGGTCGTACGCCGTTCCGGCGACGACGAGGCAGCAGCCATTCCACATGGCGCCGCCGACGACCAGACGCAGCCGGATGTTTCCGAGCTCAAGGCACGCATTGCCGAAATGCGCACCATCATCGACACCGCCACCGACGGCGTCGTGCTGATCGGCCGTAACGGAACGATCCGTTCAATTAGCCGTCCGGCGGAGGCGCTGTTCGGCTTCGACAGCGACGAGGTGACCGGCAAACCGTTCGTCTCGCTGTTCGCGATCGAAAGCCAGCGCGCGGCGCGTGACTATCTCGAGGGCTTGTCGGAGCCCGGCGTTGCAAGCGTGATGAACGATGGCCGCGAGGTGATCGGACGCGAGGCGCAGGGGCGCTTCATTCCGCTGTTCATGACCATCGGCAGGCTGCCCAACGACAGCGGCTTCTGTGCGGTGGTGCGCGATATCACCCAGTGGAAGCGCGCCGAAGAGGACCTGACCCAGGCGCGCGCGGTCGCCGAACGCGCCTCGTCGCAGAAGACCGATTTTCTGGCCCGCATCAGCCATGAGATCCGCACGCCGCTCAACGCCATCATTGGCTTTTCCGAGCTGATGGTCGACGAGAAATTCGGGCCGGTGGCCAATGACCGCTATCGCGACTATCTGCGCGACATCAATCGTTCGGGCAACCACGTGCTCGATCTGGTCAACGACCTGCTCGACATTTCGAAAATCGAGGCCGGCCAGCAGGAGATGGCCTACGAGGCGGTGTCGCTCAACGACACGCTGGCCGAAACCGTGGCGATGATGCAGCCGCAAGCCAACCGGGAACGCGTCATCATCCGCTCCAGCTTCGCCTCGCGGCTGCCGGAAGTGGTGGCCGATCTGCGCAGCGTGCGGCAGATCGCGCTCAACATCCTGTCGAACGCCGTCCGCTACACGCAGGCCGGCGGCCAGGTGATCGTGTCGACGGCCTACGAGATCTCCGGCGATGTCGTCATGCGCGTGCGCGATACCGGCATCGGCATGAGCCAGTCCGAGATCGAGCAGGCGCTGAAGCCGTTCAAGCAAATCAATGCGCTGAAGCGCGGCCGAGGCGACGGCACCGGTCTCGGGCTGCCGCTGACCAAGGCGATGGTCGAAGCGAACCGGGCCCGGTTCACCATCAACTCGACGCCCGGCGAGGGAACCCTGGTCGAAGTCGCCTTTCCCTCGACCCGCGTGCTCGCCGGTTAGCTATGGTTGCGCAAAGAAAAAAGGCGTCCAACAGGACGCCTTGAATGATAGAATTGCTGTCACAACGGGGCTTGAGCGAATCAGATCCTCTGGGGCTGGAGGACGGGATTTCTCCCTCAAGTTACGCACGACTATCGATGCCGGGCCTTAACAAATCCTTACCGCCACGCCGGAAAATTTACCAATGTGTACCACTCATGAAATCTAGGTAAATTCCGAAGAGATAATTCGTTAACGATATCGGAGACCTCAAAACGGGCTCCACCTTGGACGCCAGGGTCAGTCGGCAAGCTGCGGCAGGTTGCGGAAGAGCTCGAGCGCTTCGGGATTGGCGAGCGCTTCCTTGTTCTTGATGGCGCGGCCATGGACCATGTCGCGTACCGCGAGCTCGGTGATCTTGCCCGATTTGGTCCGCGGAATATCGGCGACGGCGACGATCTTGGCCGGCACGTGGCGCGGGCTCGCCCCGGTGCGGATTTTCGCGCGGATGCGTTTTTCCAGCTCGGCATCGAGCTCGACGCCGGCCGCCAGCCGCACGAACAGCACGACACGAACGTCATTGTCGAAATCCTGGCCGATGCATAGTGCTTCGAGGATTTCCGGCATTTGCTCGACCTGATTGTAGATCTCCGCTGTGCCGATCCTGACACCGCCCGGGTTGAGCGTGGCGTCGGAACGGCCATGGATGATCAGGCCGCCGTGGGCGGTCCATTCGGCGAAATCGCCGTGGCACCAGACATTGTCGAAACGTTCGAAATAGGCGGCTTTGTATTTCCTGCCGTCAGGGTCGTTCCAGAAGCCGATCGGCATCGCCGGAAACGCCTTGGTGCAGACGAGCTCGCCCTTCTCCTGGCGGAGCGGCCGGCCGTCATCGTCCCAGACATCGACGGCAAGGCCGAGGCCGGGCCCCTGGATCTCGCCGGTCCATACCGGTTCGATCGGCACGCCGAGCACGAAGCAGGAGACGATATCGGTGCCGCCGGAAATCGAAGCCAGATGCACGTCCCTCTTGATGCCGTCATAGACGAAGCGGAAATCTTCCGGCGATAGCGGCGAGCCGGTCGAGGAGATGGTGCGCACGCTGGAAAGATCATGCGTGCGGATCGGCTTCAGGCCGGCCTTGCGCACGGAATCGATGAATTTGGCCGAGGTGCCGAAATAGGTCATCTTTTCGGCGTCGGCGAAGTCGAACAGCGCATTGCCGTCCGGGTAGAACGGCGAGCCGTCATAGAGCAGCAAGGTGGCGCCCGATGCCAGGCCCGACACCAGCCAGTTCCACATCATCCAGCCGCAGGTGGTAAAATAGAAGAAGCGGTCGCCGTCGAGCAGGCCGGCATGCAGCCGTTCTTCCTTAACGTGCTGGATCAGCGTGCCCCCGGCCGAATGGACGATGCATTTGGGGATGCCGGTGGTGCCTGACGAAAACAGGATGTAGAGCGGATGCGAAAACGGCAGCCTTTCGAAGGCGACGGACTTAGCGGCGAAGGGTGACAGCGCATCTTCCAGCGCGGCCGCCTTGCCGATGGTCGCCGCGACGTCGAACGAGGTGCCGAGATAATCGACGATCAGGACCTTGCGCACGGTGGCGAGCTTGCCCGCCACGGCCGCGATCTTGTCGGCGACTTCGATCGCCTTGCCATTGTACCAGTAACCGTCCGGCGCGATGAATATGACAGGCTCGATCTGGCCGAACCGGTCAAGCACCCCCTGCTCACCGAAATCCGGGGAGCAGGACGACCAGACGGCGCCGATCGAGGCGGCCGCCAGCATCGCCGCAACAGTCTCCGGCATGTTGGGCATCATCGCGGCGATGCGGTCGCCTTTCTTCACCTTGAGCGACAGGAAAAGCTGCTGCAGGCGCGAGGTCAGCGCATGCAGTTCGTTCCAGGACAGCCGCCGCTCGACCTTGTCCTCGCCGCGAAAGACGATTGCGTCGCCAGGCCCGGTTTTCTTGAGGAGATTCTCGGCGAAGTTCAGCTTCACGTCAGGGAAGAAGGTCGCGCCGGGCATCTTGTCGCCATCGACCAGCACGCGTTCGCCCCTATCGCCGACGATGCCACAAAAGTCCCAGACCAGGCCCCAGAAGGTCTCGCGGTCATCGATCGACCAGCGATGCAGGTCGGTATAGGAGGAGAAAACCTCGCCGGCCATACTCGCCGCGGCGTTCATGAAGGCGGTCATCGGCGCCGCGTCGATCTGCTCTTGCGTCGGGATCCAGAGCGGTGCGTCGTCAGCCATCATTGTTCCTCCGCAGCCTGTATCGCTTATGCATATCGCGATGCAGCAGAGCAAGATTTTGTTGGACCGTGCCGGTCAGGGTGTGCGCAAATGCCATCGCCGGGCCATAAAGACTTGAAATGCGTCAGCCGTCGGTTACACCCGTCGGGCGATTTTGTCGGAATGGAAGCATACGGGGCGATATGCCATCACCTTTGATCCGACGCGGAATATGGGCGATCGGCGCGGCCGTCATCGTCATCGCGCTGGTTGTCGCAGCCTTGCCGTTGATCGCCTCGACCCGCATCGTACGCGATCGTATCGCGTGGGAAATGAGCGCCTGGAGCGGTTTCCGGGTCACCATCGACGGCGCGCCGCGCATCGAGGTCTGGCCGAATTTCCGGGCGATCCTGAGCGACGTGACACTGTCGCAATGGACAGAGACGGATGCGCCGCCGGTGGTCGAAGCCGAACGGGTCGAGGTCGACCTCTCGGCCATGGCGGCGCTGCGTGGCGACGTGGTGTTTTCGACGGCGCGGCTGGTGCGACCGACGATCAGGGTCCAGCGTACCGCGAGCGGGTTTTTCCTGCCTGCGATTCCCAGCGGCGGGCGCATTACGCGTTCGATCGATGCTGCCCGCGCGGTGATCAACACAAATCCCGCCAAGCCGGATCTCGGCAAGCTGCCGACAGATCCGTTCGGCACAGTCGAGTTCAGGGACGGCCGCGTGGTGGCTGCCATCGGCGGCAAGGACCAGGAGATATTGAGCAGCCTGAGCGGCCAGGCGAACTGGGCGGCGATGAACAGCAATGCGACGCTGTCGGCGACCGGGATATGGCGCGGCGAAAGCGTTGCCATCGACGCCGCATCGCCGAACCCGCTCGTGCTGTTTGGTGGCGGCACAGCACCGGCCACATTTTCCTTCAAGGCGGCACCGGCCAGTTTTTCGTTCGACGGCCGCGCCAGCATGTCGGAGAACGGCTATTTCGACGGCCAGGCAAAATTCGCCGCACCTTCGCTCCGACGCGTGCTCGAATGGTCGCAGGCCGGCATCGCGCCCGGTGCCGCAATCGGCTCGATCTCGGTTTCAAGCAAGATCACGGCGACGGCCGGGCGGGTCAAATTCGAAAACACGGCCCTGACCCTCGACAACAACCCGGGAATGGGTGCGCTGGACTTCACCTATGGTGAGGCACTGCCGGTGATCTCCGGCACACTTGCCTTCGATACGCTCGACCTCAGATCGTTTCTCTCCGCCTTTACGCCGGTGCCGTCCGCCGGCGGCACCGGTCCGGGCGAAATCGACACAAGCTTCGCCGACCGGATCAATCTCGATCTCAGGCTGTCGGCGGCGCATGCCACCGCCGGCGCCATCCAGCTTGCCGACGTCGCCGCCACCGCCCAGGTCAAGAACGGCCTTGCCGTCTTCGACATCTCGGATGCATCCGCCTTTGGCGGCAACGTCCAGAGCAGCGTCCGTTTCGACCGCAAGCCCGCCGGCACGGAAGTCGAGATCCGGCTGCTTGCTTCCGATATCGACGGCGGCGCTTTCGGCACCGCGGCCGGAATGACGCGGCTGGTGCCGATCGGCACTGGAACCGTTTCGGTCATCCTCAAGGGGCCTGGCAGAACCTGGGACTCGATTTTCGACAACGCCAATGGCTCGCTGTCGGCGACGTTCGGCGCGGGTGCGCTGAGCCGGCTTAACCTGCCGGCGTTCCTCAAGCACACCGAACAGGGCGGATTCTTCGCGCTGGACGACGTCTCGGACGGAACGCTGCCGATCGACGGGGCCGAGCTCAAGGCGAGCATTTCGAACGGCGTGGCGCGCATCGACAAGGCCGAGGTGAATTCCGCGCAATACAAGATCTGGCTTTCCGGCATCGCATCCTATGCCGGACGCGGGCTGGCGCTGTCCGGCGGCATCGTCCAGCCCAGCCAGGCTGCCACGCAGACGGACGGCCAGGCGCCCAAGCAGTCGTCGTTCTTCGTCGGTGGCACGTGGAGCACGCCGTTCATCTCGCCGATAAGCCGCGGCGTCTCGGGAGAGTAGCGAGCCTTCAACCTCGCTGCGCGGCCCGCTCGTCGCGCTGGCGCTGCACCTCGCGGCGTTTGTTTGCGAGTGAAGCGATGATCACGCCAACTGCGACGACCGCGATCAAGATAGTGCAGGCCGCGTTGATTTCCGGCGTCACGCCAAGGCGAACCTGGCTGTAGATCTTCATCGGCAGCGTCGTGGCGCCGGGTCCAGAGGTGAAGCTGGCAATAACCAGATCGTCGAGCGACAGGGTGAAGGCCAGCATCCAGCCGGAGACGATAGCCGGCATGATAACCGGCAGCGTGATCTGGACGAAGGTCTTCACCGGTGGCGCGCCGAGGTCCATCGCGGCCTCTTCCAGCGAACGATCGAAAGTGATCAGGCGCGACTGAACCACCACCGCAACGAAGCACATGGTAAGCGTGGTGTGGGCAAGCGTCACCGTGAGAAAGCCGCGGTCGAGGCCGACGGCGACGAAGAGCAGCAGCAGCGACAGGCCGGTGATGACTTCCGGCATGACCAGCGGCGCAAACACCATGCCCGAAAACAGCAGCCGGCCGCGAAAGCGCGTGTAGCGTGTCAACGTGAGCGCCGCCAGCGTGCCGAGCACGGTCGCCACGGTGGCCGAGATGACGCCGACGCGGGCCGTGACCCAGGTGGCGTCCATCAGACCCCGGTTGTGAAACAGCGACACGTACCATTTCGTCGAGAAGCCGCCCCAGACGGTGACCAGCTTCGACTCGTTGAAAGAGAACACGACGAGCAGGACGATCGGCAGGTAAAGAAAGGCAAAGCCGAGCACGATCGATGTGATGTTGAAGCGGCTCCAGGTCGCGTTCATTGGTCCTGCTCCTGGGCACGCGCCTGGGCTCGCTGGAAGAGCATAATCGGCACGATCAGCAGCAGCAGCAAGATGACGGCAACCGCGGACGACACCGGCCAGTCGCGGTTGGCGAAGAACTCGTTCCACAGCGTCCTGCCGATCATCAGTGTCTGCGAGCCCCCGAGCAGGTCGGGAATGACGAACTCGCCGACGGCAGGAATGAACACCAGCAGGCAGCCGGCGATGACGCCGGGCAGCGACAGCGGAAAGGTGATCTTCCAGAAGGCGCTGGTCGGCGGGCAGCCGAGATCCTTGGCGGCCTCGATCAGTGAATAGTCCATCTTCTCCAAGGACGAATAGAGCGGCAGCACCATGAACGGCAGATAGGAGTAAACGATGCCGATGAAGATCGCCGTATAGGTGTTGAGGATGATCAGCGGCTGGCTGATGATGCCGGTGGCGAGCAGCAGCTGGTTGAGCAGGCCCTCGGGCTTGAGGATGCCAATCCAGGCGTAGACACGGATCAGGAACGAGGTCCAGAACGGCAGGATCACCAGCATCAGCAAGGTCGGGCGAATCGTCGCCGGGGCGCGCGCCATGCCATAGGCTATGGGATAGCCGACCAGCAATGTCAGGACCGTCGAGATGGCGGCGACGATGACGCTCGTCACATAGGCATTGAAATACAGCGCGTCCTGCGTCAGCCAGGTATAGTTGTCGAAATTCAGTGCGCCGAATTCCGAAACAAACCCGGAAATGCCGCTGCGGAAATCAAGCACCGGCGTGTAGGGCGGCATGGCGATCGCCGTCTGCGACAGCGAAATCTTGAAGACGATGATGAAGGGAACGAGAAAGAAGAACAGCAGCCAGAGATAGGGCACGATGATGACGAGCCGGCTAACGAGGGCCGCTCCCAGCCTGACCAAGGCGGATTTGCCGGCAGCGCTTGCCGGAGAGCTTGTTGCGGCGGTGACAGCGGACATGATCAGTCCCTACCGTGTCAGGACGACGCCGGCGTCGGGGCGGAAAGAAACCCAGGCGCGGTCGTTCCAGGTCAATGGGTCCTCGGTGAGGCGTGCCGCGTTCATGGTGCTCGCCCGCACGACCTGACCGTCATCCAGCCTGACGTGATAGACGGTCATGTCGCCGAGATAGGCTATGTCGTAGACCTCGCCCTCGATGGCGTTGACGGCACCGGCCGGTTTCATGGAGGACACCTTGATCTTCTCCGGCCTGATGGCGAAGGTGACGGATGTTCCGGCGGCGGCACTGCCCGCATTTTCGGTCCGGATAGTGATGCCGTTGCCGGCATCGATGCTCGCACTGCCGGCCTCGCCAGCCGCGATCTTGCCGTCGAACATATTCACATTGCCGACGAAGCCGGCGACGAAGCGGGAACCCGGCGCCTCGTAGACCTCGGCCGGCGTCGCCACCTGCATCACCTCGCCCTTGTCGATGATGGCGATGCGGTCGGCCATCGTCATCGCCTCTTCCTGATCATGGGTGACGACGACGAAGGTGAGGCCGAGGTTCTGCTGCAAATCCATCAGCTCGAACTGGGTTTCCTCGCGCAGCTTCTTGTCCAGCGCGCCAAGCGGCTCGTCGAGCAGCAGGACTTTCGGCCGCTTGGCCACCGAGCGGGCGAGCGCGACGCGCTGGCGCTGGCCGCCCGACAATTGGTGCGGCTTGCGCTTGGCGAACTGCTCGAGCTTGACCAGCTTCAGCATCTCGGCGACGCGCTTGTCGATGTCGGCCTTGGCCATACCTTCCTGCTTGAGGCCGAAGGCGATGTTGTTCTCGACCGTCATGTGCGGAAACAAGGCGTAGGACTGGAACATCATGTTGACCGGCCGCCGGTAGGGCGGAATGCCGCGCAGATCCTGGCCGTCGAGCAGGATGCGGCCGGCGGTCGGCTCCTCGAAGCCGGCGAGCATCCTGAGCAGCGTCGATTTCCCGCAGCCTGAGGCTCCGAGCAAGGCAAAGAATTCGCGTTCGAAGATGGTCAGCGACAGATTGTTGACCGCAGTGAACTCACCGAATTTCTTGGTGACGTTGTCGAACTGGATGTATGGCTTGGCGTTCGGATCGTTCCATGGCGCGAAATCCCTGCGGATGCTGCCAAGCGATTTCATGTCCCACTCCGTCCTGCTGCTTGCCCCACGAGAAAGCGCCCCGGCAGCCGGCTGCCGGGGCCTGGTCAGATTGTTATTGGCCGGTGACGATCTTGGTCCAGGTGCGGGTGATGATGCGCTGGGTCTTGGGATCGTAGGGCGAGACGGTGTAGAGTTTCTGCAAGGTGGCGGCGTCCGGATAGATCGCCGGATCTTCCAGGATCGCCTTGTCGATGAACTGCTGCGAAGCCTTGTTGCCGTTCGCGTAGAGCACATAGTTCGACGATTTGGCGATCACTTCCGGCTTCATCATGTAGTTCAGGAACTCATGCGCTTCGGCGACATGCGGCGCATCGGCCGGGATCGCCATCTGGTCGAACCACATCTGGGCACCTTCCTTCGGCACGGAATAGCCGATCTCGACGCCCTGCTTGGCTTCGTCGGCGCGGTTGCGGGCCTGGAAGACGTCACCCGACCAGCCGACCGCCAGGCAGATGTCGCCATTGGCAAGGGCGTTGATATATTCGGACGAGTGGAACTTGCGGATATAGGGCCGGACCTTCAGCAAGGTTTCTTCGGCCTTGGCAATCTCATCGGGCGACGTGCTGTTTGGATTGAGGCCCAGATATTTCAGTGCTGCCGGTATGATGTCGGCCGGCGAATCCAGCACATAGACGCCGCAGTCCTTCAATTTGGCCAAGCTTTCGGGATTGAAGAACACGTCCCAGCTGTCGATCTTGTCGGTGCCGAGCGCTGCCTGCACCTTCTTGATATTGTAGCCGATGCCAACCGTACCCCACATGTAGTTGATCGAATATTCGTTGCCGGGATCATATTTGGCGGTCCGTTCCATGACCGTGTCCCACATGTTTGAAATGTTCGGCAGTTTCGACTTGTCGAGCTTCTGGAACACATTCGCCTGGATCTGGCGTGCAAGGAAATTGCCGCTGGGCACGACGACATCGTAGCCGCTGCCGCCGGCGAGCAGTTTCGTTTCCAGGATCTCGTTGGAATCGAAAGTGTCGTAGACGACCTTGATGCCGGTTTCCTTGGTGAAGTCGTCGATGATCGAACTGTCGATATAGTCCGACCAGTTGAAGACGTTGACGACGCGATCCTCGGCATGCGCGCCCAAGGTAAAAGCTGCCAAAAACGCCGAAGTCGCCGAAAGCCAGAGCGCTTTGCGGATCATGCTATTCTCCTTTGATGAGTGTTCCGTCGCCAGCTCGTCGCGGCGTTCGCGCGGCTGGGCATTTGCTTCAGGGTATTGGGCTTGCAGGCAGGCGACAAGCGGGAATTGCCGGCGCCATTATGGTCCGTCGACGAGCCGACAGTGAAGATCTGGCGTGGCGTTGGTGGTGTTCCGGCGCCGTCGGAAGCTTTCGCTACGGCGCGGGCAGGAAGACGACGATGTTGTCCGGCCTCGATGCGGCCGGCATGGAGACTTGGCAAGATAAGCCTGTCTTGTTGTTGCCGTGATCGCAGCCTGCCCGCGCGGCTGCGACATTGTCAATGGTTCATCTCGCTTTGACGCGTGCGCTGCATCAATTAGGCGACGGCACACCGGTGACGCCCGCTCGCTCGGGCCGCGTCTGACGCTTGAACTCGAGCCCGATGTGGACGAGCAGCGCGGTGACGACGACCGCACCGCCGACGATGGTGCGCGCCGACGGCACCTCGGAATGGATGAGCCAGACCCAGATCGGGCCAAGGATCGGTTCGAACGTGCCGAGTAGCGCCGCGACAGCGGCCGGCACAAGCCGGGCTCCGGTGGCGAAGAAGGCGAGGCCGAGCCCCAGATTGATCACGCCAAAGGCAAAGAGGAAGCCCATATCGTGGCTGGAAACGCCGAGCGCCGACGCCTGCGATGCCGCAAAGGCGGCCGCCAGGATCGTGCCGAGGCAGGTCGCCGGGGTCATGCGCACATGGGCAAAGCGGCGCGTGATGACGGTGGCGATCGAGAACATGACAGCGATGAGCAGCGCCAGCCCGTCGCCGATCGGCGACACGGCGCCATCGAGCGATTCCGACACCATGATGGCGACGCCGGCAATGACGGCGGCGATCGCCACCCAGGTCGCCACCGCCACCCGTTCGCGAAACAGCGCCCAGGCAAACAGCGCCGCCAGAAGCGGCACGCCGGCCTGCATCAGCAGGATGTTGGCGACGGTGGTATAGGCAAGCGCCACGACGAAAGAGGTCGAGGCCGTGGCGAAGCAGAATGCCACCGCAAGACCAGCCAGGCCCATGCCGCGAAACAGCTTCAGCGTGCCACGCCAGCCATCGCGCCAGACCATGAAGCAGAGCAGGAAGGCGGCGGCCCAGACCGAACGCCAGAACACCACCGTCCAGCTGTCTCCGGCATCGATGAAACGGGCAATGGTACCGCCGAGGCTCCACATCAGCGCCGACAGGAACACCAGCAGGAAACCGATACGCTCCTCATTTCGCGGAGGCGAAACGGCGATCTGTGGTGATGATATGTCGGTCATGACTACGACTGTCGGCGATTTCGGGGCAGCACGATGAACACGACAGAAACGTGCCTTAATCGCGTAACGCAAAGACGGAGATCGGGCGTGATCCAGCGCGGTGTTCCGTTTGGGGCACCCAGCTATCAGCAGGCGTGAGAGAGGCGTGAGAGTTGAGCCGATGAAATCGATCTAGGAGGTTGTCTTGTTGCCGCGAATGAGGCGCCAGAGACCTGCCAAGGGAATCAGCAGGATAAGACCGAATTTTTTCAGCGCGATGAGCGCTACCACCAGAAATCCTGCCTTTGCCGCCAGTTTGCCGGCAATGAGGCCACCGATGCCAATAGCCGCAACCGTATCGACGCCTGGTCTGAAGTCCAAATATGTCTTGCCGGGCTTGAAGACAGCAAGATCAAGCACTTCATCGAGACTCTGCTTGATTTCCGGCAACTGGTCCACAGTTGCGATGTAGCTCATCACGAAAACGCCCTCCCTGCCGAGAAAGCGAACGTCGTAGTTAAGCGTGTGGACTGCATCGTTTCCGAACTGCAGTTCCTTGGCCCAGTGCAGACGCTTGTTGACTGCGTCGTACACGGGCGGTGATGCCCAGCCGATCAGAGTGATGGGCGAATAGCCGTCCTTTACCCTTTGATCGTTGCCCGACAAGGTATCCGCCCGCATGTTGCGCAGCAGTTCATTGTAGTCGATGGATCCCGCCTCGCTGTCGTCGACGTAACCTATCTTCTCCCATCGCAGCTCTATTCCCCAATTGTTCTCGGCAATGGGGTCATTGCTGACTGGAAAGATCATGCCGAGCGCTTCGGAAGCGGCGTCGGGTGGATTGCCCCAGGCTTCCGTCAGGACGGAGGCAGTATCTTTCTTGTTCAGAAAATAGAATTTGTCCTTGAGGTCCAGGTGCACGCCTTCGGCTAGGTCTATCGCGCCAGTCTTCGGATCGATCTTGTCCAGGAACGCTTTGCCGGCGTCATTATACTGTTGATAGGATTTGAAGAAGTCCGCGGACTTTTCCGCAAATGCGGGGCAGATCGAAAAGGCAAGCACCAAGCCAAGCCAAAAAAACGTCCTGCCCATCCCTGATCCCCCGATCGTCGCCCAATTCGTCTTTTGATATCTCACGGCCGATGCTGAATCAATACTTCGACGATCAATGTCCCAAGGGACAACTTGTTATTTTCCTGCCGTGAAACCGCGTATGATCTTCTCTGGCCAGCAAGCTGCCACGGCCTCACTGGAAATCGAAAGCCGACAGTCCCGTCACCATCTCGTCGAGGCCGAGCGGACGTGTCACGGGTGGCTCGGCGCGGGCGAGGCAGCCGATGCGCTCGCACAGCCGGCAGGCAGGGCCTATCGGCGTCGCCGGCGCGGCGGCGCTCTGTCCGCTCTTGCCGATGGCGGCCGGCCCCGGCAATGCCGCTCCATAGACGACCTCGTCGCGAAAGCCGATGTCGCAGCCGAGCAGCAGCGCCGTGCGCCGCGGTCGCTCAGCAAACGAGCCCTGCGGCCCCTCGAGCGTGCGAGCCATGCAGAGAAACGCTGCGCCGTCGGGCATTTCCACTGCCTCGACCAGGATCTGACCGGGCTGGGCGAAGGCGGCATGGACCGGCAGCTTCGGACAGCCGCCGCCGAAGCGGCTTTGCGGAAAGCCGTGGCTGCCCGCCTTGCGGAACCGATTGCCGGCACTGTCGACCTCGAGCATGAAGAACGGCACACCCGACGCACCTGGTCGCTGCAGCGTGGTCAGCCGGTTCGCCGCCTGCTCGAAGGAAACGCCGAAGCGCGACCGCAACATGTCGATGTCGTAGCGGGCACGGACCGCGGCGGTGTGAAAAGGCTGATAGGGCATCATCAGAGCGTGCGCGGCATAGCGGCCAAGCTCGAAACGCGCCAGCCGGCGGGCTTCGTCCGTGGTCAGCTTCAGCGCCTGGATCTCGGCGGCGACAGCGACGCTCATGCGGATCAGGCAGGCCTCCATAGCCACCTCGCGCAGCTGATCGAATGGCGACAGGCGCTCGGATAGGAACAGGCGCTGCGAGTGACGGTCATAGCGACGGCGCCAGTTGGGCATGGTGGCGACCGGCAGTACCTTGACGACGATGCCGAATTCACGCCGCAGCCAGGCCTTCAACGCACTGAACAGATCGTCGCCGGGATCGAGCACCGACGTGAAAGCCTCGGCTTCCTCTTCGAGCGCGGCAAAATGGTTCGGCCGGCGTTCGAAAATCTCATGCACCTCGTCGATCGGCAGCCTGGCACCGGAGAGTGCGGTGGCCTTGCCCTCGCGCGCGAGCAGCTCGTTGAGATCCGATAATCGCTCGGCCTGCTCGCGATAGGCGCGAAACAGCTTTATGACAGCGGCGGAAGCGTTTGGCGCCGCCTCGGCAAGCTCGATGAGTTCCTGGTCGCCCGGCAGTTCGCCGGCCAGCAACGGATCTGAAAACACTTCCTTCAAATCGGCCACCGACCCCCTCGCCTCGCCCTGCAATTCGTGCGGGTCGACCTTGTAGACGGATGCCAGCCTCAGGATCAGTTGCACCGTCAGCGGCCGCTGGTTGCGCTCGATGAGATTGAGATAGGACGGCGAGATGCCGAGCCCTTCGGCCATCGCCGTCTGGGTCAGCCCCTTGGCGTTGCGGATGCGGCGAATGCGCGGCCCGGCGAAGATTTTATGGTCGGCCAATCGACTGCCCTTGACAGAAATTTACATCCGCCAATGACATGGCGGTCTTTTACAATCATGACAGATTTACAGCTCTCATTAGTCAAACACAACACAGGTTTTCTCTTATTTTTTGACCAATCTGAAGCTTTTTCTCGCTTGCATCGTGCCGGCATGTAAATGGTGTCACACATATGGCGCAGTTATTTTTCCCTCTGCGGCGCCTTCCGAAATCGGCATCAAAACGGCCTGGAGTGACCAATGACCGACTTTTACAACCTTGTCCCGTCGGCGCCGCAAGGCCGCTTTGATGGCATCGAAAGGCCCTATTCGCCGGACGACGTGAAACGGCTGCGCGGCTCGGTGCAGATCCGGCAGAGCCTTGCTGAAATGGGCGCAAACCGGCTGTGGCAGCTCATCCACGGAGAGGATTTCGTCAATGCGCTCGGTGCCATGTCGGGCAACCAGGCGATGCAGCAGGTGCGGGCCGGGCTGAAAGCGATCTATCTGTCGGGATGGCAGGTCGCCGCCGATGCCAACACGGCTTCCGCCATGTACCCGGACCAATCGCTCTATCCCGCCAATGCGGCGCCCGAACTGGTCAAGCGCATCAACCGCACCCTGCAGCGCGCCGACCAGATCGAGATTTCGGAAGGCAAGGGGCTGTCGGTCGACACCTGGTTCGCGCCGATCGTCGCCGATGCCGAAGCCGGCTTCGGCGGGCCGCTCAACGCTTTCGAGATCATGAAGGCGTTCATCGAGGCGGGTGCGGCCGGCGTCCATTACGAGGACCAGCTGGCTTCGGAGAAGAAATGCGGCCATCTCGGCGGCAAGGTGCTGATCCCGACCGCCGCACACATCCGCAACCTCAACGCGGCGCGCCTTGCCGCTGACGTCATGGGTACGCCGACGCTGGTCGTGGCGCGCACCGACGCGGAAGCGGCAAAGCTCCTGACCTCCGACATCGACGAACGCGACCGGCCCTTCGTCGATTATGGCGCCGGCCGCACTGCGGAGGGCTTCTACCATGTCAGCAACGGCATCGAGCCCTGCATCGCCCGCGCCGTCGCCTATGCGCCCTATGCGGACCTGATCTGGTGCGAGACCTCCAAGCCCGATCTGGCGCAGGCCAGGACGTTTGCCGAGGGTGTGCGCAAGCATCATCCAGGCAAGCTGCTTGCCTATAATTGCTCGCCGTCTTTCAACTGGAAGAAGAATCTCGACGACGCGACGATTGCGAAGTTCCAGAAGGAACTCGGCGCCATGGGCTACAAGTTCCAGTTCATTACGCTTGCCGGTTTCCACCAGCTCAACTTCGGCATGTTCGAGCTCGCCCGCGGCTACAAGGAGCGGCAGATGGCAGCCTATTCGGAACTGCAGGAGGCGGAATTCGCCGCGGAAGCCAATGGCTACACCGCCACCAAGCATCAACGCGAGGTCGGCACCGGCTATTTCGACGCCGTCTCGATGGCGATCACCGGTGGCCAGTCTTCGACCACGGCCATGCATGGATCGACCGAGCACGCCCAGTTCAGGCCGGCGGCGGAATAGCGGAATAGCAGACAAACAGAGGGAACGCCCAAACGGGCATGGCAACACAACAGACATGGCAACACAGGGAGAAGACCAATGGCATCGATAAGCCGCGTCAAGGAACGGGCCGAAGAGCAGGCCACCAGCATGAATGTCGACCAGCAGGCGACCATCCGAATGCTGGCAAACGATCTGCACAGGCTCAATCAGTCGGTGATGAAGGCGGTCGAGGCCGGCGTCTCGGTCGAGCTGGTGCGCTCGGCACGGCACCATGGCGGCGACGGCAACTGGGGCGATCTGCTGATCCCGGTCATCGTCACGCAGCGGAGCCACGGCTGATGAACTCGATAGCACGGCGCCTCTTTTGAGCGCATGCTATCGCACCTCGCAGGCAGCGGCTGTGCCTAATCCGGCAGAGCCGCTAATGCAACGATTTCAATGACAAGATCAGGCTGCGCAAGCGCTGCAACGCCAATAACTTCCGAGGGCGGCGGGTTGTTGTAGCTGCAGTGCTTCGGGCAGTGCTCGGCAAAGAATTCGTCCAAGACGTCCAGGCGAAAATTGGGCGAGCTCAGCACGCCGCCATCGGGAAATGGCCCCTTAACAAAGAAGGTCAGCCTAATGAGATGGTCGAGCGCACTGCCAAGCTCTTCCAGATCTGATTTGATGTTGGTGAGAATTGCGCGCCACTGCGCGGCCGCATCGCCAACGGTGCCGCCGCCGCTTTTGCCGATCGGATCGTAGTCCTCGGCGGTCGCGGTGTTTCCGGAAAGGTAGACAAACCCCTTTGCGCCGGTAACGACCGTACCCTTTCCCCATGGCATCAACCGGCCATTTTTGAATTTCTTGTGAGTCACGAGTTCCATTGTCATCTCCCGTCGCTCAAAGAGACGTGCCTAGCCAACGAGGAAGGGTAGTCCGGCGAGGCGATACGACAAGCTCGCGACAGACCTGCCTCGCCTTCGTTCAACCTTACGTCAAACCGGCTACAGCTGCGAGTTGGTCGTTCGCGCTGCAAAGCCAAACTTCGCTGAAGCCTGCCCGGTTGTAGTGACAACTTCTCCTTCGGGAGGCGGCAAAGAAAAGCACTTAATTTTAATTTTAATGTTTCTTGCGATATTCTCCTGATATGCCATTTGAGCTTGACATGAGCAGTGATCTCACGCCAATTACCTCTCGAGTTTCAACCCTGCATTGAAACATTGAACAACGGCCTGCCCCCGCCATGTGCCCAGCGAATCGCGATATCGAGACTGCAAAACAGCTGCCTTTCGTTAGCCGGGACATGGAGACGCGGATGCTCCCGGATTTCTCGCGGGTGCTGGTGGTCGGAAAATCACCGATCAACCGTGTCGTGGTTTCAAAGATCGTGGAGCGGTCCGGCCTCAAACCGGTCTCGGAAACTCCCGAAACCGCGGCAAAGGCCTTGCACGCGCTGATTCCCGGGACTGTCGTTCTCGACGGCGGTGCGGAGAACGGGGACTGCGACGCCTTGCTGTCGGGTATCGATGCACTGCGAAGAGCGTCAGGCAGATCGCTTCCGTCGGTGATCCTGCTTTCAGTCAAGAGCGGCACTCCGGAGAGCCTGGGCCTGTCCAGCGTCATCGATGCAGTGGTCGTCAAGCCGATCACCACCGAACGGCTGCAGCCGGTGATCGACCGGCTGATCGCAATTAGCCGCAATTGACGCCTACCGCGATGCCTCGGCTGCAGACCTGATCAATCAGTCTCGCCGATATGCTCGATCAAGCCCGGCAGTTCACCGAGATTGGCTATCTGGCGAAAGCGTGGTGCCGAGACCGGCGGCTCGACATGTTCCAGCACCCAGGTCAGCTCATGCGGAACGTGGATGCCCCAACTGCCGGCTTCGATGGCCGGCACGACGTCCGATTTGAGCGAGTTGCCGACCATCATGCCCTTTTCCGGGCCGTCGCCGTGGCGGCTGAAGATGCGGCTATAGGTGGCCGCGCTCTTGTCGCTGACGATCTCGACGGCATCAAACAGCTCGCCCAGTCCGGATTGCGCCAGCTTGCGTTCCTGGTCGAACAGGTCGCCCTTGGTGATCAGCACCAGGCGGTAGGCGCCGGTCAGCTTTTCCACGGTTTCGCGCGCATGCGGAAGCGGCTCGATCGGATGGCTGAGCATCTCGCGGCCCGCGGCGAGAATTTCGGCGATAGTCGAGGCCGGCACCAGGCCGTTGGTGACCTCGATCGCCGTCTCGATCATCGACAGCGTGAAGCCCTTGATGCCGAAGCCGTAGACCGCGAGGTTGCGCTTCTCGGCCTCCAGCAATCTTGCCGAGATCCGGTCCGCCTCGGCGTGGTCGGCGAGCAGTGCGGCAAAGCGCTTCTCGGTCACGCGGAAGAACTGTTCGTTCTGCCACAGCGTGTCATCGGCGTCGAAGCCGATCGTCGTCAGTTTGCGGCTGTGTTGCATGCGGCCCATTAATTGCAGCGTTGCGGGGAGGCCGACCCTAAACCAGGAGGCTTTTATCCGGAAGTCGTTGTGTTCCCCGGGGTTATCGAGGCGCACGCCAGCCGGCTCCCCTTCCCTTTCGTCGTCGGCAACGGCTATACTCCACAATCTGCAACAAATCTGGTGATTGATGCCGCCTGCAAAAAAGGAAGTCCGTCCGTCGAGCCGCGGAGGACGCGCCCGCACGCCTGCCTTCGTGAAAAACCAACGTGGCGTCAAGAACTGGAAGGAAGTCAGCGCCTGGCTGGAATGGCGCGGCATCGAAGATATCGAATGCATCACACCCGACCAGGCCGGAGTTGCGCGCGGCAAGA
This sequence comes from Mesorhizobium sp. WSM4828, assembly GCF_055811175.1. NCBI lineage: Bacteria > Pseudomonadati > Pseudomonadota > Alphaproteobacteria > Hyphomicrobiales > Phyllobacteriaceae > Mesorhizobium > Mesorhizobium sp. WSM4828. The sequence goes on along the minus strand of NZ_JBVVQK010000008.1, from coordinate 205,361 downwards.
TGATGCCATCGAAGAAGTTCACCTCCAACACCTCGCTGGCGCTGCCTTCGGCGGTATTCATGACAACGATTTCCGGCGGCTATCCGGAGGACGGCAACGGCTTCCACTATCCGGAGGACGATGGCGACCTCAAGCTGATGCCTGACCTCTCAACGCTGACGGTGGTGCCGTGGGAGGAGGACCCTACCGCGGCGGTTATCTGCGACCTCGTCCACCAGGACGGCCGCTCGGTCGAATTCACGCCGCGCAACGTGCTGAAGCGCGTGCTTGCCGCCTATGACAAGCGTGGGCTGAGACCGGTCGTGGCGCCCGAGATCGAGTTCTACCTGGTGCGCAAGAACCCCGATCCGGACTACCCGCTCACCCCGCCTGTCGGGCGCTCCGGGCGGCCGATCGGCGGCGGCGCCGGCTATTCGATCGCCGGGGTCAACGAATTCGACGAACTGATCGACGACATCTACCATTTCTCCGAAAGCCAGGGCCTGGAGATCGACACGCTGATCCACGAGGAGGGCGCCGGCCAGCTCGAAATCAATCTGCGTCACGGCGATCCAATCGAGCTCGCCGACCAGGTGTTCATGTTCAAGCGCACCATCCGCGAGGCGGCGCTGAAACACGAGATCTACGCCACGTTCATGGCCAAGCCGATACAGGGGCAGCCCGGTTCTGCCATGCATATCCATCAGTCGATCATCGACAAGAAGACCGGCAAGAACGTCTTTTCGGCGGAGGACGGCTCGGAGACCGAGGCCTTCTTCCATTTCATCGGCGGTATGCAGAAACATGTGCCGAACGCGCTGGTGATGTTTGCGCCCTACGTCAATTCCTACCGGCGGCTGACGCAGTCGGCCTCGGCGCCGGTCAACAACAAATGGGGCTACGACAACCGCACCACCGCCTTCCGCGTGCCCCGCTCCGACCCGGCAGCGCGGCGCGTCGAAAACCGCATCCCCTCCTCGGACGCCAATCCCTATCTGGCGATGGCGGCATCGCTCGCCTGCGGGCTGATCGGCATGATCAACAAGATCCAGGCCGAGCCGCCGGTTCTGACGACCGCCAACGAGGACCAGATCGACCTGCCGCGCAGCCTGCTTGAAGCCGTCGACCTGTTCGAGGCAGACGAGGAACTCTGCGCGCTGCTCGGCAAGTCATTTGCCGCCACCTATGCGGCGATCAAGCGAGCGGAATTCGAGACCTTCATGGAAGTGATCAGCCCGTGGGAGAGGGAGTATTTGCTGCTGAACGTGTAGTAGGGGAGTAGGGGAGTAGGGGAGTAGGGCAATGTGGCAGTAGGGCAGTAGGGCAAGGATGACGGACAAGATCGCATCGTACGGGGATCTGATCGTTTGGCAGCAAGCCATGGACCTAACAGTTGCAATCTACCAAGTAACAAGGACTTGGCCGAAAGACGAGATCTACGGGCTGACGGGTCAGGTGCGTCGGGCAGCAACGTCGGTGCCCGCCAACATCGCCGAGGGTTACGGCCGAGAAAGCCGAGCTTCCTACCAGCAGTTTCTCAGGATCGCCCAGGGATCACTCAAGGAACTGGAGACACACCTTTTGATCGCGCAAAGGGTTGGAATTACCTCTCGCGAGGCGGTCGAGTCATTGATGCCCCACAGCGAGAGCGTAGGAAAGCTCCCTGCGGCTTCTGATCCGCAAGCTGTCGGCTGAATAGACACCTACTGCCCTACTGCCCTACTGCCCTACTGCCCTACTGCCCTACTGCCCTACTGCCCTACTGCCCTACTGCCCTACTCCCCTACTCCCCTAGCCGAGCATCATGACTTACCAATCCCCAATCTCTCCCGGCCGCTCCTGGTACGAAGACACGGCCGGACCAAGGCCCGAATATCCGGCGCTCGACGGCGACCGGACATGCGATGTGGTGATTGTCGGCGGCGGCTTTACCGGCCTGTCGGCCGCGGCTCATCTCGCCAAGACAGGCGCGAATGTGGTGCTGATCGAAACGCATCGTTTCGGTGACGGCGCATCGGGCCGCAATGGTGGCCAGCTCGGCACCGGACAACGGGCCTGGGCAGAGGAACTGGAAGCGGAATACGGCTTTTCCCGCGCCAAGGCGCTGTTCGAGCTGGCCGAAGAGGCCAAGGCGCATCTGCTCGATTTCGCCGCGATGCACGAGATCGAGATCGACTATATGCCCGGCCAGATGTCGGTGGCGCACAAGAAGCGCTATGTCGACGACTACAAGGCTCATGCCGAGATCATGGCGAGCCGTTTCGGCTATCCGCACATCTCATTCATGGATGCCGCGGAGACAGCCGAGCGGCTGGGCTCGACGCATTATTTCGGCGGCACCCGCGACACCGGCACCGGCCATATCCATCCGCTGAAACTGGTGATCGGCACCGCAAAAGTCGCGGCACAGGCCGGCGCAAAGCTTTTCGAGCAGACGCCGTCGACCGGCATCACCTTCGGCGGCGGCAAGGTGATGGTTGTGACGCCGAAGGGCACGATCACCGCCGCTAAATGCCTGATCGGGGTCAATGCCTATGGCGGCACGCTCGAACCGGTGAGTGCCGCGCATATTATGCCGATTGGCTCGTTCATCGGCGCGACGGTACCGCTAGGAGCCGATTCCAAAGTGTTGCCGGGTGGCGAGGCGGTCGACGATTCGCGCTTCGTCGTGCGCTATTTCCGCAAATCGAAGGATGGGCGGCTGCTGTTTGGTGGGCGCGAGATCTACGCGGTCAACGACCCCAAGGACATCCACATCCACATCCGCCGGCAGATCGCCGAGATTTATCCGGCATTGAAGGACGTCGAGATCACCCATGGCTGGGGCGGTTATGTCGGCATCACCGTGCCGAGAAAGCCGTTCGTGCGCGAAGTGATGCCCAATGTGATCTCGGTCGGCGGTTATTCCGGTCACGGCGTCATGCTGTCGAACTTTTTCGGCAAGCTTTATGCCGAGACGGTCGCCGGCAACCGCGACCGGCTGAAGCTGATCGAGGACCTGAAAATTCCACCCTTCCCCGGCGGCCGGCGTTTGCGCGCGCCACTGCTCTTTCTTGCGCTCAACTGGTACGCGTTGCGGGACAGAATCTAACCAGACGTTGCAGAATCCTTAACCAGGGCGCAGAATTCCCGCCAAGGGCGCAGTGATGCCACAATCGCGGGCGAAAGATGATGCTCGTGGGCAGCTGAACGGGGAATTTTTGCGGGCCTGCCCGCTTTTGGTTTGGGACCGATGCCGATCGAAATGCCGGCTCTCCGGCATCGGTCGTAAGAACATCGGCCCGCAAATGGAGGTGGCAAGAGTGAGAGAGCCCTTCAGTTTCGGCGCGCCGGAACGACGGCGCCTTGCGATGCAATTCGGTTACGATATGCGGCCGACGTTCTGGCACGGGGTCCGGTCGAACGCGCATCTGGTAATCGCCGCGCTTGGCACGGCCGCACTGCTCGGCGTTGCCGCGGTGGCGCTGTGGCTGGCATTGCCGGCAAATGAGCGACAAGCGGCCGCAAGCCCTGAGCAGATCGTTCCGACCATCCCGGTCAAGACGACGAAGATCATGCCTGCCAAGGTTGCTGCGGCGCCGAGGACGACGGGCAAGGCAGATGCAGTTTCCCCAGCGGTGGCCGCAGCGGAAGCCGAGATACCGGCGCTGGCTCCCAACAATCCGCGCTGGACGGGGCCAAAGACGGCATCGGCCGCCGCCACGGCAGCATCCGACCAGCTGGCAAGCCAGACCGAGCAGGCGGCCGATAAATCGTCTGCTTCGGTGGCATTCGCCGACCCGGCAGCAAAACCCGACGCTGCGGCATTGTTTGCCAAGGTGGCGGCTCCCGGCAGCTCGACGAAGAACACAGGGCCTGACGGCGCGCAGACCGCCGCCATTCCAACGCCCAAGCCGCAACCGGCGGCGCAGACCGCGAGCGAAGACGACAACAGCACCAAGGCAAAATCCGGACGGATCCTGAGATCCGTTACCATGCGCACCGGCCCAAAGAAGAATGCGGCCGCCATTCTCACCGTGCCGGCCAAGACCTCGGTGCAAGTGATGAGCTGCAAGCAATGGTGCCAGATCGTCTACAACGGCAAGCGCGGCTGGGTCTACAAGAGCTACGTCAAAACCGGGGCGTAGGGCCGGCAGAGCAATCGGGGGTCGCTCGCCATCAGCCCGTCCTCCGCCGGATGACTGGACCGTTCAAATACAACGCCCGCCATCGACTTCCAGCGCCACGCCGGTGATGAAAGCCGCCTCGTCCGAAGCGAGCCAAAGCGCGGCATTGGCTATGTCGAGCGGCGTCGAAAGCCGGGCGAGCGGGATCGACGCGCGGAACTTCTCGCGGATCTCGGGTGTGTCGGCGCCCATGAATTTCGCGAGCATGCCGGTCTCGCCGGCAACCGGGCAGAGGCAGTTGACGCGGATGTTCTTCGGCGCGAGTTCCACCGCCATCGATTTGGTCGCGGTGATCGCCCAGCCTTTCGATGCGTTGTACCAGGTGAGGCCAGGCCGCGGCCTGATACCGGCCGTAGAGGCCGTCGTCAGGATGACGCCACCGCCTTGCCGCTCCATCACCGGTACCACGGCAAGCGCTGCGTGGTAGATCGCCTTCATGTTGACTGATGTGATCAGGTCAAAGGTCGCCTCATCGACTTCCAGCATGTCACCGTTGCGATGGGTGTAACCGGCGTTGTTGACCATGATGTCGATGCGACCGAAGGCGCCCATTGCAGCATGGACCATGTCGTCGAATTCGGACCGCAGCGAGACGTCGGTCTGGGTCCAGATCGCGTTTTCGCCGATCTCGCCGGCGACGCGCCCTGCGCCCTTGGCGTTCAGGTCGGCGACGACTACCCGCGCGCCCTCCTCGGCAAAGCGCCTGGCCATGCCCTCGCCAAAGCCCGAGGCAGCGCCGGTGATGATGGCGACCTTGTTTTTGAGGCGCATGCTTTTCTCACTCATCGTTGAAGGCGATCGACGACGTGTTTGGCCATGGCCATCGAAAGATGTGTGTCCATTGCCGATTTCTCCTTTGGCTTTCGCCTTGATCCCGCTCTATGCTGCACCTGCGAACGCTCCCGGAAGCATCGCTTGCCGACAAGCCTCCGGCTAGCGCCCGTGTCAAGAGCACACGCGGATGTGACGCAATGGTACTGGCAAGTTTAAATCGATTAGATTATATCAGCCGCGTTATCGCGACCGGCGTCAGAGCGGACACACCATGACCAGCCAGATCATCCCCGTCGATCCTTTCGACTTCATCATCTTCGGCGGCACCGGCGATCTGTCGGAACGCAAGCTTCTGCCGTCGCTGTACCACCGGCAGCGCGACCACCAGTTTTCCGAGCCGACGCGCATCATCGGCACATCACGTTCGAAGATGACCGACGAGGAGTTCCAGTCTTTCGCCAGGCAGGCGATTGCCGATCATGTGAAGCCGGAAGATATCGACGCCAAGGAACTGAAGACGTTCCTCGCACGGCTTTCCTATGTCCCGGCAGATGCAACCACTGGCGCCGGGTTCGACAGGCTGAAGGAGGCGATCGGCAACAGCGAACACATCCGCGCTTTCTATCTGGCGGTGGCGCCGGCGCTGTTCGGCGACATCTCGCACAAGCTGAAGGAGCACGGGCTGATCACGCCCAATTCGCGCATCGTGCTGGAAAAACCGATCGGCCGCGATCTCGCTTCGGCGCGGACGCTCAATGACCTGGTCGGCGACGACTTCCATGAAAGCCAGATTTTCCGCATCGACCACTATCTCGGCAAGGAGACGGTGCAGAATTTGATGGCACTGCGCTTTGCCAATGCGCTCTACGAGCCGCTGTGGAACTCCGCCAATGTCGATCATGTGCAGATCACCGTGGCCGAGACAGTCGGCCTGGAAGACCGTGTCACCTACTACGACAAGGCCGGCGCATTGCGCGACATGGTGCAGAACCACATGCTGCAACTGCTCTGCCTTGTCGCCATGGAGGCGCCATCGTCGATGGACGCCGATGCCGTCCGTGACGAAAAGCTGAAGGTGCTGCGGGCGCTGAAGCGCATCAACGGCAACGAAGCGCCGAAGCACACGGTGCGTGGACAATACCGTGCCGGCGCCTCGGCCGGCGGGCCGGTGAAAGGCTATGTGGAGGAGCTCGGCAAGAACAGCAACACCGAAACTTTCGTTGCGCTCAAGGCCGAGATCGGCAACTGGCGCTGGGCGGGCGTGCCGTTCTACCTCCGGACCGGCAAGCGGCTGGCGACCCGCGTTTCGGAGATCGTCATCGAATTCAAGCCGATTCCGCATTCGATCTTCGGCGAGAGCGCCGGGCCGATTTCCGCCAACCAGCTGGTCATCAGGCTGCAGCCCGACGAAGGCGTCAAGCAGTTCATCATGATCAAGGATCCGGGGCCGGGCGGCATGCGACTGCGCCAGATTCCGCTCGACATGAGTTTTGCGCAATCCTTCGACGGCCGCGCCCCCGATGCCTATGAGCGGCTGATCATGGACGTCATCCGTGGCAACCAGACGCTGTTCATGCGCCGCGACGAGGTCGAGGCGGCGTGGAAATGGATCGACCCGATCCAGGACGCCTGGGAAAGCGGCAGGCAAGAGGCGCAAGGCTACACCGCCGGCACATGGGGCCCCTCGGCCTCGATTGCGCTGATCGAACGCGACGGGCGGACATGGCACGAGAGCAATTAGGCGGCGCCTACAACTGGCACGAATTTGCCGGACGCCAGGAGTTGGCGGCAGCGCTTGCCGGCCACGTCGCCGGCTGCCTGTCAAAGGCGATCGCCGAGCGCGGCACGGCACTGCTTGCGGTCTCGGGCGGCACGACGCCGGCGAAATTCTTCGCGGCGCTTTCGACCGTTCCTATCGCCTGGGAAAAGGTGACGATAACATTGGTCGACGAGCGCTTCGTGCCGCCCTCATCGCCGCGCTCCAATGCCGGCCTGGTTGCCGCCAACCTGCTGCAGAACGCCGCCGTCGCCGCGAAATTCGTGCCGCTCTATCATGACGCGGCAAGTATCGAGGGCGCAGCGGTCTCCGACAGTAAGGCGCTGCAAGCGCTGCCCTGGCCACTCGACGTCGTTGTGCTCGGCATGGGAACTGATGGCCACACAGCCTCGTTCTTTCCGGATGCCGATAACCTGGCAAGATTGCTCGACCCGTCGTCGCAAAGGATCGTGCTTCCGGTTCACGCCGCAAGCGCGGGCGAGCCACGGCTGACGCTGTCACTGGCGCGGATTATCAATGCCGGCTTCATCGCGCTGCACATCGAGGGCGCGGAAAAACGCAGCGCATTCGAGGCCGCGCTTGGAGCTGGGACACGAAAGCCCATTCGCGCCGTGCTCGATGCCACTCAAAAGCCCATAGAGGTTTTCTGGGCACCCTGATCTCAACTTGGCTGCAGGTCCCGGCAACAGCCGGAAGGTGTTTGCGGGACCTCGCCTGAAAGGACCGACCGCCATGACCGCAAGACGCGACATCGAAGCCATCACCCAGCGCATCCGTGAGCGCTCCAAGCCCGGTCGCGAGGCCTATCTCGGCCGCATCGCCGAAGCCTCGAACCGCACCGCCAACCGGGCCGTGCTGTCCTGCGGCAACCTGGCCCACGGCTTTGCCGTCTGCAGCCCTTCCGAAAAGATAGCGCTTGGCGGCGACCGGGTGCCGAACCTCGGCATCATCACCTCCTATAACGACATGCTGTCGGCGCATCAGCCTTTCGAGACATTTCCGGCGCTGATCAAGGACGCGGCGCGTGAGGCCGGCGGCATCGCCCAGGTGGCCGGCGGCGTGCCGGCGATGTGCGACGGCGTCACCCAGGGCCAGCCCGGAATGGAGCTGTCGCTGTTTTCGCGCGACGTGATCGCCATGGCCGCGGCGATCGGCCTGTCGCACAACATGTTCGACGCCGCCGTCTATCTCGGCGTCTGCGACAAGATCGTGCCGGGGCTGGTGATCGCGGCGCTGACCTTCGGCCATCTGCCGGCGGTCTTCATCCCGGCCGGGCCGATGACGACCGGCATTCCGAACGACGAAAAAGCCAAGATCCGCCAGCTCTATGCCGAGGGCAAGGTGGGGCGGGCCGAACTGCTCGAAGCCGAATCAAAATCCTATCACGGGCCGGGAACCTGCACTTTCTACGGCACCGCCAATTCCAACCAGATGCTGATGGAGATCATGGGCCTGCACACGCCTGGCGCTTCCTTTGTCAATCCCGGCACGCCGCTGCGCGACGCGCTGACCAGGGAAGCGACGAAGCGGGCGCTGGCGATCACCGCGCTCGGCAACGCCTACACGCCGGTCGGGCGGATGATCGACGAGCGCTCGATCGTCAACGGCATCGCCGGCCTGCACGCCACCGGCGGTTCGACCAACCACACCATCCACCTCATCGCCATGGCAGCGGCGGCCGGCATCGCCATTACCTGGCAGGATATTTCCGACATCTCGGAAGCGGTGCCGCTGCTGGCGCGGGTCTATCCGAACGGCCTTGCCGATGTGAACCACTTCCACGCCGCCGGCGGGCTCGGCTTCCTGATCCGCGAACTGCTCGACGCAGGCATCCTGCACGAGGATGTGCAGACGGTGTGGGGCGAAGGGCTGCGCCCCTACGCGGTCGAGGCCAAGCTCGGCGCCGACGGCGGTGTCGTGCGCGAGGCCTCGCCGCGCCAGAGCGGCGACGAGAAGGTGCTGGCGCCGTTCAAGAAGGCGTTCCAGCCGAGCGGCGGGCTGAAAGTGCTTTCAGGCAATCTCGGCCACGCCGTCATCAAGACATCCGCGGTCAAGCCGGAGCGGCGCATCATCGAGGCGCCGGCCAAGGTGTTCGACAGCCAGCAAGGGCTGAACGAGGCGTTCAAGGCGGGGTCGCTGACCGGCGACTTCATCGCCGTCATTCGGTTCCAGGGACCGAAGGCCAATGGCATGCCGGAATTGCACAGGCTGACCACCGTGCTCGGCATCCTGCAGGACCGCGGCCAGCATGTGGCGCTAGTCACCGACGGGCGCATGTCGGGCGCTTCAGGCAAGGTGCCGGCGGCGATCCACGTGACGCCGGAAGCGGCGGAGGACGGGCCGATCGCCAGGATCCATGACGGCGATATCGTCAGGCTCGACGCGGAGGCCGGGACGCTCGAAGTACTGGTGCCGGCCGGCGATTTCGCACTGCGCCGCCCCGCGGACAGCGACCTCATAGGCAATGAATTCGGCTTCGGCCGCGAGCTTTTCGCCGGGTTCCGGCAGTTGGTAGGCCGCGCCGACCATGGCGCCAGCGCGTTCGGTACGGCGTGACTTTTCGGCCAGGAGGAAGCGGCCGATGGCTGGTCTCCCTCTTTGTTTCTGCGCAATTCCGGACGGAAAACCGTTCCACACTTTTCCTGGAATTGCTCTGGATCTATTGAACCGTCAGCTCGGCTCGCGCGCCGGCCCTGACCGTTACCGTGCCTTCTTTCGAGCTGTTGTCCGATTTCTCCGAAACCACCGCATAGTCGCCGGCCGACAGGGTGGCTTCATACTTCTGGTCATAGGCGTAGCCGACCGACTTGCGGGTTCCGTCGATGGCCTTCCTGGCCTCGAATATCTCGATCTTCGAAGCCCCTGGCGCGGTTATCGTCAGCATACCGGCGTTCATCGCGATCTTCAGATCCTGATGGTCGCCAACCTTCAAGCTGAAGGGCTGCTCGGCCACTGCAAGGTCGACGGTCGCGACCATTACATAATCGTCGGGCGGCAGATCGAACTTGCTGTCCGGACCGTAGGCATAAGTCACCTCCTGCCTGGTTCCGTCGACCTGCTTTTTCGCCTGGAGCACCTTGAAACCGACGCCGGAACCCTCGGCCTTGTCGCCGCCGGCAGCATAATAGGCGTTGGCGACGATACGCCCGACGCCGACGATGATGTCCTTGTCGATGACCCTGCCAGCGGCAAGCGGGATCGTCTCGGAAACCATGCCCTGGCCGATCGTGACCGTCACCTTCTGGTCACCGGCAGGCAGCACGACTTTCGTGTCGCCGTAGTAGGTCGGCGGGGTATCGACGCCGGGATAGCCGATTACGACAGCCGCGCCGTCATCAACGTCCGCTCCTTCGCTTGGCCTGGGGTGGATGACCAGCGTGCCGGCATTCAGGTTGAAGTGCGGCTTGGCGACCTGGCCAGGCTCTATCTTGATCTTCTGTTCGGCCCTGGCCTCGCCGGCACGCGCGACGACGATATAGTCGCCCGGCTCCAGATTGCCCTTGTAGGTGCCATATTCGGTCGTGACGGGATCGCCACGCGTGCCGTCGGAATTCGCCTTATAGATCTCCCAGGCATTGCCGTCGGTGACGGGATCGCCACCCTCGGCAAGCACGACGGTGGGCACGAAATTGGGCTCCGCCGGCTGGGCAGGCGCCGGCTGGGGAGCAGGCTGCGGGGCGGGAGCCGGTTCAGTGACGGGTGGCGGGGGCGCGACGGTCTCGACGAGGGCATCGTGCAATGCCTTTTCATCCGATGCTTCGACATATTTGCCGCCGGTGTTGTCGGCGAGGCAAGCGACCTGCTTGCCTTCGGCAGCCGTCAGCCCAAAGCCGACGACATTGACGGTGAAGTCGACGCCGGCAGCCTCCAGTTCCTTGCCCAGCGCACAGGGGTCGCCATTGCATGTCTCGATGCCATCGGTGATGAGAACGACCGTCGCCTTGTCCTCGGTGTATTTCAATGCCTCCGCCGCTTGCCTGACCGCGGCGGTCAGCGGCGTCTTGCCCTGAAATTTCAGGCTGTCGGCCGCGGCTGAGATCGCACTTGCCGAGCCGGCCTGTGGTGGCACGATGAGTTCGATGTCGTCGCAACTGGCCTTCTCGCGATGGCCATAGGCCATGAGGCCGATTTCCTCGTCGGCCGGGACCGATTGCAGCACGTTCCGCAGCGATTGACGGGCGATTTCGAGCTTGGGCTTGCCGTCGATCTGCGCCCACATCGAGCCGGAGGCATCGAGAACGACGATGACGCGATCGGCGGCGAAGCCTAACCCCGTCATCCACATCAGCAGGGCTGCCGCAGCGGCGCTCCGCACGAATCCCGCCATCCAATATCTCCCCGTCAGTCGCCGCCGCTCGGCGCCGGAAAGCTATTTGACGCTGCGTCGCGACACAAGCCCGGGCGGAGCACGAAGCTCCGACGACTCTGCAAAAACCTTCAATAGGTCGTGCGGCGTTCCTCGGAAGGCGGCCGGCCGAATTGCAGCCGGTAGCTCTGGGCAAAATAGGAATGCGAGGTGAAGCCGGTGGCGATTGCCACGTCGAGGATCGGCATGTTGGTCTGGCGCAGCAATTCGCGCGCCCGCTCGAGTCTGAGCCGCATGTAATAACGCCCGGGCGTCACGCTGAGATGGCGCAGGAACAGGCGCTCGACCTGGCGCACCGACAGGCCCGCCGACTTGGCGAGCTGTACCGCCGACAGCGGCTCGTCGAGATGGTCGGCCATCAGCTCGACGATGCGCCGCAGCTTTTCCGACTTGCCGGTCAGGTCGCGCTCCGGGCCGACGCGCTGGCGGTCCCCGGCCGAGCGGATGCGCTCATGCTGGAACTGGTTGGCGACGCCATTGGAGAGGCTCGAGCCGAAATCGCCGCGCACGATCTCCAGCATCAGGTCGATCGAGGTGGTGCCGCCGGCGCAGGTGTAGCGCTTGCGGTCGATCTCGAAGACGTTGCCGGTGCAGTTGATCTCCGGAAAGCGCTCGAGGAAACCGGCGCGGTTTTCCCAATGGATGGTGCAGCGATAGCCATCGAGCTGGCCTGCCTCGGCAAGCAGATAGGAGCCGACCGACAGCGCGCCGAGCGCATTGCCGCGCCGGCCCCAGCTGCGCAGCGCTGCCAGCACCTTGCTCTTGCCGGGAAATTCCGTCGTCAGCCCGACCGAGACGAACAGGATGTCGACCGGCGGCAGATCGGCAACGGCGTAGTCGATCTTGAGCGGCAGGCCGTTGGACGCCATGACGGCATCGCCGTCGGCCGACACCGTCGTCCAGCCATAGAAATCGCGGCCGAGCAGCCGGTTCGCCGACCGGAACGTGTCTATTGCCGCCGCCAGCGAGAACATGGAGAACTTATCGACCAGCAGAAACCCGAACTGCCGGCCGCCCTGAACGGGATCATTGGTGACCGGCCGCTCTAAGGGAACAGTGAGGTTCGGCAAGGACGCTGCTCTCTGGTCAGAAGGAAGGCCGTTTCAACCCGGCTGCGAGGTAGGCGGAAGCTAGCGTGTTGGCCATCAGCATGGCAATGGTCATCGGCCCGACGCCGCCAGGCACCGGCGTGATGGCGCCGGCCGCCTTCGCTGCTTCGGCAAAGGCGACATCGCCGACGAGGCGGGTCTTGCCTTCGCCCTTTTCGGGTGCGGCGATACGGTTGATGCCGACGTCAATGACGGTGGCGCCAGGCTTGACCCAGTCGCCGCGGACCATTTCAGGCCGGCCGACGGCTGCGACCAGAATATCGGCGGTGCGGGCAAGCGCCGGCAGGTCCCTGGTGCGGCTGTGTGCGATGGTAACGGTGCAGTTGGCGGCAAGCAGAAGATTGGCCATCGGTTTGCCGACGATGTTCGAACGCCCGACGACGACCGCATTGAGACCGGACAGGTCCTTGCCGCGCACGCGTTCGATCAGCAGCATCGAGCCGGCCGGCGTGCAAGGCACGAAGGCGGTCTCGAGTTCGCCGGTGCCGAGCTTGCCGACATTGATGAAATGGAAGCCGTCGACATCCTTCTCCGGCGCTATTGCCTGGATGATCTTGCCGGCATCGACATGGCCGGGAAGCGGAAGCTGCACCAGGATGCCGTTGATGGCCGGATCGGCATTGAGCTCGCCGATGATCTTCAACAGGTCCGGCTCGGAGGTTTCGGCCGGCAGCGTGTGCTGAACCGAATGGAAGCCGCATTCCTTGGCGGTGCGGGATTTGGAGGCGACATAGACCTGGCTCGCCGGATCCTCGCCGACGATGACCACGGCGAGACCGGCCTGCCGTCCGCCCTTTTCCGCCAGTTCGGCGGTCAGGGCCTTGACCCGCCGCACCACGTCTTCGGCGACGCTTTTTCCGTCAATCAACTCAGCCATGAACCACCCTCGACGCCTATCGCGTAAGCCTGCCGCGTGAAAGCATCCATGCGGCGCGCTCCAGATATCTTTTATGCAGGCCGTTGCCCAGAACCATGCGCAGGCGGGCGGACATGCAGCGCGGCATTTTCACGAAAATCGAGCCGGGCAATCCCGTCAATGCGCCGTCCCATGCCGTTAACTCGAAACCGGCATGTTTTATTCGACGCTTAGAAATAGCGGCGGCGCGTGCGGTTTTCGGTCAGCTCGCGAACGACCTCGCGGAATTCGCGCAGGCTGGCGCGGATTTCCTCGATCTGGCTTTGCTGATCGGCGGCTTCCGAGGCCTGATTTGCCGCCTTCGACCAGGCTTGAGTATGGGCCGAATGCGGCGTGGGTTGCTGCGGATAAGGTGCCCGACCGGCATAAAGCGGCTGCGGGTGGAACGCAGGCGGCATGGCTGCGCCGGAATTTGTCGCGGCGGAAGTCTCACCGGACGCCATCTCCTCCGGCGCTCTGCCAGGCATGAGCCGGCTCAAAGCCGACAACACGGCACCGATCGGACCAGGACGTTTGGTGCGCGCGACCTCGACCGGCAGAGCGGGAGGCGGCGCTGCCCGGTATGCTGCGTGATCGGCGGAAAGGGCATCGGGGCCGCCAAGGGAGCCAGCGGGATCGAAAAACCGATCGGCCGTTGCAGCCTCTTCCATCAGCATGGTGCCGGCCTTTGGCTCATCAGGATCGGGCTGGCTGATACCGGCGGCTGCCAACAGGATCGGGCTGGCACGCGCTTCGCGGCGCGAGCGGGCGAGACGATGGCGTGTGGGGGCATCCTCGCGCCATGACGGGCCTGCACGGTCCTCTAGCGAAACCAGCGACGCTTCGTCCCCGTCGCGCGCTGCCTCGACGAACGACAGCAGGGACTGCTCGTTCCTCCAGTGTTCATGATTATTCCTATAAGCCATGGTTTCTGGAGCTTTCCCCTCGGGCTGGGACGTAGCGACCGCCACTGGTTAAGCGATGCTAAACAGGCATAGGAAATAAAAGGTTAATTTGGTCGCCGCGCGGCTGCGCGACTACATGTGCATCCCAACCGCAAAGGTCCGGGTTTCCGCCTGATCACGGTCCCAACAGGGCTTCCCCGCCCTGCCGCGAACGTCTATGGGGAAGCCATCTCTATGGGAGGCTTTCGATGACGATCAGGCTTGTTCTCGCCGGTTGCGGCAATATGGGCTACGCCATGCTCTCGGGCTGGCTGAAAGCCGGCAAGCTCGCTCCGGCTGCGGTGTTCGTGGTCGAGCCGAATGCCGAGTTGCGTAAGCGTGCCGAAGCGCTGGGCTGCTCTGCTGCCGCGGATGCCGGTGCCATCCCGGCGGACGCCGTGCCCGCCCTCATCGTCCTTGCGGTCAAGCCACAGGTGATCCGCGACGTGACCGCCGGCTACATCCGCTTCAACGATGGCCGAACCACTTTCCTCAGCATCGCCGCCGGGACGCCGGTCGCCACGTTCGAAGGCATTCTCGGCGACCGCGCACCGATCGTGCGCTGCATGCCCAACACGCCGGCGGCGATCGGCAAGGGCATGATGGTGGTGTTTTCCAACAGCCTGGTTTCCGAGGACACCAAACGCCTTGTCGCCGACCTGCTTTCGGCGAGCGGGCAAGTGGCCGACATCGACGACGAAGGCCTGATGGACGCGGTGACGGCAGTCTCCGGATCGGGGCCGGCGTATATCTTCCATTTCATCGAAGCGCTGACGGTGGCCGCCGAGAAGGCCGGCCTGCCTGGCAAGGTCGCAAAGCTCCTGGCCATGCAGACGGTCTACGGCGCCGCATCGCTGGCCGCCGAAAGCGGCGAGGAGCCGGGCGTGCTCAGACAGCAGGTGACCAGCCCCAACGGCACCACGGCTGCCGCCCTTGCGGTGCTGATGGGCGAGGACCGGCTGACGCAACTGCTCACCGAAGCGGTGGAAGCGGCGCGGCTGCGCTCGATCGAGCTGGGGAAGTAGGGGGCGGGGCTGGAAGCCGTCGGCGGAAGGCCGATCATGCGTTTCAGTGGCAATGGCCACCTGGAGAAAAGCCGCTAAGCAGCGATCCTTCGCGCCCCCCTCTGTCCTGCCGGACATCTCCCCCACGAGGGGGGAGATTGGCAGGTTGGGCGCTTCGCTCACGAACTGCGATGTTGGAGATTGGCGAAAGCCGGCATGACGTCCGATCTCCCCCCATGTGGGGGAGATGTCCGGCAGGACAGAGAGGGGCGCTGTCCCGCCGACGTCAAAGTTTCTGCACCCCACCTACCCCGCCCCATACAGCATCTCGTCCTGCAGCCGGCGCAAGGCGAATAGCCTGGTCGTCGGGTCGGGCGCGGCATTGTCGGCGGTGAGCAATTCGCCTTTCCTCACCGGTTTCAGCACCTTGCCGCCTTCGAGCAGACCGACGGGCACGGCGTGGTGAGCGCGGGCCTCCTCGATCGTCATGGTCCAGGAGCGGTAGCAGGTCTCGCCGATCGCGTCGAACGTCTCGCCTGCCGCCAGATCCCGCTTGGCCACGGCGCAGACCTCGGCCACCGGCCGCGGCAGCGGCACCATGTCGGGCTTGCCGTAAAGCGCGATGCGAGCGGCCGTCAGCGGCACTTCAAGCGAGGTCAGATGGTAGGGCCTGAAGAAGCTGTAATAGGGGCCGTGGCCGATATGCAGATCGTTCATGCGCTCGATGATGCGCGGATGCGTCGCCTCGACGATGACGAAGACACCGGGCGCCACGCCCTTGCCGACGGTGTAGTCCACGACGCCCTTCTTCGACAGGATGCCGCCCTGCTCGCGCGGGATCAGCACCTTGACCAGCTCGTCGCGATCGGCCTTGGGACCGTGCATGCCGGGAACGTCGGGCACCAGCCCGGTGGCGTTGGCAATGGCGCACATCTCGACCATGGTTTTCGAGCCGTCGACGAACTCGACCAGCATGCGCGGGTTCATGTTTCGGCGCAGCGCTTCCGCGCGGTAGTCGTCGGGAACGGCGTCGTGGTTGAGCGGGTTGTTCTTGCCCTTGCCCGCGGAGACGATGGTGTAGCCGAGCGCCGAGGCGAACTCGATCAGCTCCATGCAGCTCGACGGCTCGTCGCCGGCACCGACCGAATAGACGACGCCGAGCCGGTCCGCCTGCTGCTTCAGATAGCAGCCGATGGTGACGTCGGCCTCGACATTCATCATCACCAGATGCTTGCCGTGCTGCATCGCCATCAGGTCGAAATCGGCGGCGACGCCGGGCTTGCCGGTAGCATCGATGACGACGTCGATAAGCGGATTGGTGACCAGCATTTCGTTCGAGGTAATTGCGATCTTGCCGCTTTCAATCGCCTGGCTGACCTTCGAAGCGCTGTCCGCTTCGGCTGCCATCGCCTCGTCGCCATAGGCGATGCGGATGGCGTCACGCGCCGTATGCGGCCGGCGGGTCGAGATCGCGCAAACCGAAATGCCCGGCATCAGCATGCCTTGCGTCACCAGGTCGGTGCCCATCTCGCCCGAACCGATAACGCCGATGCGCACCGGGCGGCCTTCCGCGGCACGCTTGGCAAGATCGCGGGCAAGCCCGGTCAATGCGACATTGGTCATACTGGAACGTCCACTGCTTTTTGATTTGAAGCGGGAATAGCAGGGAACGGCAACCCATTGCCAATCGAAACCGGCCGCGGCCGCCTTTTCCTGTGCGCTATTGCAATTCGGCCAGCAAGGCTTGTGCCTCGGCAAGGTTCTTGGCGGAGCCGGCGGCAAGGTCGTCCATTTTTCGCTCCCTGAAGACGACAAGTGCGTGCTGGCAGACGGCGATCGCTTCCTCGGCCATTGCCTTCTGCTTGCGGGCAGCACCCAGATCGGTAAGCACGTCGCACAGGCTGTCCTCGGTGAAGGCGATGCCCGGCACCGAACCGATCTTCTTCTGCACGGCGATGGCCTCGCGCAGGATCGGCACCGCCTCCTCGAATTTGGCGACATTGTTTTCGGCACGGCCGGCGAGCGTCAGCTGATAGCCGATCTCGTTTTGCAGGCTCGCCCAGCGGTCGGGATCGCGGTCGCGGCCGACCTCGTCTGCCAGCGCCCGGTTGACGGCGACCGCCTCGGCGAACAGAGCCGGCGAAGGCTCTTTCGCGCCGATCATGCCAAGCACATTGGCCAGGCTTGCCTGCGTGCTGGCCCAGGGTTCGGGGGCGCGGTCGCGCGTGCGCACGCTCTGGATCGAGCGATAGATGCCGGCCGAGCGCTGCAGCAGGGCGACGTCGTCGCGCCAGTAGCCCAGCGTCGACAGCGCACTGGCCAGATTGGCCTGGTTGCGCAGCCATTCGTCGGCATCCCTGTCGCGGCTCATCACCGTCAGTGCCGCCTCATAGGCGTGGACCGATTTGGCCATGGCGTCCGGCTCGGAACTGGCGTTTGCCTGCATCATGCGGGCATTGCCGAGGTCGCCTTCGACCGAAGCCCAGAGCGAGCGGTCGGGCAGCGTGGCATAGACGGCCAGCGCCTTTTCATGCGCGGCGGCCGCCTTCTGGTAGAGCGATGGGTCATTGGCGCTGCCAGCAAGGTAGTAATAGGCGCTGCCGAGTTCGTTCTGCAGCTGGGCGTGGTCTTCCGGCACCGTGGCGAGGTCGTAGAAGGGCAGCGCCGCTTCGAGCGCCGTCGCCGACTGGCGGAACGCTTCGCCGTCCTGCGTCCGGTCGCCCAGCACCAGGAGCACGTGGCCGAGGCCCCATTGCGTTGCCGCCCAGGCGTCAGGATCGGCGTCGCGGCTCTGCACCTCGAGCGCCGCGCGATAGGCCGCCGCCGAGCGCTTGAGCGCCTCGTCCGAACCGCCATTGGCCTTGCCGAGCATGGAAAGCGCTGCGCCCAGCCGGTACTGCGTCTTCGCCCAGTCCTTCGGGGCGCTCTGCTTGCTTCGCACGGTGAGCGCTGCATCATAAGCGGCGACCGCCCCTTCGAGCACCGCTTTGTCGCGGGCGCGGTCGCCCCAGGTCGACGAAGTGTTGCCGAGACTGTGCTCGATCGAAGCAAACTCGATTGGAGCAGCGGTGGCGGTATAGATCTGCGAGGCCTCGCGATAGGCGGACGCCGACTTCCGGAGATAGTCGATGCCGGTGTCCCGCTCGCCAAGCGTCGCATAGACCGAGCCCAGATTCTGCTTCAGCGAGGCCCAGTCGAGCGGCAGCTTTTCGCGCGGATATTCAGAAAGTGCGGCCTCATAGGCAGTGATCGCCTTGAGCAGCGCGTCGTTGCCGTCCTGCCTGGCGCCCAGGCGCTGCAAGGCATTGCCAAGCGTCAACTGGCCGTTCGCCCAGCTCGCCGGCGCACGCTCGCGCGTCCAGACCGTCAGTGCCGCCTCTGCCGCCTCCCGAGCGCGTTGCAGCGTGGCGATGTCGCCATTGATCTGACCGATCGATTCCAGCGCCGAGCTCAAATTGTTCTGGATCGTCGCCCATTGCGCCGGGGCGCGCTCGCGCGTCATTTCCTCGGTGGCAGCCTGATAGGCGGCCACCGCCTGCTCAAGCGTCGGCACGTCTTTTTCACGCTCGCCAAGGCGAAACAAGGCCGCGCCGAGATTGACCTGGCTCAACGCCCAGTCGAGCGGGACACGCTCCCTGCGGTATTCGGTCAGCGCGGCGCGATGCGCTTCGATCGAAGCGCGGAAACTGTCGGTCGTGGCCTGGCGCTCGCCGATCTCGGATAGCACGATGCCGAGATTATTCTCAGTCGCCGCCCATTCGAGCGGCATTTTTTTCGCCGCTTGCACCGCGAGCGCCGCGCGAAAGGAGGCGACCGCCTTGTCGAGCAGTGCGGTACCATTCTCGCGCTGGCCGAGCCGCCAATAGACGGTGCCGAGATTGCCAAGCGTCGAGGCCCAGTCGTCCGGATCGGCGTCGCGTGTGTAGACGCTCAGCGCCTGGTCGAAGGCGGCAGCCGCCCTGTCGAGGTTTTCGCGACCGGCCTCGCGTTCGCCCAGCGTCGAGAGTGTGGTGGCGAGATTGTTTTGCGTGGCCGCCCATTGCCGCGGACTGTTTTCGCGCGACACATAGGTCAGCGCCTTTTCATAGGCAGCGACCGCCTGCGCCAGAAAGGCGTTGTCGCCAGAGAAAGAACCGTGCGCGGAGAGCGCCTGGGCCTCGGCTGCCTTGTAGAACCAGGCTTCATGGTCGTCCCATTTCTCGACCTGCTCATAGGCCTTGGCATAGTCCTGGGCTGCCGCCTGATAGCTGAAGGAAATTTCGTAGGTTTTGGCGCTGTCGCCGAAGACCTCAGCAAACTCGAAACGACGCGCCTTGAGGTCGGCTTCGGCCTGGTCGACGGTCTTTGACAGTTCGCCAACGCGGGCCTTGGCCTGTTCATGGATTTTCTGCGCTGCTTCGAGTGCGCCTTCCTGCACCGCCTGCTCGGCCAGTCTTGAAAGCCGCACGATTTCCGGATCCTGGCTCTTCAGCGTCGCCTGCTCGGCCAGCACCTGTTTCAGCCGCTCGGTCTGGCCACGCAGCAATTGGTCGAGTTCGGCCGCGCCCCTGGGTGTCTCGGTGCCCAGCGTCTTCAACATGGCGTAGAGCGCGTCCATCGGTACGCCGCCATCGCGGGCGATCGTCTCGATCTGGCGGCGTTGCGGGTCGGGCAACGTCGAGATCGTCACCAGCAGCCGGCGGCGCTCGCTGAGGATCTCGCCCTCCTCGCCTTTCGGCACCTCGGCGGGCGTACCGAAATAGAGCAGCCGGCGCAGGCTCTCATTGACCCACGGCCGCTGCCGGCCGCCGGTCTTGAGATAGACCTCCTCGCCGATCATGCGCAGCACGGTGCCGAATTCCTCGCCGCCCATCGTGTCGATGTGACGCAAAATGGCTGCCGCATAGGGGCTGTTGCCATCGGCGGGACCGTCGAGGGCCACCTTGCCGGGCTCGGCGGCAAAACCGATGACCTGGCCCAGGCTGTCATCGGCCGAACCCTTGGCCGGCGCGCTGCCGTTCAGCGCCACGACGCTGCGCGTTTCGCCGAGGCCGCCGGCGCCGATCGGCTTGCCCGCTTCACCCGGCTCGAGTTTCAAAAGCGTGCCCGGTGGAAACGGATCGTTGCGGCAGGCATCGAGCAGCACGATGGTGACCGGCACCTTGGCCTTCAGCTCGGCCACGATCGACGACAGCGGCACCAGATTCTCGCCGGCATCGTCGAGCGCTGTAATGTCGGCATCGACCGGCACCAGGAAATTCTCGCCGCCGGCTTCGATGCCGTGGCCGGAATAGTAGATAATGGCGACGTCGGCACCCTCGGCATCGTCGACGAAGCCTTCGAGGTCACGCCGCAATTTGCGCGCGTCGCGATTGGTCGCGACATCGGTTTCGAAGCCGAGCCTGTCGAACATCTCCTCGATGGCGCGGGCGTCGTTTTCCGGATTGGGCAGCTTGCCGACGTGCTCATAGTCGGACTGCCCGATGACGAGCGCGACGCCTTTCAGCGCCTTCGGCTCTTCAGCCCGCGCAGGAACCAGCGCGCACAAAAGTGCAAGCAGCGCGGCAAACGCCACGCTTATGCGCCCCGTTGCCCCTGGAAACAGCATCGTCGCCCACCCCAAACCCAGCGCGCCATCTTCCGCAACGGCATGGCATCATGATGGCCGGCGCGTGGCAAGTGTTCGGGCAAGAGGTGTTCTTGTCGTGGGGACGGGAGGCAGGAATGTCATGCT
Organism: Mesorhizobium sp. WSM4828; assembly: GCF_055811175.1. Classification (NCBI taxonomy): domain Bacteria; kingdom Pseudomonadati; phylum Pseudomonadota; class Alphaproteobacteria; order Hyphomicrobiales; family Phyllobacteriaceae; genus Mesorhizobium; species Mesorhizobium sp. WSM4828. The sequence goes on along the minus strand of NZ_JBVVQK010000008.1, from coordinate 184,634 downwards.
GTTCCACGCCCCCTCCTGTCCCGCCGGCCTCTCGCCCCTCGCCCAGCGCTGCGCCGCCGCTACTTGTTTGTTGACAGGCATGCGAGGCCCACATGTGGATTTTGGCAGCAGAGGGCTGGAGGCTTCTCAAGCAGAGCGTCCTCGGCTTCATTGATGACAATGCGCTGAGCCATGGGGCGGCGATAGCGTTTTATGCCACGACCTCGCTCGCGCCGATCCTGCTCATCATTGTCGCTATCGCCGGCATGGCCTTCGGGCACGAGGCGGCGCAACTCGCGCTTTCGGCACAGATCGCCGGCCTGATGGGGCCGCAAAGTGCCGAGCTGCTGCAGGCGACGATCGAAAACGCTTCGCAGAAGGAAGCGGGAACCGTTGCCAGCATTCTGGGGCTGGTCACGCTGTTCGTTGCCGCATCCGGCGTGTTCGGCGAGATGCAGCTGGCGCTGAACGAAATCTGGAAAGTCAAACCGAGCGGGGCAACGATTTCACGGCTGGTCCGGGCACGCATTGCAAGCCTGGGCCTGGTCGCCGCCCTCGGCTTTCTGCTCTTGGTGTCGCTGGTTGTGAGCGCCGTGATTTCGGCGCTCGGAGACATCATCAACGCCTATCTGCCGTTCGGCACCATCATCCTGAGCGCCATCAACGGGATCGTGTCGTTTGCCCTGATCACGCTGCTGTTTGCCGCGATCTACAAGGTGCTGCCCGACCGCAGCCTGCAATGGCGCGATGTCGGCATCGGCGCGGTGGTCACCGGGTTTCTGTTCACCATCGGCAAGTCGCTGATTGGCTGGTATATCGGAACCAGCGCCATCTCATCATCATACGGCGCGGCCGGCGCCCTGCTCGTCGTGCTGTTATGGGTCTATTATTCGGCGGAGATATTTCTGCTGGGCGCCGAATTCACGCGAGCCTATTCGGTTCGACACGGCAGCCGGTCCGATTTGAAGAACAAGGTGGAATCGCATCACAAATGAATTCACGCCGATATTCGACCTGGCCGGTAAGGTGGTGCTGGTCACCGGCGCCTCGCGAGGCAGCGGAGGCAGCGGCAGGCGGACTGCACCGATCAAACCTAGTGTCCAGCTTTCTCATTCATTGCCGGCGAGCCAACGGACCATGTTCGCCATCAGTCTTCCGTAGAACGGCCATCCGAGGAAATCCTGCGAGAGCCAATGCGGGCCGATATCGGTTGCCCAGGCAATCGTGCGGCCGCGGCCATGGCTGCCGACGGCAAGGAGCGGCCAGTCGGTGCCGCGATGGTGGCAGGTCGCCAGAAGCCGGGACGAACTGTCGCGCCTGAATTCCAGCTTGTTCATGCCGAGAATCGGCGGCAACGGCCCCTCCACCCCGGAAAAAATCGGATGTGACGACTGCAGGATGGAGGCCTGCAGTCCTTGCGGCACCTCCATGCCGTCGCAGTAGGGCAGGCAACGGACCGGCAGAACGTCCTCGACCGGGGTGTCGTGGAAACGCGCTGTCCCGAACATGCCCTGAAAGCCCATATAGCCGCCGGCCAGCATCAGACCGCCGCCAGCTTCGACATAGGCTTTGAGCAGATCGAGGCGGTTGACGCCGACACGCCCGGCGCGGGCATCCGGCGTCACCAGCAATGTCAGGGCGCCGACATCGGAGATCACCACCGCCTGATATTGGGCGAGCCCATCGAGGTCATAGGGAAACTCCGCGCTGCAACGCTCGCCGCCGATCTGCGTGACGGCGATGCCTTCAGTGGCCAGCGCGGCATTGAAGGCCGTTGCACCATTTGTCGAGGCCGCACTTGTAAGCACATCACTACCGATGGCGACCGAGGTCGTCGCCGCAAAGGTTTCGCCTGCAAGCAATATCTTCATTGCCGTCCGCACTGTTTTCATTCGAGAGGTTTTAGGAAGGGCGCCGGATGGACCGGCGCCCCTAGAATTCAAGATCTATAGGATCAGAACTTGAACTCGGCCAGATTTTCGGGGGTCACGATCTTGGCCGGACCAAGGATCAGTTCGCCGCCGGCGCCAATCGTGTATTCGCCGAGCCTGCCTGCCGTGAACTTCTCACCCTCCTTGCCGGTGATCTTGCACTGCGCAAGCGCCTGGGCCGTCTGATAGGTAAGGTAGCCAAGATCGGTGACGTTCCACCAGATATCCTGAGCCGCCCCGTCCTTGATGTATTTCGAGATCAGAGTGGCCGGCGCGAGGCCGGTCAGCTTGACCTTGCCGATCATGCCCGCCTCCTCGAGTGCTCGCGCGGCCGCCGGAAGGCCGATGCCAGCCGGGACGATGATCACCTTGAGATCCGGAAACGCCTGGACCAGCGCCAACGCCTGTTGCTGGTTGATTTGTTCGCTTTCTTCGCCATAGGCCACCTGCACCAGCTTCATCTTGGAGAACTTCGGCTCGGCCGCCATCTTCGCCTTCATGAAGTCGATCCAGGCGTTCTGGTTGGTTGCCGTCGGCGTCGACGACAGGATCGCGAATTCGCCTTCACCGCCGCTGAGGGCGAATGCACTTTCCAGCATCATCTCGGCGAGACTGTCGCCCTTCACCTGATTGACAAATGCCGCGCGGGCATCGGCGGCCACATCGGAGTCATACGAAATCACCCTGACGCCCTGCTGAACGGCGCGCTTCAGCGCAGGCGCAACGGCATTGGCGTCGTTGCCGGCGATTGCGATGACCCCGACCTTCTGCGACACGAGGCTGTTGATGAATTCGATCTGCGCCTCGGCGGTCGCCTGCGATGGGGCGACCTGGGTAGCGGTGCCGCCAATTTCCTTGGCTGCCTCTTGTGCGCCTCCGAAGGCCACTTTGAAGTAGGGGTCTGTGTCGAGCTTGGGCAGGAAACCGACCGTTACGGGTTCCTTGGCGCACTCCTGGCTGAAGGCCAGCGACGTTGGCGCAAGCAGAACCGCGGATGCGAGCAGGGCTAATCTAAACGCTTTCATTGTGACTCCTCCGTCAAAATTCGGGCTTGAAGGAAGGGGCCCGAGATCACCCCTTTGTCTCGCGCATTGCGCGGGATCTGCTGAGCATCTCCTGTGTGGAGCGCCAGTAATTGCCGACCAGCAGCGAGCCGATCAGAAGCAGGCCGATAATCATGCCCTGCGCGTCGCCACCGATCTGGTTCAGCGCCAGCACGTTGCGGATGATGGCGATCAGGACCAGTGCCAGCATGACGCCGGTCAGGCGGCCCTTGCCGCCAAAGACGCTGACGCCGCCAAGCAGCACGATGGTGATGACGTCGAGCTCCATGCCGAGCGCATTGTTGGCGCGGGCGTTGGAAAGGCGCGCGGTATAGACGATGCCGGCTATCGCCGCGACGACGCCCGAGACGACGAACAGGTTCAGCACCATCCGGCGCGTGTTTATGCCGGAATAGCGCGCCACTTCAGGGCTGCCGCCGAGCGCGTAGATGCGCTTGCCGGTCGGCGTCTTCTGCAGCACGACCGCAAAAACCGGCGCCAGCACCAGGAAGGGGACGATGGTCCACGGTATCTCGGTGCCAGGCAGGCTGTTGATGCCGAAATCGACGACCGCGGGCGGCAGGATGTTGACCGAGCCGGTGCCGAGCAGGATGTAGCCAATGCCTCTATAGAGCGCCATGGTGCCGAGCGTCACAACCAACGACTGCAGTCCAAGGCCCGAGACCAGATAGCCGTTGAAAGCACCGAGCAGGCCGCCGATGGCGAGCGTCAGCGGGATTGCGGCAAGCGTCGGCACACCGGCCTGGACCAGCAAGCCAAAGACGACGGAGGTCAGCGCCAGCACCGAGGCGATCGACAGGTCGATCTCGCGGGTGATGATGAGCAGCGTCATCGGCAGGATCAGCAATGCCTTTTCCGAGGCGCTGGCGGCGAGCTGCGAGAGATTGAAGCCGGAAACGAAATTCGGCACGAAGATCGCGGCATAGAGGAAGATGGCCAGGCAAGAGGTCGCCAACAGCAGATCCCAGAAGTCGATCGAACGGAGGAACTTTTTCACCGCGCCCTCGCCTGTCTTGCCTGCTCGGCGCGCCGCACGATGAAGGTGTCGATGCCGATGGCGACCAGGATAACCAGACCGTAGACGCCCTGCAGCCACAGCGGATCGACGCGCACCAGCGTCAGCCCGTTCTTGATGACGAGCAGCGTGAGGGCTCCAAGGATGATACCGAGCAGCGTGCCCGAACCACCGCGGATGGCGACGCCACCGACCACCGCCGACGCGATCACCGTGAGTTCGAAGCCGAGCGCGACGCGGGCGTCGATGGTCGCATAGCGCGATGCCCACAGCGCGCCGCACAGGCCGCCGAGCAGGCCGGCCATGCCAAAGGCCAGCAGGATGCGCCGGTCGACGGGGATGCCGATGAGACGCGCGCCGTCGGGATTGGAGCCGGCGGCGAACAATTCGCGCCCGATGGCGGTGCGATAGAGCAGCACGTAGCCCAAGCAGAGGATGACGACCGCAATGACGACGATCAGCGGCACGTCGGCGATCTTCAGGCCGGTCATGTCGAGCCAGGCTTGCGTGACTTCGTCGGCGCTGATCTGGTCGCCGGCTGCCCAGATCGAGTTGAAGCCACGGAAGATCGACATCGAGGCCAGCGTGACGACGATCGCCGGGATCTTTCCCCTGGTGACGACGAGGCCGTTGATCAGGCCGGCGACGCCACCGACGGCGCATGCGGTTATCAGGCCGATGCCGATGTCGAGCCCCGGATAGGCCTGGACCATGCTGGCCGCCATGTAAGCCGACAGGCCGATCACCGCTGCGATCGAAAGGTCGATGTTGCGGGTGATCAGCACCAGCATCTGCGCGAGTGCTGCAACGACGAGCAGGGCGGCATCCATCGACACGGCGGTCAGGTTTGCAGCGCTCACCATGCGCGGGTTGATGATGGTGACCGGGATGGCGACCGCCAGCATCGCGGCGAGCAGGCCGAACTCCCGCCGCTTCAGTATGTCGAGCGGTCCTTTTCTTGTCTCCTGGCCGGCGGCCTGTGCCGCCGCATCGGCGCCTTGGCCGGCCTTGGTCGCTGCTTCCAGCACCTTTTCCTGAGTGGCTTCGCCCCTGGTGAATTCGGCCGTCCGATGGCCTTCGCGCAGGACGATGATGCGGTCGCACATGCCGATGAGCTCGGGCATTTCGGAGGAGATCAGGATGATCGCCATGCCCTGCCCGGCAAGGTCGGCGATCATCGCATGCACTTCAGCCTTGGTGCCGACATCGATACCTTGCGTCGGCTCGTCGAGGATGAGGACGCGCGGCTCGGTGCGCAGCCATTTGGCCAACACCACCTTCTGCTGGTTGCCGCCCGACAGTTCCTTCACCGGCTGCGCGTAGCCGGAAAAGCGAAGCTTCATGCGCTTCAACCAGTCCGAAATCAGTCCGATCGCGCGGTTCGTGCCGTAGACGCCGGAGCGGGCTGCCTTGTCGAGGACTGGCAGCACGGCGTTGTCGAGGATGGAAAAATCCATCACCAGGCTCTGGCCCATGCGGTCTTCCGAGACATAGGCGATACGCGCATCCATGGCGTCGCGTGCCGATGCGAAGCGCACAGCCTCGCCGTCGATCAGGATTTCGCCGGCATCGGGCCGGTCGATGCCGAACAGCACGCGCGCGATCTCGGTCCGCCCGCTGCCGACCAGGCCGCCGAGCCCGAGCACCTCGCCGGCATGGAGCTTGAGGTCGATATTGGAAAAGCCGCCGGCGTGCGAAAGCCCCCTCGCCTCCAGCACGAGTGCGCCGGCGGCGTGGTTTCGCTGCGGATAGAGGTCGGTCACCTCGCGGCCGACCATCATGCCGATGGCGGCGGCGCGGCCAAGCTCGGCCTTCGGCTTGACACCAATGAGACGCCCGTCGCGCAGCACCGCGATGCGGTCGGCGATGCGGAAAATCTCGTCCATGCGGTGGCCGACGAACATCATCGCCACGCCGTGCAGCCGCAGGTCGGCGACGACAGTGAACAGCCGCTCGACCTCGCGCTGCGACAGGGCGGCCGTCGGCTCGTCCATGATCAGCACCCGCGCGTCGAGCGACAGGGCGCGGGCGATCTCGACCAGTTGCTGTTCGGAGGTGCGCAACGTTCCGAGCCGGGTTTCGGCCGGCACGTCGAGGCCGACTGTCGCCAGCACCCTGCGCGCGCCGGCAAGCATGGCGGCGTTGTCGATACCGCCGAAGCGGTCGCGCGGCATATGGCCGAGATAGATGTTTTCCGCCACCGAAAGATCCGGGAAAAGACCGGGATGCTGGTGCATGACCGAGATGCCGGCAGCCTGGGCGTCGTGCGGCGAATGAAAGACCACAGGCTTGCCATCGACTTCGACATGGCCGCCGGTCGGGAGATACACGCCGGCCAGCAGTTTTACGCAGGTGCTCTTGCCGGCGCCGTTTTCGCCAAGCAGAGCCAGCACCTCGCCTGAGCGCAATTCGAAGGACGCGTCCTTGAGGGCAATCGTGCCGCCGAAGGCTTTTGTCGCCTGAACCAGGGCAACGGGGACAGCCGCGTCGCTCTTCACCATGGCATCGGCTTCGCCTAATGCGCCCAAGTGCAGCACCTTTCCTCCATAGTCCTTTTTTTCAATTTGCTATATTAAATGGCTGAATGCCGCAACTGGAAAATTGACTTCCATGGCCGCGAAGGGCACTGTCGCGTCGCGCACGGGTGCGATTGGAGTGCTCGACCCCGCGGCAGCCTCAACGCTGCAAGCGACTGGAGTGGCTCTGCGGGAATGAATGGGGAGGCGCCGGTTTTGTCCGGAAAAGGCAGCAATTCGGTCAAGGTGCGGCATTATAACGAGCGCTTCGTGCTTGATGCCATTCGCCGCCTGAAGGAGGCATCCAAGTCCGATCTGGCGCGCGCCGCAAATCTGACGCCGGCCGCGGTCGCCACCATTGTCGACGGGCTGGAATCGTCCGGATTCGTAAAGCAAGTGGGAAAAAGGTTCGGACAACGCGGATCGCCATCCACTCTCTACCGACTTGCACCGGAGCGCATCTACAGCGTCGGCATCAAGATCGGCCGGCGCGCGCTGGAAGCCGTGCTCGTCGACTTTGCCGGCGAGGTCCGCTCGCGCGAGTCGCACGAATATCGCTTTCCGGATCCCGACATGGTGCTCAAGGCCGGCAACATGTCGCTGGCCAATTTCGACAAGCTGGTCGAGGGGCTTGGCGATGCCAGCATCGTCGGCGTCGGCATCGCCTCGCCATATTTCCTCGGCGGCTGGAGTGAAGAGCTCGGCTTTCCCGACGATCTCGGCAGCCGCTGGGAAGCAATCGATCTGACGACGTTCTTCGCCACAAAGCCGAAGACCCCGGTCTTCGTGGAAAACGACGCATCATCGGCCGCACTCGCCGAACTCATCCAGGGGACCGGCGCGCGCTTCCGCGACTTCATGCATATTTCGATCGACACCTTTGTCGGCGGCGGACTGGTACAAGGCGGCAAGGTCCATACCGGGCCGCACGGCAACAGCGCCGCGCTTGGTCCTTTGCCGGTCTCGCCTTCAAGCCTCGATTCGGTGGCGGCCAAGCCGGCGCGCTACCAGAGCCTGCTGCATCGCGCTTCGATCTATGTGCTGGTCAATCATCTCAAATCGCGCGGCATCGAGATCAACCGCGTGCGCGAACTCGATCCCTTGCCGCCGGGGGCGCGCGAACCGCTGTCCGAATGGATCGACGATTGCGCCAATGCGCTGGTCGAGGCGATCATCGCCATCACCTCCGTCATCGACATCGAGGCGATCGTTCTCGACAGCATCCTGCCGCGGCCGATCCATCTCGAGCTGCTGGCAAAGGTGCAGACCCAGTTCAACAGGATCAGCGCCATCGGCATCGTGGCGCCGGAAATCGTCTCGGGACAATTCGGCCCCGAGGCTTCGCCGATCGGCGCGGCGATGCTGCCGTTCTCGGCCCTGCTGGCGCCCGACAGCGGCGTGCTGATGATCGGCAAGGACAGAACAATGCTGCCGGGCAGCCTTTCGCGGCTTGCCGGCCAAAGCCAGCCAGCAAGAAGTCCGGCGACTTCAACGGGATAGGATGGCGCTGCGAACGGCAATCAAGCTCTGGATAGCATCAACATCAGCTCGCAGTCCGGCACGGGCACGGCGGGCTTTTTGCGCCGGCACCGGAACTTTTAGCGGCTGCTAATCTTCATTCGTCACCGACATTGAAATGCCGATCGGTCCGCGCTCCGCTTAGTGCGGGCCCAGGAAGCAAGGAGGAACATATGAACTGGGATCAAATCAAGGGAAAATGGACGCAGTTCAAGGGCAAGGCGAAAGAGCAGTGGGGTGACCTCACCGACGACGATCTTGATCGTATCGAGGGCAACCGGGACCAGCTCTTGGGACGCATCCAGGAGCGATATGGCATCGCCAAGGAAGAGGCGGAGCGCCAGGTTGATAACTGGTCCAGAAGCATCAGCTGAGCCTTGGACGCAAGGCCGTCTGCTGCTCACCACCGGTGAAACGTTGCACTCAAGCAGGTCAGACTTAGGTCCCAAGCAAGATACTCCAGGATTGGACCGAAGCCCCGGCTGAGGAACGTAGCCCGCTGGCTCACGTTGTGGTGAGCTTTGGCGCGACGAAGATGCGTCCGGGCGGAAGAGTTCAAAGCCAGGGAGGAGAGGCCCGACGCTCCGAACGAGCGCCGGGCCTGGGCGTAAATGCAAACAATCAGCAGACTGTTCAATTCCCATGCCCAGGCAGCACGTGCCGTGGCCAGACTTCAGGCTGCCGGGATTCGCCGCCGCCAGATCAGCGTCGTCGGATCTTACAACGACAATGATGAACCGATCAGCGTTGCTGGATATTACGACGATGAGATGAGCGCTCTCTGGCGGGGTGCGGTTGCTGGTGCCGCACTTGGCGCGACGGCCGGTCTGTTGGCCGGCTTAAGCGCTTTTGGAGCTCAAGGCGTTGATCCTGCGGGGATGACGGGGATGGCCCTGGTCGGTGCGGCGTGGGGCGGCTTTGCCGGCGTGCTTCTCGGAACTTTTGCCGATTTTGCCCAGAAATCGCGCAAGCCGAAGATCGCAGAGGGTGTCGTACTGGTGATGGCCCGCGTCGATGAAAAGCAGGCCGGCGCCGCGCATACGGTGCTCCGGAGTTTCGCGGAGATGCCTTCCGGGCCGATGAAGAGGAGCGCTTTGCCGAATTCAAGCCGGCTCCGCGTCCGATCTGGTGCCCGATGAAGTTTGTTTCGCGAAACAGGAATTCAAACCGGAGGCGCCCGACGAAAGCTTGGCAAACCAACGCTTTGGAAGCATGCGGGCTACTTGCCGTCGTGCTGTCCTTTATTCTTACCGTTCTGTTGGTTGGTCTCATCCTTGGCTGAACCCATGCCCTTGCCACCGGCGACACGATGCCCGGCAATTGGCGAAGGTATGGCCAGTTCGAAGGATTGAACCATTCGTGCTAAGCGTTAATAGCTTGTAGCCATAGGAGAGGACGCCAACGTGGACAAACGGGCTGAAGGAGACGCGGGGAAATTGGCTCGAGGCGAGTTCGAGCTCAAAGCCGAACGATATGGCGTGAACGCCTTTCTTCTCATTGTCGAACTTGTAAATCTGCTGGAGAAGCGCGGAACGATCAGCAGCAACGACGTCGCGAAAATAGCCGAGGCCGCCGCACTTGCCGTTGCCGCATCCAGTGAACCCGACGTGAACAGCATCAATCTGTTGCAGGCCATCGCTGCCGCCCGCCGGCCCAAATAGGCTCACATCAAATCCGCCAGCAATCGGCGCGAAACGCTATATTGAACTGATCTCGGTCGAGCGTGCGGAGCCCTTTCATGTGCAATGACTACGAGCAGCACATCGCCTGGGCCGAATATTGCCGGATGATGGAATCGCTGGCGCTCAAAATCCCCAGCCATCAAACCGAACTGGATCTGCCGCAGGCGGATGACATCCACATCAACGACCCCGCGCCGGTAATGCGCGCCGCCGGCGACACAGGCGACACAATCGAACTGGCGTCGATGACGTTCGGCTTTCCCCCGGCCGGACCAAAAGGCGGACCTGTATTCAACTTTCGCTCGGAGGGCCGGCAGTTCGGCAACAGCAAGCGCTGTCTCGTTCCGGCGTCGGCATTCTTCGAATTCACGGGAGCGAAATATCCAAAAACCAAGCACAGATTCACGCTGAATGGCCATTCGTTCATGGCGATTGCCGGGCTGTGGCGCGAGGGCGTCGGCAACAAGCCGCCGACGTTCACGATGCTGACGACCGAGCCGGGCCCGGATGTCGCGCCATATCACAACCGGCAAGTGGTTGTGCTGCGGCCATCGGACTGGGCGGCGTGGATCCACCTGACGAGGTCCGAGGCTGAACTCCTGCGACCGCTGCCGGAAGGGTCGCTCCAAGTGGAGACAGCTCGGGCAGGTTCGGAGTAGGAACCATCGGATAATTGCCCGCTGAGCTGCGGCCGCGCTGCATAGTCACAGCGACGCGCGCCATGCTCAGAACGAATGCCCATACGGTATAGACGCTTCAGCCCGGCTTGACGTAGCCGGCGGTGACCTCGTCCTTGTGGGCGGCGAAAGCTTCCAGGACCTCGGTTTTCTCAGGCTTCGGAATCTTGAAATGATCCAGGGTCCGCCCGAGTTCCGCTGCGACCTCATCGAATTCCGCAGGGGAGATCCGCAGGTCGCGATGCGCCTCCTCGAGGCCGAGCGGCGTCGTGCCGGGCTTGGTGGCGACGAACTTGAAGGGCCCACCGGAAACGTCGCAGACCCACAGCGTGCGCATGAACTTGAGGCCGGGCAACCTTTCAAGGTTCTTGGTGTGCCATTTGCGCAATTGTGGGTTCTTGGACTTCTGGCCGACGATGGGGTTCTTCACGACGGCGTCGCTGAAATGATCGATCACCGCTGCGATGGCGAACACGCCCCCCAGCCGCTCATACAGACTTTTCTCGGATGTGGTTTTCTTCGTCTGCGCGAGCGCCTTGTCGGCAGGCAATACCGATGTCGATGCGGCGGCCAGCGCCAGCCCGGCGACAACACTTCGTCTCGTCAAAGAGGTCGAAATTTTCATCCCTGGTTCCCTTCGAGGTTAGGCCAGAGCGAGCCGCAGCCGGTCTGGCGGCATGAAGTGACATTCGGACACTTTGCCATATTTAGCATCGTCTAATGAACTAACGAGCCCCGCGACGGGATTATTCCGGTTGGCCGCATTGTCATGGTCAACATGCGTAGAAAGGGCGAAGGCGGCGCGGATGAGGAAGGGTTAAGCACGCGTCGCTGCACGCGGCAGAGGTCGCGAAGGCACTTCGGCCGCATCGGCGGCCCTATCGATCTTTGCGGGCACCGTAGTGTTCCTGGCCTCGCTGGCGGCGGTCGCCTGCGACCAATAGCCTGTGCTTTTCGAAGATCGCTAGCTTCTGCGGATAGGTGATCCGCACCTTTGCGTTGCACCCGTCGCATTTGAAGTGCGCGATCGCTCTTAGTGCAGAGCCCTTTCTTACCGCCGGATGCGAGCAATCCGGACATTCGAATGTGAGCGCGACATCCGATAAGTCTTCGGCTAAGCCCATTTCCATCCCCTTCGCAAGCTCGGTGGCTACACTCTGGCTAGTTTCAATGAGCAATTCAGATGCCAAACGGCCGTGCCAAAGCGGCACCAGACCAATTCGCCCCCGGAACGCTGCAAGCTAGTGCGCCTTCTCTGTGCCTTTCGAGCGACGAAGAGACCTAACTTCCTCCAGCAGTTCGCGCTCATTGGTGGTCACGTTTCGGAAGATTGCGACAATCATCACCGCTAAGGCTTCGGCATCCAGGCTTAGAGGGTCAATGTGCTCATCTGCGCAAACCTGATCAAACACGCGTTCACAAATAGCCAAATCGTGAGGGCTGAGGCGAGTGCGATTGAAACGCCGGCGCGACATTTGCGAGCCTTCGAGGCCCGCTGCCCGTGGAAATGAGGCGGGTCTTGGCAAGAAACGCGAGGGTTGAGTGATTGTTCCCGGCTGCAAGCTTTGTTACGCCGCCTGCGGCAGGGGCAGACCAGAACGCTTTCCCCGCGCGCATCATGGCGCGTGCGAGCGCGAGCTGTGCCTCGACCTTGGCATTTTCCTGGCATGGCGAGATGCTTGGCACCTCAGGCATTTTCGAGCGCCCGCCCGAACGGCTCTGGCTGCCATGTGCGGACCGATTTTTGGACGGCTGGACCGTTGGACTCACGTCAGACACAGCAGCCTGGGCAAGACTGCTTCGAACCCTAAACGGGGCCGTCGACTACCGTTTTGCTTCGAGATCAGCCTGGCCGATTTTTGGATCCCCCCAAAATCGCTCGAACCTTTCTTAGCTTCGTCGGGCAGACCGCAGGATCCGTCTAAGAACGTGCTTTGCCGGAGGCGGAACTCACTTCTCGAATTAACTTCCTGATTATTGCCGATTGAAAGGCAGCGGCACTGTCGGCGGGAATGACGAACGAGCCGGGTCCTCCGATCACGTGCCTCGAATAATATTCCGTCGTCGTCTCACCATTTTCAACGTCAGCGCCAATTGGAAGGCCATTAATTACAATGGCTTTCTGGAGTGCTCTCTGACGGCTGTCCTCGACGGACGTTCCGTCATTGTTTGATCCGTCGCCTGAAATATCGATGATTCTGCGCAACGTTGGGACAGGCAGTTTGTCAAAGGCGTCCACAGAGGCGTCGATCGCGTATGAGATCGACGTATTCGATCCGCGCGGACCAGAGCGTCGCCTTTCCGACTTCTTCCGGAGTGCCTCAGCGATGACGGCCGCATCATTTGCATCGGAAAGAATGGTCCAGCCCACCCTGGTTTCCAAGGAGCCGCGGCTCGACCATTCGACAAAGGTGACGGCGATCTTGCCGTGCATACCCTCTTTGATCACGTTAAGCACGGTTGCTGATTCCAAAGCAGCGGCATAGCTCTCGCGCTGTAGCTTGGCCTCTATGTGGTTGATGGAGCCGGACATGTCGGCCGCAAGAACGATTGCGACGTCGACTTCGTTAATCGGATCGTCAAAGACAACCTTCTCGCGATTTTCATCAGGAGAGAGACCGTTCGTATAAGGATTAGCGTGAGTATACTGGACAGAGACCAGCACAATTTTCAGCAATCCTGCGACCAGTGCGCTAAAGGATAGGACATGCATCTGCCATCTATCCTCATGAGCTTATGAAACTCTGGGGGACGGTTGATCGCTGACTTCTATTAATTCTGAAGGGAACTCAAGTAGTTGAGATAAAAGGGGGTTACTCTCCTAACATTAGCTTTCTCTATACTATTTCAAAAGTCAACAAAATGGAGGGAGAGACACGGGGTAGGCAGCATGCCGGAGCGGAACGCGAGAACGGCTGCACAGGAGGACGCTCCAGCACTAGTGCTAATTAGCAGGCATATGATCTTCAACATGTGGCCGAAGCGGCAACCGGAAAAGGGAATGGCGCGGCGCCGAGCCACTGCCGCGGTCGTCCTTGCGGCACTTTCGTCGCCAGGGTTTTTGGTTCCCTCGAGGGCGCATGATGCCCCCTCAGGGTGGAGCTACCCGCTGGCCTGCTGTCACGGCGACGCGGAACACGGCGAGTGTCAGCGAATCCCAGCGCGGGCGGTTCATGTTCGTCCCGGTGGCTGGGTTGTCATCCTGAGGCCTGGGGATCATCGGAAGATCACGCGGCAGCAGCGATACTTCATTCCGTATGGTGATGAGATTCCGTCGCAGGATGGCAATTATCATATTTGCCTTCATCCGACCGAAGAGCATGAGAACTGTTTTCTTGCACCGCCCGATGCCATGTGACCCAGGAGCGGCGCTGCGTCCGAAAAATCGCGAGATGCGGGAACGGCGCTGCAAGCCGGGTCCAGGAGCATGCTGGGTCGGCGCGCCCTAAAGGCCGCAAAGACACGGCGAGTCAAAGGGCAATGAAATTCAGGCGCAACACAAATCCTCGGTGACCGAAAATCTGGTGCTGCGAGAGAGGATTGAACTCTCGACCTCTCCCTTACCAAGGGAGTGCTCTACCACTGAGCTACCGCAGCCGCCGATGGCGGGGCTTCTGCCATATCGAACCGGCAAGCGCAAGGCCAAGACAAGCGGCACAAACGGGGGCCGGGTTGAAAGGCCGCACCGGGCGGTTGCTGCGGACATGGCCGTGCCACAATGTTGGCTATCCCTTGATCCGCACCGGCGGGTCGCCGGCCGGGGACGGAACGATGAACGGCAAGACAGTTTCTCCGAACAAGGATGGATCACCGGAGAAGGATGGTTCAGCGAAAAAGGGCGGAACGGGCCGCAAGGACCGGCTGGCCGAGCAACTGCGCGCCAACCTGCAGAAGCGCAAGGCGCAATCGCGCTCGCGAAGGACTGGCGACGCCGACGAGCGGCCAGAGGGGCTGCAGGCGGCGATGAAAAAAGATTAACGCGAATCGGCTATGTTTGGCGCCGGTACTTTGGCCAAAGTCGGCGTGGGCCAAAGTGGGGAGTAGCCTGTTTCTTGAACCAAGCCGGCCAATGGTCTAGATGGCCGCAACAGACTCAACCGATTTAAACCGGCCTTGGCGCCGAGGGGACGCTCTTCATGGATCGCATCAGAATTGTCGGCGGCAATAAGCTTGCCGGAAGCATCCCGATCTCGGGCGCGAAAAACGCCGCGCTGCCGCTGATGATCGCCTCGCTTTTGACCGACGACACGCTGACGCTGGAAAACGTGCCGCATCTGGCCGATGTCGAGCAGCTGATCCGCATCCTCGGCAATCACGGCGTCGACTATTCGGTCAATGGCCGCCGCGAAAAGCAGCAGGAAGGCTATTCGCGAACCATCACTTTCTCCGCCCGTAACATTGTCGACACGACGGCGCCTTACGAGCTGGTGTCGAAGATGCGGGCGTCGTTCTGGGTGATCGGGCCGCTGCTGGCCCGCATGGGCGAGGCCAAGGTGTCGCTGCCCGGCGGCTGCGCCATCGGCACGCGCCCGGTCGACCTCTTCCTCGAAGGCCTGCAGGCGCTGGGCGCCGACATCGACGTCGACACCGGCTATGTCATCGCCAAGACCAGGAACGGCCGGCTTGTCGGCAACCGTTATGTGTTCCCGAAAGTCTCGGTCGGCGCCACCCATGTGCTGATGATGGCGGCCTCGCTGGCCAAGGGCGAGACGGTGCTCGAAAATGCCGCCCGTGAGCCCGAGATCGTCAACCTCGCCGAATGCCTCAACGCCATGGGCGCGAAGATCTCCGGCGCCGGCACGGCGACCATCACCATCGACGGCGTCGAGGCGCTGTCGGGCGCTCGCGTCAGGGTGATCCCCGACCGTATCGAGACCGGCACCTATGCGATGGCGGTGGCGATGACCGGCGGCGACGTCGTGCTGGAAGGCGCGCGGCCCGACCTGTTGCAGACGGCGCTGGACATCATCTCGCAGACCGGCGCCGAGATCACGCAGACCAATTCCGGCATCCGCGTCAGGCGCAACGGCGCCGGCATTTCGCCGGTCGACGTGACGACGGCGCCCTTCCCGGCTTTCCCGACCGATCTGCAGGCGCAGTTCATGGGCCTGATGACGATGGCCAAGGGCAAGTCGCGCATCACCGAGACGATCTTCGAAAACCGCTTCATGCACGTCCAGGAACTTGCCCGGCTAGGCGCCCACATCACGCTGTCCGGCCAGACGGCGATCGTCGACGGCGTAGCGAAGCTGAAGGGCGCGCCGGTCATGGCGACCGATCTTCGCGCCTCGGTGTCGCTGGTCATCGCCGGCCTTGCGGCCGAAGGCGAAACCACGGTCAACCGCGTCTACCACCTCGACCGCGGCTTCGAGCGGCTGGAGGAAAAGCTGTCCGGCTGCGGCGCGGAGATCGAGCGCATTTCGGGGTAACGATAGCAGGCTCAGGTCGGCGCTGCCCCTCATCCCCCTGCCGGGACCTTCTCCCCGTATAGGGACGGGGAGAAGTACCGCCTCGCGAAGGATTTCGCCAATCTCCAGCGTTGCGGAGAAGGTGCCGAGGTTGCGGCCAGTCCCTTCTCCCCGTCCCTATACGGGGAGAAGGTCCCGGCAGGGGGATGAGGGGCGCTGACCGGAGCGATTGCCTGGCCAAGACCTCCGGCGCGGTTGCACGAGCCGGGAAGACCGCCTAACAGAAGGTCGAATAGCCAACCTTCAGGTGTGAAATCCGCATGGCCCTCAAGCTTGTCGCGCTCGACGATCAGGATCTGAGCATCATCTCGGCGCATGTCCAGGATGCTGTCATGAAGGTCAGCGATCTCGAATACCTGCCTTCGGTAAAGCGCTTCGTGCTGACCATGAACCGCTTCGTCTGGGAGGCGAAATCCGGCTTCTTCCGCCAGCACAATGAACGGCGGCAGGCCGTGCTGCATTTCGACCGGGTGCTCGGCGCCAAGACCAGCGGCATTGCCCGCGACAAGCCCGACGAAGTGCTGTCGCTGCTGGCGATCAGCTTTCTCGCGCTCGACAAGCCGGCCGGCATCGTCGAGCTGATCTTTTCGGGCGGCGGCACAATCATGCTCGACGTCGAATGCATCGAGGCACGGCTTGCCGATGTCGGCGGCGCCTGGGAAGCGACGTCGCGCCCGGTCCACAGGGTTTGAGCCAATGGCCGTCACGCTTCGCCAGTCCGACCCCGATTTCGAGCAGCGCTTTGCCGCGTTCCTGCTGACCAAGCGGGAAGTCTCGGCCGATGTCGACGCCGTGGTGCGCGAGATCATCGCCAGGGTGCGCGCCGAGGGCGACGCGGCGGTTATCGGGTACACGCAGAAATTCGGTGGCGGCGACCTGGCCAGGCTCGGCATCGCCGTCTCCAGGGACGACATTGCCAGGGCCTACGAGGCCGCCGATCCGCAGACGGTCGAGGCGCTGAAATTCGCGCGCGAGCGCATCCGCGCCCACCACCAGCGGCAGCTGCCGCAGGACGACCGCTACACCGATGCCGCCGGCGTCGAGCTCGGCTCGCGTTGGACGGCGATCGAGGCCGTCGGGCTCTACGTGCCGGGCGGCACGGCGAGCTATCCGAGTTCGGTGCTGATGAATGCCGTGCCGGCCAAGGTCGCCGGCGTCGAGCGCATCGCCATGGTGGTGCCGGCCTCAGGCGGCGAGGTGCCGCCGCTGGTGCTGGTGGCGGCCGACCTTGCCGGCGTCTCCGAAATCTACCGCGTCGGCGGCGCCCAGGCGATCGCGGCCCTTGCCTATGGCACCGAGACGATAAAGCCGGTCGCCAAGATCGTCGGCCCCGGCAATGCCTATGTCGCTGCAGCCAAGCGTCAGGTGTTCGGCACGGTCGGCATCGACATGATCGCCGGGCCGTCGGAAGTGCTGGTCGTCGCCGACGGCAGCAACGATCCCGACTGGATCGCCGCCGACCTGCTCGCCCAGGCCGAACATGACGTGTCAGCGCAGTCGATCCTGATCACCAACGACCGTGCGTTTGGCGCAGCGGTCGAACAGGCAGTCGAACGCCAGTTGCAGAACCTGCCGCGCCGAGAAACGGCGGCGGCGAGCTGGCGCGATTTCGGCGCCATAGTCCTGGTGCCGACGATCGAGGCAGCATTGCCGCTGGTCGACCGCATCGCGGCCGAACATGTCGAGCTTGCCATCGACGACCCAGAGGCCTTCCTGGCGCGGATGCGCAATGCCGGCGCGGTGTTTCTCGGCCGCCACACGCCGGAAGCCATTGGCGACTATGTCGCCGGCTCCAACCACGTGCTGCCGACGGCGCGCTCGGCGCGCTTTTCGTCCGGGCTTTCGGTGCTCGATTTCGTCAAGCGCACGTCGATCCTGAAGCTCGGGCCGGAGCAATTACGGGCGCTGGCGCCGGCGGCGATCACGCTTGCCAAGGCGGAAGGCCTCGATGCGCATGGACGCTCCGTCGCCATCCGGCTGAACATGTAGAAATGTCCGACTACGACCAAATCCGCGCCAGGCTGATCGATGTCGAGCTCGACGAGACGATCGGCCGCTCGACGCCCGATGTCGAGCATGAGCGGGCGGTGGCGATCTTCGACCTGATCGAGGAGAACCGCTTCCAGCCGGTCAATGACGACGGCGCCGGGCCGTACCGGCTAAAACTGTCGCTGGCCGAATCCCGGCTGGTGTTCGCGGTGGCGCGCGAGGACGGCGCAGCCGTGGTCACCCACATCCTGTCGCTGACGCCGCTTAGGCGCATCGTCAAGGATTACTACATGATCTGCGAAAGCTATTACGATGCCATCCGCACCGCGACGCCCAGCCACATCGAGGCGATCGACATGGGGCGGCGCGGCCTGCACAATGAAGGCTCGCAGACGCTGATGGACCGGCTTGCCGGCAAGATCGAGATTGACTTCGACACGGCCCGCCGGCTGTTCACGCTGGTTTGCGTGCTGCACTGGCGAGGCTGAACTGGCCGCCCCGCTGCCCCGCCCGATCTTGCCCCGGTCGATCCTGCCCCGGTCGATCCTGTTTGTCTGCGGTATGAACGCCGTGCGCTCGCCGATGGCCGAATTGCTGGCGCGCAAGGTGCTTCCGCCTACCACCTTCGTCGCCTCGGCGGGAGTGCGCGGCGGCGAACGCGATCCGTTCGTCGATGCCGTGCTGGCCGAAGAAGGGCTGTCGCTGGGCGAACGGCACCCGAGAACGATGGACGACCTCGAGGACGACTATTTCGACCTGATCGTCACGCTGGCGCCGGAAGCTCACCACACCGCGCTCGAGCTCACCCGCTCGCTGGCCGTCGAGGTCGAGTATTGGCCGATGCCCGACCCGACCGGCGTCAGCGGCACGCGCGAGCAGATCATGGCCGCCTACCGCGACGTACGCGAGCGGCTGAAGGCGCGGATCGGCCGCCGTTTTCTCGGCAACGGGGCTGAAAACGCCGCGGATTAAGCATGTTCACAAGCGGACGTTTATCATATAGGTTCCGCGCAACTTTCCGGCCGGGGCGCTGGAAGTACCCATCCAAGCAAAGGTATCGAATGCCGAAGGAAGAAGTCCTCGAGTTTCCGGGTGTCGTGACGGAACTGCTGCCCAACGCGATGTTCAGGGTCAAGCTCGAAAACGAACATGAAATCATCGCCCACACGGCCGGCCGCATGCGCAAGAACCGCATCCGCGTTTTGACCGGCGACAAGGTCCTGGTCGAGATGACGCCCTACGACCTGACCAAGGGCCGCATCACCTACCGCTTCAAGTAAGTTCAAGGACCCGGCCGGGATCGCGATGGGCATTTTGCAGAAGCTCGTGCTTGCCTCGGGTTCGCCGCGCCGGATCGAGCTGCTGCAGCAGGCCGGCATCGAGCCGGACCGTGTGTTGCCGGCCGATGTCGACGAGACGCCGCTGCGCGCCGAACACCCGCGCTCGCTGGCCAAGCGCCTGGCGACCCAGAAGGCCGAAAAGGCGCTGGCCTCGCTGAAGACCGAGACGGACTACGCGCCGAGCTTCGTGCTGGCCGCCGACACGGTAGTTGCCGTCGGGCGGCGCATCCTGCCCAAGGCCGAGACGCTCGACGACGCCGCCAACTGCCTCGGGCTTTTGTCCGGCCGTTCGCACCGCGTCTATTCCGGCATCTGCCTGATCACGCCGGGCGGCAAGCAGCGCTTGCGGCTGGTCGAGACCAGGGTGCGTTTCAAGCGGCTGCCGCGCGAGGAGATCGAGGCCTACATCGCGTCGGGAGAATGGCGCGGCAAGGCCGGCGGCTATGGCGTCCAGGGGCTTGCCGGCGCCTTCGTCGTCAAGCTTGTCGGCTCCTACACCAACGTCGTCGGCCTACCGCTCTACGAGACGGTAGCGCTTTTGAGCGGCGAAGGATTCAAGGTGCACGCCAACTGGCTGTCGGGTGCGCGGATATGAGCCCGGACGACAAGGTCACGCCGTTGCGGCCCAAGCGGCCCTGCCCCGAATGCGGCAAGCCATCGGCGCGCGAAACCTATCCGTTCTGCTCGAAGCGCTGCAAGGACATCGACCTCAACCGCTGGCTGAAGGGGGTCTACGTCATCCCGGGTCGCGACGACGAGGACGACAACGACGACCAGAAATAGCGCCATCCACCTGCAGTTTTCCACAGGCTTGGGACGGCTTGCCAACCCTGACCGCGGCCGGTGAACTGGCCCGCATTGAGGGCCAATCGTTTCTGGCTGAAATCAATATCCAGCCTGTTCCATCCGGATAGAATCGGATGGAACAGGTTCTGGCTTTTCGTCTGAGCATGATGTTTTCCGAAAACCGGATTCCACTTTTCGGGATCATGCTTTTTGTCTGAGCATGATCTTTTTCCGAAAACCGGATTCCACTTTTCGGGATCATGCTCTAAGCGCTGGACAGGCCGAATTCCCGTGCTATAACCCACGCGCTTTCAAGGGGTGCCGACGGCGCTTTCATGAACCCGGTGTGCAGACTGCCGCGCGCCGGAGCAGGCCCAGATAGCTCAGTTGGTAGAGCAGCGGACTGAAAATCCGCGTGTCGGTGGTTCGAATCCGCCTCTGGGCACCACTACTTCCTCAGGTCCATTCTGGACACATGGGTTACGGTTTATACCGAAGACATGGGTAACACTTTTGGCCCGAAGGGGTTTTGAAGTGGTTCGAGCCTGCATGTCTCATCGTCGAAGTATCCCAAATCATAATCCATGAAGCTAGCCAACCAGATTCGGTCGTCGACCTGTTTGATGCCGACTTTTTGGCCAGCGAAGACGAGTCTGAGATTGATCTTCTTACGGTCGAAGCAGATGCGGCCGCAGGTGGTGACGGTGACCGCCTTGTCGTGGAAGGGATACTCGAGGTCGGGTAGTCCGCGATAGGGCCGTGGTGAGGCGCTGTAGCGCTCGGCTGGGCAAGCCATATCGAGCGCCTGGTGCGGGCGCTCGGTATTGAACTCCTCGACGAAGTCGTCGAAGCGGGCCTGCTGCTGCAGGAAGTTGGCGCCGGCCGGCTTGGTGGTTTCGAGCTTGAGCGTCAAATGCATGCGCTCATGGCGGCCGTTCTGTTGCGGGTTGCCCGGTTTGATGCGCTCGATCTCGATGCCGAGCCTCAGCCACCAGACCGACAACCTGGACAGGTTGAAGAGGGCATTGGGGCTGGCGAAAGGCACACCGTTGTCGGTCCTGATCGCGCTGGGCAGGCCGAACTCCTTGAAAACTCTCTCGAACACCGTGAAGGCATAGGCCTCCTTGGTGGTGTGGAGCGCCTCACAGGCCAATAGATAGCGGCTGGCGAAATCGCTGATTGTCAGCGGGTAGCAGTAACGCCGATCGGCGAGCATGAACTCGCCCTTATAATCGGCGCACCACAGGTCGTTGGGCTGGCAGCCATGCGAGAGCGCGGTTCCCTCCGCCCTGTTGCGACGGCGCCTGCGGCGTTTGACCAGGCCGTGGCGGTCGAGCACCGCATGCACCGTTGAGATCGCCGGCGTGTGGACATCCGGGTAGAGCCGAGCCAGCCGCTCCCTGATCTTCGGCGCGCGCCAGTTCGGCTTGTCCTGCTTGGCACGCACAATCAGCTTCTCGATTTGGAAAGGAAGCTGATTGGCGTGCCGGTAAGGTCGGCGCGAGCGGTCCGTCAGCCCTTCCAGCCCACAGTTATTGTAGCGGCCAAGAATCTTGTAGCCGGTCTTGCGTGAGATGCCGAACTCACGGCACAGCTGTGCCATCTTCTCGCCGTCCAGTAGGCGGGCGACGAACTTGAGACGCTCATCCATCGGGTTACACTCCTTCCAGGGCATTTTTGCTCTCCCGCAAAAAGCCCGATTGTGTAACCCATGTGCTCGGAATGAACTGTCACCCATCTCTCGGGAAGGGCACTCATATGAAATCAATGGCTTGCGATGTCGCCAACTTGGCGACTTATGGCATTTCATGTCGCGCCGCGTTGCGAACTGATTGAGCCAAGCGAAGCGCAGCCAAAAACAACACTCGATACTTTCCTGCCAATAGCTTCAACAAAGACCGGCCCCATGGCAAATGCTCGGTTTCATGTGCCCGCCGGCTTTACCGCTTTCTGGCAACCACCAGGAAATTCTGCGCAAGCCCCGCCGGAATCCTGGTACTTGCGCACATCCTTTCAAACGGCACGATCAATATTTCGCAGAGTCTTGGCAGCAAATTCCCGGGTCGCGGCAAAAAACCGTACCCAACTATCCGCTCGACAATAAAGCCATTTGCGATGAGCGTCTGCTCGTATCGTTTAATGCTCAAAGTGTGGCGGACTGTCCCTCCTGCATAACGGTTCAGAATGCGGCAGACCAGCCCTATTGGCGAGGTCGCATTCATGTGGATATTCGAGATCAGCAATCCACCTTCGTTCAAATGCGCGCTGATGGCCGACAGTGCATCCTTCCTGAGCTCATCTTCAGCATTGAGGAAGAATCTGAATGCCGTGACCACGTCGAACCTTTCGGCAAGCGGAGAGAACGTAAGATCCGCGCGGACCAATTTCACGTTCTTCGGAACCCGTGCGCTAGCCAGCATGGATTGGGAGATGTCAACGCCGACGACTTCACCAAAAAATTGAGCTGCGATATTTGCTATGCGGCCTGTGCCGCATGCGAAGTCCAGGCATTTCCGGTTCGGCCCGCCGACAGGCAGGAGAGTACGTTCGACCAAAGGCTTTTCGATACCCGACCACAGAGCTGCATAGTAGCCGGACCGGAACGTGTCGGAGTAATGGGCACCGTACCCAGCCGTCTGGTGGCTTGCGCGGTAATCCGGACGAGCGGGTGCACGGTTCTCATGAACGCTCCCTACCGGTCGCCACTGCGCCCGCAGAAATCTGCGAATGCCAACGAACGATCTCACCGTGAGCACCATGCAACTCGCGCCTCTAGTCTGGCCCGACGCATGCCGTCGCGGGCAATGCGTGTCCCACGATGCGCGCGACGACCTGTTCGAAATTGCGTGGGTCGAGGCCGTCGACACGCATCAGCGGCCATTTGTCTTGCAGGCATTGGCCGATCTCCCTCGCAATATCCGCTTGCTTCAGGCCCCTGACCACTCCGACTTCGAGAAGGCGCTCGAGGTACGGCTGCCGCGCATACCGCTCAATGAGGCGGTGGCGCAGCGTTTCCCCGGGCGCGTCGACTTGAATGAGGAGATCCGGTCGCGGCAGGAACGTCAGGCAATTACGAACCATGTCGATACTTTGATCTCGTCCCAACAGGACGAGCGCACACAACGCCTGAACGATGCCCTCTTCGAAAATGAAGTACCCTTCTGAGGCCTGCGCCGTATTCCAGGCTTCGAAGAGCAAAACGACGTCGATCTTCAGACGCAACGCCCATAATCGACTTTTTGGAGGGATCGATGCCAAAAGCCGCGCAGCGGCCCCCTCGCTCGGCGGGGTCGAGAACAAGACCGGACTCGCGGTGGCGAGCTTGTGCACCAGACGCTGGATGCCATGGCGTGTCTCCGGGCCTTCATCCTCGACCGAATCGACTTCGCTGCCGAAAGACACAAAATCAATCCGGCGATAGCCGTTGACGGTCTTCACACGGATTTCGTGTTTCGCCAGCTCACGGCAAAGGGCGCGTAGAAGGGTCGTCTTGCCTGCGCCAGGCGGACCGAACAACTCGATAATCATGTAGGGATCTCCCGAACAGGAAGCAGAAAGATCGGATGAAGCGAACTCGCCCGCTCCGGCGGTGTGGCGAGCGTAAACACTCTGGCATCCGCCTGGCCGAGTTGACCCCGCTCGCTGGCATCCTGCTGACGCCGAAAAAAGCCTTGGAGGAGATGCGATGCGGCGGAAGACTGCCTTTCCATGGCGTGCAGTCCCGCCTGTTGAGCCGCGACAGCGTTGCCGGTTGACGTGAGAACTTGCAATTGCTTCTCGATCGCCGGTGCCATCTCCTGATCGATCGAGCGCCCCTCGGTTGCCCGTTGGTCGACGTCGGTCGTGGTGGCTTCCAGGCGTGCGAGCCTCGACGACGCCGACCCCGGCGCCTGCGCCAACACCTCCGTCGTCGCGCCGCTTGCGCCCATACATGGACCTCAGAAAGTCTCTAAATCGCCTGGGGATCGGAGCTTACTGTGAGTGCCGAACCATACCATCATCCATCTGAATGACTGTCGGCACCACGGCACGCGCGTTTGGGCGCTGAACAGGGCAACGAGTTCAGGCCGAGCGGGCGCTTTTGGCTTGACGCGACACAAACGCGACATTCGGCCTAAAATCTGAACAATATCAATCACCGACAGCGGACTGAAAATCCGCGTGTCGGTGGTTCGGCGTGCAAGAATTATCTGGACCATGGCGCCAGCGACCCCTGCTCGCCGGCCAAATGTCGATGAAGACGTCTTCAGCATCTTGGAACCCGCTCTGGCACAACCGCTCTACAGACCGAGGGCGCAGCCGTCCTTGCGCGGTTCGGAACCACCCAGCAGCGTCCCGTTTGCCCAATCGATGCGGATGGCCTGCGCACCGCCGATCGGGTCCGTCGCAGGAATGATTTCGAAACCGCGTCGGCTAAGTTCAGTCGCGGTTTCGCCAGCGAGCCCGTGTTCGGCCTGGACCTTCATCGTGCCGCTGACGGGGGCGACCCGCGGCAGATCAATCGCCTCCTGCAGATCCATGCCGAAGTCGAGCACCTTCGTCAGCAGATGCGCGTGGCCCATTGCCTGGTAGTAGCCACCCATAACGCCGAAAGGCATTTCTGCCCGGCCGCTTCTCGCAAGCATCCCGGGTATGATGGTATGCAAAGGCCGCTTGTTCGGCGCCACCGCATTGGGGTGCCTGGGGTCAAGCGAAAAGCTTTGCCCGCGATTGTGCAAGACGACACCGGAGCGTGGCGAGACCAGGCCCGAGCCAAAGCTGTCGAAGACCGAGTTGATGAAACTGACCGCATTGCGATCCTTGTCGACAACGGAAATATAGACCGTGTCGCTGTGCAGCGGCATATCGAACCCCGGCAGATCCGCGCGGGCGCGCTTTAGGTCAATCATGCCGGCCAGACGATCGGCCCAGGCATTCGACAACATGTCGGCCACCGGGACTTCGGACGTGTCTGGATCGGCGACGAGCAGGTCACGCGCGGCGTAAGCGAGGCGTGTCGCTTCGATTTCCAGATGAAGCCGGTCCGCGGATTGCGGGTCCCCCTTGGCTTCGAAGCGCGAGAGGATGTTTAGAATGAGCAGCGCGATCACACCCTGGCCGTTCGGCGGACATTCGAACACATCGCAGCCTCGAAACGCCGTGCTGATCGGGGTCACGTATTCGCCTGTTGCCGAGGCGAAATCTTCGAGTGTGTGCAATCCGCCGAGCCCACGAAGATAGGCGACCATGTCTTCGGCCACTGGGCCGGTGTAGAAAGCCTCGCGTCCCTTCTCGGCGATCAGCCGCAGCGTTGCAGCCAACTCAGGCTGGCGATGTACTTCGCCAACGCGTGGCGCGCGGCCGTTTGGCAGGAAAATCCGTTTCGCGGTAACATCGGAGGCCAGAAGTTCTTCCTCCAACGCCCAGTCACGATGGACCCGCGGTGAAATGGCGTAGCCTTCCTCGGCGAAACGTATAGCGGGGGCCAGGATTTGATCGAAGGGCATATGCCCATGATCAGCGTGCAATCTGGTCCAGGCATCGATCGCTCCCGGGATGGTGACGGAGCCAGGAGAATTGCGGGCCACCTCGGCCATGCCACGTTCGAGGAACCAGTCAATTGTGAGGGCGGCGGGTGTCCTGCCCGATCCGTTATAGGCGATGACCTCGCCGGATCCGTTTCGCGACAGAAGAGCGAAGCAATCGCCTCCAATGCCGGTCGAGGCTGGCTCGACGACACATTGCACCGCGCAGGCTGCGATGGCGGCATCCATGGCGTTGCCGCCGGCCGCCATGACCTCGACTGCCGTCAGGGTCGCCGACGGATGAGAGGTGGCGGCCATGGCCTCGCGTGAAACGACGACCGAGCGCGTGGGTTTCTCAAAATTTCGCATGCTATGCCCTTCTGATCGTGATCAAGAGGCGGCGTCGCTCATCGTCGAGGGGCGGTGCCGCAGATGCCGCGACATCCAGTATTCGAGTGCCGCCAAGGCACGGATGATCGCGAAGTTCAAAGTGAGATAAATGGCGCCCGCGCAGATGAAGACTTCAAAGGCGCGGTAGGTCTGGGAGATCAATCCCTGGGCAATTCCGGTCACCTCCATCAAGGTCACGATGGAAGCCAGAGACGTGCCCTTGATCATCAGGATGATTTCATTGCCGTAACTCGGCAGCGCCTGGCGAAAGGCCAGCGGCAGGATAACGTGCCGATAGGTCAGAGAGGTGGACAGGCCGACAGACCGGGCCGCCTCGACAAGGCCGCGTGGCACCGATTGAATCGCGCCGCGCAGGATTTCGCTGCCATAGGCGGTAGTGTTGAGTGTCAGCGCGATGATTGCGCACCAGTAGGGTTCGCGGAAAACGGCCCATAATCCAATTGCCGACAGCTGGTGCCGGAACTGACCAAGGCCATAATAGGTCAGAAAAATCTGCACCAGCAGAGGCGTGCCCCTGAACACGGCAACGAAGCCACGGATCGGCAAGACGACGAAGGGCGATTCCGATTGCTGGGCAAGCGCCAATGTGACGGCAAGAACGAAGCCGGCAACAATGGAAGTCAGGGCCAGTTCCATCGTAAGCGGCAGGCCGGCAAGGAGCTTCGGCAGGATCTCGAGGAAAAAACTGAAATCTATCATGCCGACCGGACGCGCCACGGCGCCTTTCGTTCCAGACGGTAAAAGGCATGGCCGGTGACGGAAGCGATAGCCAGATAGAGCAAGGCTGCAGCAATGTAGAAGACGAACGGTTCACGGGTCGAACCTGCAGCGACCTGTGCCTGGCGCATCAGTTCAACGAGGCCAATTACCGATATCAGCGAGGAGTCCTTCAGAACCAACTGCCACACATTGCCGAGACCCGGCAGCGCGTATCTCAGGAGCTGGGGAAAAATAACCTGTCGCAGCCGCTGCAGCCGGTTGAGACCAAGCGCGCAAGCGGCATCGTGCTGTCCCTGGTCGATGGCGAGGTAACCCCCTCGATAGACCTCGGCTTGATAGGCGCCCGAGATGATCGCGATGGCCAATGTTCCAGTGGCAAAGGCTGGAACGCCGACGAATCCAGATCCGCCCAGGCTATGACCAAGCGAGGTCAGGGCGACGCTTCCTCCATAGTAAAGCAGATAAATGGTCAGAAGGTCGGGCACGCCCCTGAAAACCGTGCAATAGCCAAGGGCCAAGAACCTCAATACCTTGGAGTTGCGCAGACGCCCGGCCGCTGCCAGCCCACCGAACACAGCGCCAAGCGCAAAGCCCAGCACAGACAGGAGCACTGTGACTGAGGCCGCCACGAGAAGAGCAGCCCCCCAACCTCCGTGCTGGAAACCAAGCAGCCGGAATGCGTCAACCATTGATACCCCCGGCAGGACGAACGGCTCAGCTCCGGAACGTGGTCAGGAATGGCCGTTCGCCGACAAGCGCTTACTTGACTGGAGTGACGTCGCTCTTGAGCCATTTAAGCGACAGGGTTTTGATCGTGCCGTCGGCGGTCGCGGCGTCGATGGCCCCGTTGAGCATGTCTTTCAGCTTGGTGTCCTCTTTGCGGATACCGGCCCCGGAGCCAAGACCGAAGAGACCCCCGACAAATCCTGGTCCTGCAAGCGTATAGTCGCTGAACTCCGGTTTGCTCAGCGTGGCGGCCAGCGCTGTCTGCTGTGCGAAGAGCGCGTCGATGCGACCCGCGGCAAGATCGAGATCGTGTTGCTCGGTGGTTTTGTATTCGCGAATCTCGGCGACGTCCGAGAAGTATTTTTTCACAAATTCCAGGTTCGCCGTTGCGGCCTGAACGCCAATGATCTTTCCCTTCAGCAATGGCTTGAGCTTGTCGATTGCCGCCTGCGCAGAGGCTTCATTCTCCAGCTTGAACCGCTCATTGGAAATGCCGAGCTTGCCCAGTTCGCTATCCTTGGCGACCGCGAAACCTGAGGGATCCACCGCATATGGCTGGGTAAAGTCGATGACCTTCAGACGTTTTTCGGTGATGAACATGCTCGCCATGATCACGTCGAACTTGCCGACGGTCAGCGCGGGGATCATGCCGTCCCAGTCCTGTGCGACGATCTTGCACTCGATCTTCATTCGCCCGCACAGATCATTGGCGAGATCGACTTCGAAGCCGTCCAGCTTGCCGTCGGCTGTTGTGAAATTCCAGGGCGCGTAGGCCCCTTCGGTGGCAATGGTAATTGCCTTTGGTGTTTCTTGTGCAACGGCGGCCTGGACCAGGCCGAACAGGACCGACGCAATGGCTGCGATGCGGCTAACTTTCATGTCATTCTCCTCTTTTGCCGGTATGGCAGTTCCCTTTCGTCGTGCCGGATTATCTTCCGGCTTCAACGAGTCAGATGATATTTCCTAGCGGCGGCCGGGACTTGCGAAGTTGGCCAGAAGCGGCGCCGTCTCGACGATATGATCCCGCATGGCGATCTCAGCCTTGCCGGCATCACCTGACCGCAGCACGTCGATCAGGATCTCGTGCTCGGCGCGCGCGCTGGCGGGCTTGTCGACGTAGTCGAACCAGATGCGCAGGTAGGGCTCGATCACGACGTGCAGGCTGGCAATCTGCCGGACCAGCTTGGGTCTGTTGCTCAATTGGCAAATCTGCAAATGGAAAGCCTGGTGGCGCACGACCCAGTCGCTGCTGCCGGTCTGGCTGGCGCGCTCCATGCGGTCGAGCTGGCGTTCCAGTTCTTCAAGCACTTCGACATCGATGTGCGGCATGGCAAGCCTTACCGCCAGCCCTTCGAGCACCGAGCGTATTTCGAATGTTTCGTAGATCTCATCGAGGGTAAGCCCGGCGACGATGCAGCCACGGTTCGGGCGAATGACCACGAGACCTTCCGCGGCCAGTTGGCGGAATGCTTCGCGAACCGGCATGCGGCTCATGCCGATTTCCGTCGCGATCTCTTCCGGGATCAGCCGGTCCCCGGCCCGATAACGCCCCATCCTCAGGGCCCGCTGGATGTGGCGATAAGCCTCCTCCTCGGCGGTCGTGATGCCCAACGGCTCGATTGCGTCTGCTGCCATGTCCTGGGTCCGATCAGAGCGTATCTGTGTATCCACTTATCCAGTTGTCTGAACCTGTGTCAAGCACCGATGCTTGCGCGCGTTGGAATTTCTGTTGTGAGAATAAGCGCTTGGTAGGGAAAATCGGGCAGACAAAACCCGTAATCGGCTATGCCGCTGATCGGCCGCTTGGCGGCGTCCTGCAAAAAGGCCCGCCGCCCCATTTGCGAAGCGGCGAGGCCCCATATTCGGGGACGTTGCCGGGGTTACCGGCAGTGCCTACAGTGCAATTCAGGTGCCAGAATTGTTGATCCAAAACGGGTCACCGCACCGGAGGCGCGAACGCGGACCTTCCGCGATCACGCTAGTGCCGCGCATTGCCGTTCCTGCTATGCTACTTTCTGGCGGACCTGATTTTTCCGCCTGGCCGGCGCCCCATCAGGCAACTTACCCCAACGCGCCCCCCAAGTGGCGCCGGCCATTTTCCCCTTATTGGGGCACGGGCGCGCCGATTCTGTCATGCGCTTTCGAGCTATGGCAATCCGCCGGCGAGCCGCTTTGTCCAGCCTGCAATTGTCAGCCCGCCCGCGATTCCCGCGCAGTCGGCCACCCAGTCGAATAGATCCGGGTCGCGCCCTATCAGTTGCACGGCCTGAAGACCCTCGATCGCTGCGCCCGTGAGAACGAGGAGTGCGATCAGCTTCGCCTTGTGTTCCGGCCAGCCGAGACTTCCGAGAGCCGCAAGGACGACGAAGGCGCCGGCGTGATTGAGTTTGTCGTGATCAACCGCGAAAGACAGGCCAAGACCCTGCAGGAGCTGCTCCGGCAGAAGGGCGAACAGCAGAACGCCGGCAAACGCGGCCGGAAAGGCAATCCTTGCCACGACCTGATAAGAATCCAGGCTCGACAGGGATAGAATGGCCTTTCGTCGGAAATCTGCAGGAGACATCGCCGGCCGCTGAATCGAGAGCGAGCGTGGCGTCCAATTTCCGCCGTCCGGGCGTCCGATGCATCGTCAGAATGAATGAATGCCACGGTTCAGCCGCTGGGCAGGCCGGGGCTGCTGGCAGTGCTCTGCATTGGTGTAGCTTCCGCGATCACGCAATTACGTGTTGCGCCAGTGCGGCTACTATCCGGCTGCGGCGGACCTGATTTCCGCTTGGCCGGCGCTGCGTCAGGGCATCTTACCCCATGCTACCCGAAGCGGCGCCGGCCAGAATTCCACCGGTTGCGTGAGGAGCGGCCCGCGTCAAAAAAGCCCGCCGCCCTGTCGGACGACGGGCTCCGTTGCCTGGGCGCCAGGGCGCCACGGTAGCGACTGATGTTACGAGTGCTCCCGCAGGTTTCCAATATGCTGCTGCCGAACGGCGTTGCGCATCGGCTAAACAAACGAAGCCCGCGCCTCTGGCGGAGGGCGCGGGCCGACCGGGTTGCACCCCGATCTGCAGCAGAAACCCGGGAGGTTCCCGCTGCTCAGGATAACAATTAGAGACTTCTAATGTTCCGGTCTAGGGAAGATGCCGGCTGCACCAGAAATCTCATGGTCGGAGCGATGACGATCGAGGCGTCACCTCCTGCGCAAGTCGATCTGGAAAATCCGCTCGTCGAAATGCCGCGTTTCGGCGGCAAAGGTCAAAGCCACTTCAAGGACCAGGCCGCCATAGTCGTTCCGGACCTTGACTGCAATCCTGCGATGAGGAAGGCCATCCCTGGCCATCTCCGCCAATGAGCGAAGGGCTTCTTTCCTGACCAGCGGGAAATCGTCGTACAACGTTCCCTGATCGTCGGAATAGACGATTCCGTCTTCATCGGAATCGAAGAAGTAGCGGGGCATTGCGCTTGGCCGAAGCGGCGGCATCCGGGCACGTTGTCGATAGCTGGCCGCGATCTCGGCCAATCGCGATCAATGCCTCTCCACCGTTGGCTTCGCCGCCATCTCACTTGCGCTCGCGCAATGCCTTCACCGCCTGCGAGAGGATCATCCGGTCGCCGCCGGTCCTTTTGATCAGCTTACTCACCTGGCTGGGCGAGACACCATTTTCCCGCGCGAAGTATTCGACCTCATAATACCCATCCGCCGAAACGCGATTGCGATCACTGAAGTCTCGCTTGGTCTTGTCGTCGGCCATTTCTGTTCTCCTCGCCCCTTCTCTTCGCTTCAGGGGATCAACTTTGGTGCACGCAGCAATTTGAGGGTTCGCCCGCCACAAAGTGACGCGCGAACCCTATCGGCGCAGGAAGGGACAGGGCTGCGCAGATGCCGGGTTCGATCGGAATGGAAACAGCCAAGATCGGTGCGAGCAACCGTCGACTTTTTCCATGGAATCCTCCCGGAACGTGCAGCCAGCAACGGCCACGCGCCGCCACGGTTCCGGGTGATGCGGCAAACCCACCCTTTGCGCGCAAGGATCAGACTTAAGTCCTGCGGCGCTACGTCGGTTGGTCCCTGCCGGGCGGGACCGAAGCCCCGTCGACGGAACGTTTTCAGCTGCCTTCCGTTCGAATGAGCCTTGGCGCGAAGAGCGGACCGAGTTCGCAAAGGAGACGACCATGAGAATGCATCTTTCCACCGCAGTGGCGGGATTTTTGCTGCTGGCAGGCGTCGGTGCCGCTGCGGCGCAAGACGTTGTCATCGAACCGCAGCAGGAAACCGTCATCAGGGAGTATGTGAAAAAGCAGCCGCTGGCCTCGGTGAAAATCCCTGGGGTGGAACTCAATATCGGCTCGACACTCCCCGACACCGTCGAGCTTCATGAAGTCCCCAACGTCAAATACCGCTATGTCGTCGTCGACAACCGCACCGTCGTCGTCGACCCCGGCACGCGCAAGATCGTCAAGATCATCGAATGACGTGAAAGCTTCGGGCAGCCATCGCCCGCCGCTCAGAAATGAGCGGCGGGCGACGCATGCGTCAGGGGTTGCTCGGCGTCGTCGCTCGGCAGGAACCCCGCCGTACCGTGGAGGGCCGGGGGGCCTCACAGGCAGTTTCAATGCGAACAATCAGCAGACTTTTCGATTCCCATGACCAGGCGGCGCGAGCCGTCGAAGCACTTCAGGCGGCAGGAATTGCGCGCCACCAGATCAGTGTCATCGGACCCTACGACGACGAAATCGGCGCCGTCTTGCGCGGTCCAGGCAGCGGTGCCGCCCTTGGCGCGGCGGCGGGTTTGTTGGCCGGCCTCGGCGCCTTCAATATTCCCGGCATCGATCCCCTCGGCGCGGGATGGCTGGCATCGGCCCTCGTCGGTACAGCCTTGGGCTGCGTTGCCGGCAGGTTTTTCGGCACATTGTCCGATATCGGCAAGCAGCCGGGCAAGCCGGATGCAGCACAAGGTGTGATCCTGGTGCTGGCGCATGTCGATGAAAGGCAGGCCGACACCGCACAGGCGGTGCTTGGGGCTTCCGTTCAGGCAACGCAGTCTTTGGCCAGGGCAGCATGAAGATTCAGCTCGGGCGAAGCGCTTGACCAGGCCGCGCAGCGGGGCGGCGATCCAAGCGCGAATTCAAAAATCTCTGGCAAGCCGCCGTCAGAAAGTGTTGAACACCGTGCCGATCACATTCGGCGAGCGGTTGCGCTCGGCGAGGCTTGATGATTTGCTGTCGGTTTGCGGAGAACGAATAATGCATGAGCCTGTCGGTCAAGACGAATATGGGTCGACCAGCCCGTTCGATCCGGACGATCTGTCGAGGTTGAACGCGATCGGCCCGAGCGCCGGCAGCAACGATTTCGAAAAATACGCAGTCGCCGTGATCATCGTGTTCGGCGCGCTGATCATCGGTGGCCTGATGGCTGCCGGCTTGAGCTTCGGGCGCCGCAGCACCTTCTTTTTCGCGCTTGGCGGCGCCACCGCAGCATGGATATCCGGCAATGCGCTTCTGCTCGACCGGCCGCGCATCTACGCGCTGTTCGTCGGCATCGCGGCACTGATGCTGATAGCGTCGACGATCGCGCTGGTCACCTGATTCAGAGCGAAATCTTCCTGTTGACCATGATCTTATCCGAAAACCGGTTCCCACTTTTTGGGGTCTAATACCCGATAGCCTTGCCGGATGCGGCGCGGCTGTCGATGGCGCCATTGTAGCGGGCGCCACCACCCTTCTCGATTTCCGCCAGGCTCTTGCCGCCGACCAGGATGCCGGCTGCCTGGCCCCAGGTCGTGTCGGCAAGATCGAGGTGGTAGCCCATGCCGGTAAGCAGCTTTTCGGTATCGGGCGACAGGCCGAAAGGTTCGATATAGACCGTGTCGGGCAACCATTGGTGATGGACGCGCGGTGCGTCGATGGCCTCCTGGATGTTCATGCCGTGGTCGACGACGTTGACGATCGCCTCCAGCGTGATGGTGATGATGCGTGAACCGCCGGGGCTGCCGATGACCATGAACGGCTTGCCGTCTTTGGCGAGGATGGTCGGGCTCATCGACGACAGCGGCGTCTTTTTTGGCGCAATCGCATTCGCCTCGCCCTGGACCAGGCCATAGAGATTAGGCACTCCGGGTTTCTGGGTGAAATCGTCCATCTCGTTATTGAGCAGAATGCCGGTGCCGGCGGCGACAACGCCGGCACCGAAAGAGCCGTTCAGCGTGTAGGTTACCGCGACGGCGTTGCCGTCATTGTCGATGATCGAATAATGCGTCGTCTCGCTGCTTTCGCCAAAGCCCTTCGGCATCAGTTCCTGCGAGACGCCGGCCCGGAACGGATCGATCTTTTCGCGGATTTCCCTGGCGTAATTCTTGTCGAGCAGTTTTGCGACCGGATTATCGACGAAGCCGGGATCGCCGAGCGCCGAATTGCGGTCGACATAGGCGTGGCGCATCGCCTCGACCATGACGTGAACCGTCTCGGCCGAACCGGCGCCGAGATAGGACAGCGGATAGAGCTCAAGCACGTTGAGGATCTCGCAGATGATGACGCCGCCGGAGCTCGGCGGCGGCGAGGAAATGATCTCGTAGCCGCGATAATTGCAGGTCGCCGGCTTGAGCTCACGCACCGCATAGTTTTCGAAATCGGCCCTGGCCAGAATGCCACCCTTCTCGCCGCTCGCCTTGACGATGGCGTCGGCGGTCGCGCCTTTGTAGAATGCATCCGCACCGCGCTCGGAAATGGCGCCAAGCGAAGCCGCAAGATCGGGCTGAACGAGGCGCTCGCCGACAGTATAGGGCTTGCCGTCCGGCTTGAGGAAAATGGCTGCCGCCGCTGGGTCCCTCGCCAACCGCTCCGCGCCGCCCCGGAGCGAGGCCGCATCGCCCTGCTCCAGCACGAAACCTTCTTTGGCAAAGCGGATGGCCGGCGCCAGCAAGTCCTGCCGCGTCAGTGTGCCGTATTTCTCCCGCGCCAACTCGAAACCGGCAACCGAGCCCGGCACGCCGACCGCGAGGTAGCCGTCAAGACTGGCGCCCTTCACCGGCTTGCCGTCCTTGTCGAGATACATGGTTTTGGTCGCGGCCAGCGGTGCGCGCTCGCGAAAATCGAGGAAGGTCGAGCGGCCGTCCTTGAAGCGGATGGTCATGAAGCCACCACCGCCGATATTGCCGGCGGTCGGATACACCACGGCGAGCGCATAGCCGACGGCGACCGCGGCATCGACGGCATTGCCCCCCTTCTTCAGCACCTCGACGCCGACCTCAGACGCAAGATGCTGGGCGGTTACAACCATGCCGTGCTCGCCCTTCGCCGGCTGCGGCGAGGCGGCAAAGGCGAGGAAAGGTACGAAGGTCAGGGTGAGGGAAAGGCTGACGGCGATTAGGGTTCGGCGGGTGTTGTGCATGGCCGTTCTCCGAGGCGTGGGGTAGGCCTAGGAAACGCGCTTGGCGAGGTTGAGTCTACTGACATTAATGGAAAGATACGGCGGGGCGTGCACGCTTCGTAACCAACGTTGCGATCTTCGGCTGATGTAACGGCATGGATCCTAGGGTCTCCGCGACGTCGCTTCGCTCCTGCTTCGCCCTAGGATGACGAAGGCGTAGAGGCAAAGGCTAATCGCAGATGTCGGAGATTGCCAGTTGGCACCGCTGCGTAGAAGGTGCTGCCATGGCGAACCTCGAGCTTTCGAGGTTAGCTGAAGACTCCTCCTCCCTTCGTCATCCTAGGGCGAAGCAGGAGCGAAGCGACGTCGCGGAGACCCTAGGATCCATGCCGTGACCGCTGAGCGCCGCAGCGTTTAGCAAGGCCACGCTTCATTGCGGCTGTCAGCATTTTTCACACCTCAGCAATTTTGTTCTTGCTTTGTGCCGGCAGCTATGCTACTAATTCGGCTGTGGTGCTAATTGGCTCCAATGACCCGCCTTTCGTGGCGGGTTTTTCATTTTCACCCAACTTCAAACAATCCCGCCACCGACGCTCGCCACCGCCGGCCGTTCCGCTGCGACCTTCGCCCGATAGCCGGCGGCGCGGTAGGCGGCGACCGGATCGATGGCGCCACCGGTCTTCAGCCGCGCCATGGCGAGGATCGGCTCGACGTCGGTGCGATAGGCTGTCTTCAGCGTCTGCGTCGCCATCAGCGCGTCATTGGCGTGCTGAAAACCTTCGAGCGCCTTGCGGTCGACCAGCAGCGCCTGGGCATAGGCGCGCTGCACCTCGATCGCCGACAGCATCAGGCTTTCGATCGGATCGGTGACGTTATGGCTTTGGTCGAGCATGTGGGCCGGATCGAAACCTTCGGCACCGGCAAGCTCGGCATCGACCAGTTCGTTGAAGACCAGGAACAGGCGGTAAGGATCGATCGAGCCGGCGTCGAGGTCGTCGTCGCCATATTTCGAATCGTTGAAATGGAAGCCGCCGAGTTTCTTGAACTGGATCAGCCGCGACACGATCATCTCGATGTTGACGTTGGGGGCGTGATGGCCAAGGTCGACCAGACAGAACGCCTTGTCGCCGAGTTCCGTGGCGATGATGTAGTTGGTGCCCCAATCCTGCACGACGGTCGAATAGAAGGCCGGCTCGTACATCTTGTGCTCG
Organism: Mesorhizobium sp. WSM4828; assembly: GCF_055811175.1. Taxonomy (NCBI): domain Bacteria; kingdom Pseudomonadati; phylum Pseudomonadota; class Alphaproteobacteria; order Hyphomicrobiales; family Phyllobacteriaceae; genus Mesorhizobium; species Mesorhizobium sp. WSM4828. Next base: position 148,740 of record NZ_JBVVQK010000008.1, on the reverse strand, counting down.
GTGAACAGCTTCCAGTCGCCCGGCAGCCCGGCATAGATCTCCTTCATCGCGTCGAGATAGCGCTCGAATGCCTTGGCGAAATTGACCTGGCCGGGAAAGTTCGAGCCGTCGCCGATCCACACCGTCAGCGCTTTCGAGCCCAGCGTCCTGCCGATGTCGATGCATTCGAGATTGTGCTCGACCGCCTGCCGGCGCGTCGCCGCGTCGGCATGCGACAGCGAGCCGAACTTATAGGAAAGTTTTTGGTCCCTGGCGTCGGAGAAGGTGTTGGAGTTGATCGCGTCGAAGCCGAGGCCGAAGCGGGATGCCGCCTGCTTCAGCCGGTTCGGATCGGCCTTGTCCCAGGGAATGTGCAGCGAGACGGTCGGCGTCGCCTGCGTCAATTGCCGGATGACGGCGCAGTCCTCGATCTTGTCGAAAATGTCGCGCGGCTCGCCGGCGCCGGGAAAGCGGGCAAAGCGGGTGCCGCCGGTGCCGACGCCCCAGGACGGGATGGCGACGGCGAATTTCTCGACCTTGTCTCGAATGGCATCGATGGCGATGCCGCGGCGGTCGAGGCGCTCGCCGAGAGACTCGTAGTCGCGTCTGAGATCTGCATCGCGCGCGGCATTGTGCCTGTCGACGAGGTCGGCGGAGATGATGGTTTCGGACATGGTGGTTTCCTCCCAATTTGCGTTGGTCGGCGCTGCCCCTCACCCTTACCCTCTCCCCGTAAAGAACGGGGAGACGGGGATCACCGGCGCTGGAGCGCTTCCCTTCTCCCCGTCACTATACGGGGAGAAGGTGCCGGCAGGCGGATGAGGGGCAGCGCAACCCTCAAAGACGGTCGCTTATCGCGTAAAACTCTGCGCGTTGCCGGCGTCGACGTTGATGATGTTGCCGGTCGATTTTGCCGACATGTCGGAGGCGAAGAAATAGATCGCCTCGGCGATGTCTTCGGGGAACACCGACCGCTTCAGCATCGAACGCGAGCGGTAGTGCTCTTCGAGATCGTCGGTCGACATCTTGTAGGCGGCGGCGCGCTGTTCCTTCCACTCGCCGGTCCAGATCTTCGAGCCGCGCAGCACGGCGTCGGGATTGACGACATTGACCCTGATCTGCGCTTCCGCGCCTTCCAGCGCCAGGCAGCGGGCCAGATGGATCTCGGCGGCCTTGGCCGTGCAATAGGCGGCGGCGTTTGGCGATGCGGCAAGCCCGTTCTTGGAGGCGACGAAGACGACGTTGCCGCCGATCTTCTGCGCCCGGAACAGCCGGAACGCCTCCCGCGAAACGAGGAAATAGCCGGTCGACAGGATGTCCATGTTCTTGTTCCACAGGGCCAGCGTGGTGTCCTCGATCGGCGCCGACGTTGCCAGACCGGCATTCGACACGAGGATATCGATGCCGCCGAATTCGACTGCCGTCTCGGCAAAACCGGAGATCACCTGATCCTCGGACGTGACGTTGATGACGACGGGCCGCAAGAAATCCTTGCCGTAGGCTTTCGCCAGCTCGTCATTGGCGCTGGCGAGAGCTGCTTCGTCGATATCGGCCAGCACGACGCAGGCGCCTTCGCGCAGCAGCCTGTTGGCGGTGGCCCGGCCGATGCCGCCGGCGCCGCCGGTGACCAGTGCAATCTGGCCGGCAAGGGTTTTTGGTTTCGGCAGGCGCTGCAGCTTTGCCTCTTCGAGCAGCCAGTATTCGATGTCGAAGGCTTCCTGGTCGGGCAGGCCGACATAGGTCGACACCGTCGAGGCACCGCGCATGACGTTGATGGCGTTGACGTAGAATTCGCCCGATATGCGCGCCGTCGCCTTGTCGCCGGCGAAGGTGAACATGCCGACGCCGGGCATCAGATAGACGACGGCGTTGGGATCACGCACCGGCGGCGAATCCGCGTGCTTGCAGCGATCATAATAAGCCTGATAGCCGACGCGATACTCAGCCACATCGTCGGCAAGGCGGGCAATGACGGCATCGACGTCGGGATTTTTCGGGTCGAACTCGATGACCAGCGGCCGGATCTTGGTGCGCAGGAAGTGGTCCGGGCAGGACGTGCCGAGTGCCGCCAGCGGCCGCAAATCCCTGGAATTGACGAATTCGAGCACGGCAGGAGAATCGTCGAAATGGCCGAGCTTGTGGCTGTTCTCCGAGACCAGGCCACGGATCCTCGGCATCAGTTTTGCGGCGACGGCGCGACGCGCCGGCGCATCGAGGGATTTGACGACTTCGCCGCCGAAGATCGGCTTGCCCTGGCTCTTGCGCTCGAACCAGTCAATCGCCTGATTGATCACCGAGATCGTCGTCTCGTAGCATTCCTTCGGCGTGTCGCCCCAGCTGAACAGGCCATGGCTGGCCAGCACGACACCCTTGGCTTCGGGGTTCTCGAGGCAGAATTTCTCCAGCCACAGGCCGAGCTCGAAGCCCGGACGTTTCCATGGCAGCCAGCCGATCGTGTCGCCGAAGATCTCCTTGGTCAGCGCCTGCGAATCCTTGGCGGCGGCAATGGCGATGATGGCATCGGGATGCATATGGTCGACATAAGGCTTCGGCACGAAGGCATGCAGCGGCGTGTCGATGGAAGCCGCTCGCGGGTTGAGATTGAAGGTGCAGTGAGGCAGATAGCCGACCATCTCGTCTTCGTGTTCGAGGCCGCGATAAAGACCTTTCAGCGCACGCAATTTGTCCATGTAGAGCGTGGCGAAGCCGTCTGTTTTAATCGAGGCGCTGTCGCCGCCCGAGCCCTTGACCCACAGCACTTCCACGCTCTCGCCGGTGAGCGGATCCTTTTGCCAGATCTTGGACGAGGTGTTGCCGCCGCCATAATTGGTGACGCGCTTGTCGGAGCCAAGAACGTTCGAGCGATAGACCAGACGTTCGGGCTCGCTCATTTCTTGCGCTTTTGCGTCATCCCAAAGATTGGCGAGGCGCGTGCCGGAGCGCTTGTCGAGCATAGGTATCCTCCCTTTGGGACACGCAAACGGCGCGGGTCCCTTTTGTGCGAATTTCTACGCAAGCGGCCGTCTTGTCAATCACAAACGATCAACATCAATCATATTGCACTGCACAATGAAATTATCTGATCGGAAATGATTGACACTGCGCGTTTAGGGTGCCTAGATGCTCAGGCAGGGAGGAACCATGCACGAGAAAGAGCGCCACAGGATCATTCTGTCCGCCGTCCAGGAAAAACCTGTGGTGACGGTGCAGGAGATGGTCGACTTGACGGAGTCGTCGGAGGCGACGATCCGGCGCGATATCGCCGCATTGCATGTGCAAAAGCGCCTACGCCGGGTGCGCGGCGGTGCCGAGGCGCTTTCGCCGCCGCAGTTCATCGGCCTTGCCGGACGGCCGTTTTCCGTCAACGAGACGATCAACGCTTCGCAGAAACGGGCCATCGCGCGGGAAGCCGTGGAGCTGTGCAAGGACGGCGAACCGATCATCATCAATGGCGGCACCACCACCTTCCAGATGGTGCACTTCCTGACCGGCCGCCGCATGCCGATCTTCACCAATTCCTTCCCGATCGCGGAGCACCTGCTCAGGCACTCCAAGAACACGGTGATGCTGTCGGGCGGCACCATCTACCGCGAGCAGAACATCATCCTGTCGCCGTTCGACAATGACGTGACGCGGAATTTCTACGCGCGCCGCATGTTCATGGGCGCGCAAGGGCTGGGGCCGCTCGGTCTGATGGAAGGCGACCCGCTGCTGATCCAGGCCGAGCAGAAGCTGATCGACCAGGCGGACGAGCTGGTGGTGCTGGTCGATTCCTCGAAGTTCCGCAAACGCTCGAGCCTGATCCTGTGCGGCCTGTCGCGCATCGCCACGGTGATCACCGACGACGCCATCGAGGATCGCGAAGCCAAGATGCTGGAGACCGCCGGCGTGACGCTGATCATCGCCCGCACAACGGCAACCAACAAGGAAGAATCTTCGCTGCAGGCCTGAGAACCACTCACGCCCGCAGCGGCGATGGAATGCAACGCTCAAGGGAGGATATTCGATGAGCTTTCTGAAGAAATTAATGGTTACGGCGGCGTTCTCCGCTGCCATGTTCGTGAATGCCGCCTATGCCGAAAACGTCAAGATCGCGCTGGTGGTGAAGTCGCTCGGCAACGGCTTCTTCGACGCCGCCAACAAGGGCGCCGAAGAGGCGGCCAAGGAGCTCGGCGATGTCGACATCATCTACACCGGCCCGACCAAGGCGACCGCCGAAGCACAGATCGAAGTGGTCAATTCGCTGATCGCCCAGAAGGTCAATGCCATCGCCATTTCGGCGAACGACGCCGACGCGCTGGTGCCGGTGCTGAAGAAGGCGATGCAGCGCGGCATCACCGTCATCTCGTGGGATTCAGGCGTCGCGCCGGAAGGACGCCAGCTTCACCTCAACCCCTCCGATACCAACCTGATCGGCGAGACCATCATCAAGCTTGCCGCCGACTACCTGCCGGAAGGCGGCGATGTCGCCATCCTGTCGGCTTCTTCGACCGCGACCAACCAGAATGCCTGGATCGACGCGGCCAAGAAGGTGCTGCCGGAGAAGTTCCCCAAGATCAAACTCGTCGCCACCGTTTATGGCGACGACGACTCGGCCAAGAGCACGGACGAAGCCAAGGGCCTGCTGAAGTCCTATCCGAACCTCAAGGCGATCATCGCACCGACCACGGTGGGCGTCGTTGCCGCCGCGCAGGTGGTGACCGATGAAGGCCTGATCGGCAAGGTCAACGTCACCGGCCTGGCGCTGCCGTCGGAGTTCAAGAAGTTCATCGACAATGGCGCCAGCCAGGCGGTTGCGCTGTGGAACCCGATCGATCTCGGCTATTCGGCCGTCTACCTCGCCCATGATCTGGCGGTGAAGAAGGAAGAAGCCAAGCCCGGTGCTACGCTGTCGATCGGCCGCGTCGGCAAAGTCACGCTCGACGACACCAACTCGGCTGCGATGGCTCCGCCCTTCCAGTTCGACAAGTCGAACATCGAAAAGTTCTCCAAGATCTATTGATCCTGGAGCCTTCGAAACGGTGCGGCGGGGCTCAGGTTCCGCCGCGCTTTCAAACGAACCTTGCTTCAGGGCTTGATACGATTATGGACACGACAGCCCAACACGAAATGGCGAAGGAAGCGCCTTTGTTTTCCGGACCGCGCCTGACGCTGTCCGGCATCTCGAAAAGCTTTCCCGGCGTGCGGGCGCTGCACGATGTCGGCCTGTCGCTCTATCCCGGCCAGGTAACCGCGCTGATCGGTGAAAACGGCGCCGGCAAGTCGACGCTGGTCAAGATCATGACCGGCATCTACCAGCCTGATGCTGGCACGATCAGCATCGACGGCCAGCCGGTCACGCTGCCCAGCGCCCACGCCGCGTTCGGGCATGGCATCACCGCCATCCACCAGGAAACCGTGCTGTTCGACGACCTGACGGTGGCCGAAAACATCTTCCTCGGCCATGCGCCGCGCACGCGTTTCAAAACCATCGACTGGCGTACCATGCGCAAGAATGCCCGCGAGGTGCTCGACACGATGGGCGCCGGCCATATCGACGCCGATGCCAGGCTGAAGGATCTCGGCATCGCCAACAAGCACCTTGTCGCGGTTGCCCGCGCCATGTCGATCGACGCGCGGATCGTCATCATGGACGAGCCGACGGCAGCACTTTCGATGAAGGAGATCGAGGAGCTTTTCCTGCTGATCGAATTCCTCAAGAGCGACGGCAAGGCGATCCTGTTCATCAGCCACAAATTCGATGAGATCTACCGCATCGCCGACCGCTATACCGTGTTCCGCGACGGCGAGATGGTCGGCGAAGGCCTGATCAAGGACGCCGGCCAGAGCCAGATCGTGCGCATGATGGTCGGCCGCTCGGTCGATCACATCTTTCCGCAGCGCAAGGCCGAGATCGGCGCGCCGGTGCTCGCCGTCTCCGGCCTGTCGCATCCGACCGAGTTCGACGACATCGGCTTCGAACTGCACAGGGGCGAAATCCTCGGCTTCTACGGCCTTGTCGGCGCCGGGCGCAGCGAGGTGATGCAGGCGATATCAGGCATCACCCGCACCAGCGGCGGCACGATCACGCTGGAGGGCAAGGCGATCGCGCCGAAATCGGCGGCGGATTCGATCAATGCCGGCATCGTCTATGTGCCGGAGGAGCGCGGCAAGCAAGGTGTGGTGATCGGCCTGCCGATCTTCCAGAATGTCTCGCTGCCCTCGCTCAAGCGGACATCCAAGTCCGGCATGTTGCGGCTGGCGGAAGAGTTCGCCCTGGCCCGCGCCTATACCGAGCGGCTCGACCTGCGCGCTTCTTCGCTCAGCCAGGATGTCGGCACGCTGTCGGGCGGCAACCAGCAGAAGATCGTCATCGCCAAATGGCTGGCGACCGCGCCCAAGGTGATCATCCTCGACGAGCCAACCAAGGGCATCGACATCGGTTCGAAGGCAGCCGTGCACGGCTTCATGGCCGAGCTCGTCGCGCAAGGCCTGTCGGTGATCATGGTGTCGTCCGAACTGCCGGAAATCCTCGGCATGTCCGACCGCGTCGTCGTCATGCGCGAGGGCCGCATTGCCGCGGTCTACGACAATAAGGGGCTCGACGCCGAAACCTTGGTCAGGACGGCAGCGGGGATCGCGGCATGAAGGCTTTTCTCAGATATCGCGAGGTCTGGCTGCTGGCGGCAATCGTCGTGCTGATCGGGCTGATCTCAACGCGTTTTCCAGGTTTTGCCGATCCGGCCAATCTGCGCCAGGTGTTCAACGACACGTCGATCCTGATGATCCTGGCACTGGGCCAGATGGTCGTCATCCTGACCCGCTCGATCGACCTGTCGATGGCTTCCAATCTCTGCTTCACCGGCATGGTGGTGGCGATGCTGAACGCCGCGCATCCGGCAATCCCGATCCCGCTGCTGATCGTCATCGCACTTCTGGTCGGCCTGGTGCTCGGCGCCATCAACGGCCTGCTGGTATGGCGGCTGAACATTCCCTCGATCGTGGTGACGCTCGGCACGCTCACCATCTACCGCGGCGCCACCTTCGTCATATCAGACGGCGCCTGGGTCAATGCCGACCAGATGAGCCCTGATTTCATCGGCCTGCAGCGCGCGGCTTTCCTCGGCATTCCGGTGCTGTCCTGGATCGCGATGCTGGTTATCGCCCTGTTCTTCCTCGTGATGACGCGCACCGCGCTCGGCCGCTCGATCTACGCCATCGGCGTCAACCCGACCGCATCGGTCTATGCCGGCATCGATGTCGGCCGGACGAAATTCATCGTCTTCTGCATCTCGGGGATGATCGGCGGCCTCTGCGGCTATCTCTGGATTTCGCGCTACGTCATCGCCTCGGTCGAGGTCGCCAATGGCTATGAGCTCAACATCATCGCCGCCTGCGTCATCGGCGGCATTTCGATCGCCGGCGGCATCGGCTCGGTCGGCGGCGCGGTGCTCGGTGCGCTGTTCCTCGGCATCATCTCCAACGCACTGCCGGTCATCAACATCTCGCCCTTCTGGCAAATGGCGATTTCGGGCAGCGCCATCATCCTGGCCGTGGTGCTCAACGCACGCGGCGAACGCCGGCAAGGCCGCATCATTCTCAAGAAGGCGGAAGCGGCATGATGGACGCCCCTGCCCCACGCCACATTCCCGATCGGCTCGACAAGCCTTTCACCGCGGCGGTCTTCTCCTGGGAGGCGCTGCTGGTCGTTGTCGCTGTTGCCATTTTTGCCGTGAACAGTTTTGCCTCGCCCTATTTCCTCGATCCATGGTCGCTGTCGGACCTGACCTTCAACTTCACGGAAAAGGCGCTGATCGCGCTGGCCATGGCGCTGCTGATCATCTCCGGCGAAATCGACCTGTCGGTAGCCGCCATCATCGCACTGGCGTCAACAATGATGGGCATGGCGGTGCAGGCCGGCGCCGGCACTCCGGTGCTGGTCGCAATCGGCCTCGTTGTCGGGCTCGGCTGCGGCGCCTTCAACGGGCTGCTCGTCACCAGGCTCGGCTTGCCGTCGATCGTCGTCACCATCGGCACGATGAGCCTGTTTCGCGGCATTGCCTTCATCATCCTGGGTGACCAGGCCTATAAGGGCTATCCCGCGAGCTTCGCCTTCTTCGGCCAAGGCTATGTCTGGTGGGTGGTGTCGTTCGAACTGACGCTTTTCCTGATCGCGGCAGTCGTCTACTGGTTCCTTCTGCACCGGACGAGCTTCGGCCGCCGGGTCTTTGCCATCGGCAACAACCCGGTCGCGGCGCAGTTTTCCGGGGTACGTGTCGGCCGCATCAAATTCATCCTGTTTTGCCTGACCGGCCTGATGGCGGGCATCGCCTCGGTGCTGATCACATCGCGGCTCGGCTCGACCCGGCCGTCCATCGCGCAGGGCTACGAGCTCGAAGTCATCACCATGGTGGTGCTCGGCGGCGTCAGCATCCTGGGCGGCGCCGGCAGCATTCTGGGTGTGGTGCTGGCGGCCTTCATCATGGGATTGGTGACCTTCGGCCTCGGCCTGCTCAACGTGCCGGGGATCGTCATGTCGATCTTCATCGGCCTCCTGCTGATCATCGTCATCGCGCTGCCGATCCTATGGCGGCGCGTGCGGCGGGAGCGCTTTGCCTGATGCCCGAGAAATACGCGTTCAAAATGAAGCTCAAGCCGGGCATGAAGGCCGAGTACAAGAGGCGCCATGACGACATCTGGCCGTCACTCGTGGCGTTGCTGAAACAGGCCGATATCTTCGATTACTCGATCCACCTCGACGAGGAGACCAACAGACTGTTCGGCGTGCTGTGGCGACACGATGACCACGGCATGGACGAATTGCCGAAGCATCCGGTGATGCAGCGTTGGTGGGCCGAGATGGCGGACATCATGGAAACCAGGCCGAACAACGAGCCGGTGGCGGTGCCGCTGGAAACAATGTTCCATATGGAATGACCCGCCACGTCGCCGTCATCGACATCGGCAAGACCAACGCCAAGGTGGCGCTGGTCGATCTTGCCGCAGCAAGCGAAGTCGCGCTGCGCAAGATGGTGAACGAGCCGGTTCGGCAAGGCCGGTACCCGCACCATGACGTCGAGCGGTTATGGGCGTTTATCCTCGGCAGCCTGGCCGAGATCGATCGCGAGCAGCGCATCGATGCGATATCGATCACCACCCATGGCGCAACGGCCGTGCTGGTCGACGCATCTGGCGAACTGGCGCTGCCGGCGCTCGACTACGAATTCGACGGGCCGGATGCCCTTGCCGGGGACTATGACACGATCCGTCCGGCGTTCTCCGAGACCGGCACGCCGCGCCTGCCGGCCGGCCTCAATCTCGGTGCGCAGCTGTTCTGGCAGCAGAAGCGCTTTCCGGCGGATTTCGCCAGAACCGCCGCGATGCTGATGTATCCGCAATACTGGGCCTTGCGCCTGACCGGCGTCGCCGCCAGCGAGGTGACTTCGCTCGGCTGCCACACCGATCTTTGGAACCCGTGGAAAGCGGATTTTTCGTCGCTGGTCGACCGGCTGCAATGGCGCCGGCTGATGGCGCCGGTGCGGCAGGCCAAGGACCGCCTGGGCCCGATCCTGCCCGCTCTGGCGCGGCAAACCGGCCTCGACCCACAAACGCCGGTGTATTGCGGCCTGCACGATTCCAACGCCTCGCTGCTGCCGCATCTCCTATCCGGCAAGCCGCCTTTCTCCGTCGTCTCGACCGGCACCTGGGTGGTGTCGATGGCGGTCGGCGGCAGCAAGGTCACGCTCGATCCGGCACGCGACACGCTGGTCAATGTCAACGCACTCGGCGATCCCGTGCCCTCGGCGCGCTTCATGGGCGGCCGCGAGTTTTCCGTGCTGACCGAGGGCCAATCGGAGAACTGGACGGAAGACGATGTTGCCACGGTGCTGGCGCGCAAGACGTCCCTATTGCCTTCGACCCAACAGGTTTCGGGGCCGTTTCCGCATCGTACCGCATCATGGTTTAACGCGGACGGCATGAGCGCCGGCCAGCGCTTTGTCGCCATCTCGTTCTACCTGGCGCTGATGACCGCGACCTGCCTCGACCTGATCGGCGCGGAGGGGTCAACCATCGTCGAAGGACCCTTCGCCCGCAACCGGCTGTTCACCCGCATGCTGGCTGCGGCGACGGCGCGCGCCGTCATTGCCTCCGAGGCTGCAACAGGCACCAGCATCGGCGCCGCCTTGCTGGCGTCGGACCAGGGGACACCGCAAGGCAGAGGCGAAAGGACCGAACCGTCGGACGATCCACTCTGGACAAGTTACGTGCGCTCCTGGCGTTCGGCGGTCGACGAACGAGCCTGACCGCCGAGCTCATGGCGCCCTGATGTCCGGAGATGCCTAGCCCGCGTAGAGCAATCCTTGCGGATCGATCTCCGGCTTGCGGCCGGCGACCACGTCGGCGAGGAACTTTCCCGAGCCGCAGGCCATGGTCCAGCCGAGATGGCCGTGGCCGGTGTCGAGGTAGAGATTGTCGTACCGCGCCCGGCCGATGACCGGCACGGAGTTCGGCATCATCGGGCGAAGTCCAGCCCAGAGCTCGGCCCTGCTCTCGTCGAAGGCGCCGGGGAACAGGTCCTTGCCGGTGTTCAGGATCGAGTTGAAATCGCGGGGCTTGAACGTGCGTTCGAAACCGGTGAACTCCGCCGTCGAGGACATCCGCAGCCGATTTCCCAGCCTGGAATAGCCGATCAGCCGGTCCTCGTCGGCGCCACCCATGATCGGCCCCTTGCTTTCATCTTCCAGCGGAACAGTCACGGTATAGCCCTTCACGGGATAGACGGGCAGGTCGATGCCGTAGCGGCGGCCGAGCAGGCCGCTCTCCGGCCCCATCGAGATGACCACGGCGTCGCCAGGCACCGGGCCGGCCGAGGTCATCACCGCGCGCACGCGGCCGCTGTCGATGTCGAGGCCTTCGACAGTGGTGCCGTAGAGGAACTGGACGCCGAGTTTCTCGGCGGCATAGGCAGCGAGGCGCTGCGTGAATTGGCTGGAGTCGCCGGTCTGGTCGATCGGCGAATAGACGCCACCGGCAATCTTGTCCTTGGCGCCGGCGAGGCCCGGCTCGAGCTCGACCAGCCGGTCGCGGCCGACGATCTCGATCGGCAGGCCGTGTTCGCCGAGATAGCGGTAATTGTCGGTGCCGGTATCAAAGCTCTGCTGCGAGCGGAAGAAATACAGAATACCTTTCTTGCGCTCGTCATAATGGATGCCGGTTTCGGCCGAGATGGCGTTGATGCAGTCGCGCGAATAGAGCGCCAGACGCAACTTGACGTCGGTGTTGGCGCGCATGCGCTTATGCGTGCACTGGCGCAGGAATCGCAGGCTCCAGGCGAAAAAATACGGATCGAAGCGCAGCCGCACCTTGATGCCGAGATCGTGGTTATAGAGGCCACGCAGGAACGTCTTCAGCGCGGCGGGCGAGGCCCAGGCGGTGGCGTCGCCGGGCGACACCAGGCCGGCATTCGACCGGCTGGTGCCGCGCGCCGCCGCCGGATGGCGCTCGATCACCGTCACTTCATGGCCGTCCCTGGCTAAATAATAGGCCGCCGCCGTACCGACGACGCCGGCTCCAAGCACCAGGATTTTCATTCCGCCCCCCCGGCGCGCTGAACCAACCGTTGCGGAGACCCCACTTCACCCCAGAGCCGAATTCTTGCTGGTCAGGATGCGCTCCCAGGCGAGCGCATCGGCAACGATCTGGTCGAGGTTGTCGCGCTGCGGGGTCCAGCCGAGTTCGCCGCGCGCCAGCTCCGAATTGGCGACCACCGCGGCGGCGTCACCGGCGCGGCGATCGCCCATCCGCACGTCGAAATCATGGCCGAAGACGCGGCGGACGCTGTCGATGACCTCGAGCACCGAATAGCCGTGGCTGTAGCCGCAATTGGCGACCAGGCTCGATCCGCCGGCACGCAGCCGCTGCAGCGCCAGCCGATGCGCCGCCGCCAGGTCGCTGACGTGGATATAGTCGCGCATGCAGGTGCCGTCCGGCGTCGGATAGTCGGTGCCGAACACCTGCATGAACGGCCGCTTGCCGAGCGCCGTCTCGCAAGCGACCTTGATCAGATGCGTGGCACCGGGCGTCGACTGGCCGGTGCGGCCCTTCGGATCGGCGCCGGCGACGTTGAAATAGCGCAACGCCGTATAGCGCAACCCATGGGCAATCGCCGCGTCGCGCAGCATCCATTCGCTCATCAGCTTGGACAGGCCGTAGGGCGATTCCGGCGCAAGCCGGGCATCCTCGCGCACCGGCTCCAGGCCCGCGCCGCCATAGACGGCGGCGGTCGAGGAAAAGATGAAATTGGGCACGCCTTCGCGCACCGCGGTCTCGATCAAGGTGCGTGTCTTGCAGGTGTTGTTCTCGTAATAGGCAAGCGGGTCGGCGACCGATTCGGGGACCACGATCGAGCCGGCGAAATGGATGATCGCGTCGACCTTATTGTCGCGGATGATCGAGGCGACCAGTTCCCTGTCGGCGACGTCGCCGACGACGAGCTTTGCTTCCGGGGCCACGGCCCATTCAAAGCCGGTGGAAAGCCGGTCGAGGACGACGACGCTGTCACCCGTGTCCAGCAATTCCCAGACCATATGGCTACCGATATAGCCGGCCCCGCCTGTCACCAAAACCGTCATCCGCATCCTCGCTATTCATGATTTATCGGAACTGTCTCAATCGTCGCCTTACTGGAAAATCTGCCGCCAAGCCATTAGAACCTGCGGTAACCGGTCTCATTGGCGCGTGGCATTGTCCTGAAACAAGATTGATCCACATCAAGGGAATAGGCCACGTTCCGTGGTCGTTAGGAACAGGCTCGGGGCGTGGCATTTTGACCAAAAAGGCCAGGTGGACGACGAATGGGCCAATGACTATGATCCCGCGCAAAACTGGGAAGGCGACATGAACTATCAGCGGTTTTTCGAGGAAGCGATCGACCAGCTCCATGCAGAGCGTCGCTACCGCGTCTTCGCCGACCTTGAACGTATCGTGGGGAAATTCCCACGCGCCATCTGGCGTGCCAATGGCCGCGCCGAGGAAATCACCGTCTGGTGCTCCAACGACTATCTCGGCATGGGCCAACATCCCGACGTCATTGCCGCGTTCCAGAAGGCGGCAGGCAAGATGGGCTCGGGAGCCGGCGGCACCCGCAACATTTCCGGCACCAGCAACCCGCTGGTCGAGCTCGAACTGGAGCTGGCCGACCTGCACGACAAGGAAGCGGCACTGGTTTTCACCTCCGGCTTCGTTTCCAACGAGGCGTCGATCTCGACCATTGCAAAGCTGCTTCCCAATTGCCTGATCATCTCGGACGAGCTCAACCACGCTTCGATGATCGAGGGCGTGCGGCGCTCGGGCTCCGAGAAGAAGATCTTCCGCCATAACGACGTCGCGCATCTCGAAAGCCTGCTGCAGACTGCCGGCCGCGAGCGCGCCAAGCTGATCGTCTTCGAGAGCGTCTATTCGATGGACGGCGACATCGCGCCGATCAAGCAGATCGTCGATCTCGCCGAGCGTTACAACGCCATGACCTACATCGACGAGGTCCACGCCGTCGGCATGTACGGGCCGCGCGGCGGCGGCATCACCGAGCGCGAGGGGCTGGCCGACCGCATCGACATCATCGAGGGCACGCTGGCCAAGGCGTTCGGCACGCTTGGCGGCTACATCGCCGGCAATACTGCGGTAATCGACGCGGTGCGCTCCTATGCGCCGGGCTTCATCTTCACCACGGCGTTGCCGCCGGCGATCGCTGCCGCGGCAACCACCTCGATCCGCCATCTCAAGCGCTCCCAGGCCGAGCGCGACGCGCAGCTGCGCCAGGCGACACGGACCAAGCAAGTGCTGGCCGCAGCCGGCCTGCCGGTGATGGAGTCGCCTACCCACATCGTGCCGCTTCTGGTCGGCGATCCCGAGCTCTGCAAGATGGCCAGCGACCGCCTGCTCGGTGTGCACGGCATCTACATCCAGCCGATCAACTACCCGACAGTGCCGCGCGGCACCGAACGGCTGCGCATTACGCCGACACCGTTCCATTCGGACGCGCTGATTGCGTCCCTGCAGGACGCGCTGGTCGAGACATGGGACGCGTTGGGGATTCCCTACGGTTCGGCCGGCCGGCCTTCGGTGGCCAAAAGCGACCGCATCATACCGCTGCTGGTGCCGAAGTCGGGCGGCTGAAGCCCGAGTTGAAACTCGGGCTTCGAGGCAGCTCACACAGTCTTCATCCATTTCGCCAGCCGGTGCGCGGCTTCTTCGAGCTGGTCGAGGCGGCGGTGGAAGCACAGCCTGAGGAAGGCTTCGCCGCCGGGGCCGAAGGCGGTGCCGGGAGCCAGGCCGACATTGGCGCGGTCGACCATGTCGAAAGCGGCAGCGCGGGAATCGGTGATGCCGTCGACCGCGAAGAATAGATAGAATGCGCCCTGCGGCACGGTGAACCGCGCCCTGCCGGTTTCGGCGAGAATGCCGCAGACCAGGTCGCGCGCCACCCTCGCCCGCTCCACCTGCTCGACGATGAAGGCGTCGCCCTCATCGAGGGCAACGACGGCGCCTCGCTGCATGAACTGCGCAACTCCGGAAGTCGAATACTGGACCAGGTTCTCGAACACCTGCTGCAAGGCGGGATGGATCTTGATCCAGCCGATGCGCCAGCCGGTCATCGCCCAGTTCTTGGAAAAGGAATTGACGAACAGGATCCGATCCTCATCGGCCATGATGTCGATGAAGGAGGGCGCGCGGCCATGGCCGTAATGGAACAGCGAGTAGATCTCGTCGGCGATGATCCACAGGCCTCTTTCGCGGGCAAGACCGAGGATCGCCTGCAGCGTTTCCCTGTCGGCGGTCCAGCCGGTCGGGTTGGACGGCGTGTTGACGAACAGCGCCTTGGTCCGCGGCGTGATCGCCGCTGCGATCTTGTCGACATCGCAGGACCAGCCATTGCCCGACTGGTCGAGCGTGACCGCGACTGGCACGGCGCCGGCCACCCCGGCGGCGGCGGCGAAGTTCGGCCATGCCGGCGACAGGTAGACGAGTTCGTCGCCCTTGCCGGCCACCGCGTCGATGGCCATCTGGATGGCATGCATGCCGGAGCCGGTGACGATGAATTCCTCGTCGGCGAAAGTCTTGCCGAAATGCCTGGTGTAATAGCGGGCGAGCGCCTGCCTGAGTTCGGGAATGCCCCGCTGCCAGGTGTAGAAGGTCTCGCCGGCGGCCAGCGACTTGGCGGCGGCATCGGTGATGAAGGCAGGCGTCGGCAGGTCGCCCTCGCCGGCCCAAAGCGGGATCATGCCGTCGCGGCCGCGGCCGCGGTTCATGACGGCGACAATGCCGCTTTCAGGCGCCGCCCGCGCTTCGGCGCGCAGAGTATCGATCAGGGTCATGGATGGGTCCGTTTTCGTTTGCTCGACTGCTAGCGTGTTTCAGGGCGGACGAAAACAGAAAACCCCGGCCGCAAGCGACCGGGGTTTTGGTCCAGAAAGTTGCCGCAGGCGCTACTTTCTGGCGAGGAGATCGCGAATTTCAGTGAGCAGCGCGACGTCGGCCGGCGGCGGAGCGGCCGGGGCGGCCGGTTTCTCGCGCTCCAGCCGCTGGCGCAGATTGTTCACCGCCTTGACCATCATGAAGATAATGAAGGCGAGGATGAGGAAATTCAACGCCACGGTGATGAAGCTGCCGTAGGCGAAGACCGCGCCCTGTTTCTTTGCGTCAGCCAGCGAGGTTGCATTCACCGCAGAAGACAGGGGTATGAAGTAGTTGTTGAAGTCCAGTCCTCCGAAGATCGCGCCAACAATAGGCATGATAATGTCGTCGACCAGCGAGGTAACGATCTTGCCGAAGGCAGCGCCAATGATGACAGCGACGGCCAGGTCCATCACATTGCCCCTGGAAATGAATTCCTGAAACTCTTTCAGCATTCGACTCCTCCTTGTCCTGAACGGCCGTTCTGCCGCCCGCTCCTCCGGCATCGACTGGCCGGCAGAATAGCAAAAACCTGCGGTTGCAACAGGAGCAAAAGCTGGTTTCAGCCGGTCACGATTGCCCGACGCAGCCGATATAATACGCCGAAAGCCGCGATGGACTCGATCGCCAAGCTGTGATTGCGTCTGCAAGGCCGGATGAAAAAGCCGGCGCAGGGAGGAAGTTCGAGGCGTGCAGGGCTGGTTCATCGTCATCATCGCGATCGCCTATGTGACGTTGCTGTTCGTCATCGCCAGCCTGGGCGACCGCCGCTCGACTTCATCCGGGCCTGGCCGCGCCCGGCCCTTCATCTACGCGCTCAGCCTCGCAATTTATTGCACCTCCTGGACCTTCTTCGGCTCGGTCGGCCTGTCCTCCGAGCGCGGCCTCGAGTTCCTCGGCATCTACATCGGACCGGTTCTGGTGTTCGTGTTCGGCTTTCCGCTGCTGCAGCGCATCGTCAGGCTGGCCAAGACCGAGAAGATCACCTCGATCGCCGACTTTCTCGGTGCCCGCTACGGCAAGAGCTTCGCTGTCGCGGCGATCGCTACGCTGATCGCGACCATCGGCGCCGTGCCGTATATCGCGCTGCAATTGAAGGCAATCTCCGGCTCGGTCAGCCTGATGGTCGAGCACTATACCGGCTCGCCCCCGTCGTTCGATCCGTTCGTCAGCGACATCTCGCTGGTCGTGGCCATGCTGCTGGCGCTGTTTGCGGTGCTGTTCGGCACGCGCCATGCCGATGCCACCGAGCATCAGGACGGGCTGGTGCTGGCTGTGGCGGTCGAAACCGTGGTCAAGCTCGCCGCCTTCCTGGCGATCGGCCTAATGGTCACGTTTCTGATATTCGGCGGGCCAGGCGATATATTCGACCGGCTCGCCGTAAACACGCAGGTGCGCCAGGCGATGGGCTACAACACCTCGCTCGCCACCTGGCTGGTGCTGACATGCCTGAGCGGCTTTGCCATCCTCATGCTGCCGCGCCAGTTCTACGTCACCATCGTCGAAAACCGCAGCGAGGCCGAGCTGCGCACCGCGACATGGGTGTTTCCGCTCTATCTGGTGGCAATCAACCTGTTCGTGCTGCCGATCGCATTGGCCGGCCTGGAACTGGTCGGCAGCAGAACCAGCAGCGACCTCTATGTGCTGTCATTGCCACTGTTCAGCGGCCACGACGTTCTGGCCATGGCCGCCTTCATCGGCGGCCTGTCGGCGGCGACCGCAATGGTGATCGTCGAAAGCGTCGCGCTGTCGATCATGATCTCCAACGACCTGATCATTCCGCTGTTCGTGCGCCGGCTGCTGCGGACCACGACCTCAGAGAGCGAGGACTGGTCGACGCTCATCCTCAATGTACGGCGGGCGGCGATCTTCATTATGCTGTTCATCGCCTTTCTCTACTACCGCGAGAGCACCAACAGCGCGCGGCTGTCCTCGATCGGCCTGATGTCGTTCGCCGCGATCGCGCAGTTCGCGCCGGCAATGATCGGCGGCCTGGTCTGGCGCGGCGCCAACGGCCGGGGTGCCGCGCTTGGCATGGTTGCCGGCATCGTCGTCTGGAGCTACACGCTGCTGCTTCCGTCGCTCGCCGCGCCCGATACCGGCATCCTCGTCCACGGCCTGTTCGGCTTGGATGCATTGCGGCCGCAGGCTCTTTTCGGCACCGTCGCCGAGCCGCTGAACCATGGCGTGCTGTGGAGCCTGTCGATCAACACGCTGTTTTTTGTGTTCGGCTCACTGTCGCGTGCGTCGGTGCCGCTGGAGCGCATCCAGGCATCGATCTTCGTGCCGCGCGAGGCGGGGCCGCTGCCGAGCCTGCGCCGCTTCCGCACCACCATCACCGTCAACGACCTCAAGGACACGATCGCGCGCTATCTCGGTGTCGAACGCACCGAGCGGTCCTTCCAATCGTTCGAGAAGAGCAGCGGCACTTCACTGCACGGCAACGAACAGGCCAGCATGGATGTCATCCGCTTCTCCGAACAGCTTCTGGCCAGTGCCGTCGGCTCCTCCTCGGCGCGGCTGATCCTGTCGCTGCTGCTGCGCCGCAACGATCGCGAATCCAAGGACGCCTTCCGCCTGCTCGATGACGCCACCGAGGCGCTGCAGCACAATCGCGACCTGCTGCAGATCGCGCTCGACCAGATGGAACAGGGCATCACTGTCTTCGACCGCGATTTCCGGTTGATCTGCTGGAACCGCCAATACCGGGCGCTGTTCGACCTGCCCGACGAGATGGGCCAGGTCGGTGTCTCACTCGATCGTATCCTGCGCCACCTTGCCGAGCGCGGCGACATACCGGCAGACCAACGCGTCACCATGCTCAACCGCCTGACCAGCTTCGTCAGCCCATGGCAGATGGAGCTGAAGACCAGCGGGCGCATCCTCGAATTGCGCTCCAATCCGATGCCGGACGGCGGCATCGTCGCCACCTATGCCGACATTTCCGGACGCGTCGAGCAGGATCTGGCGCTGAAGCGCGCGAACGAATCGCTGGAACAGCGAGTGAAGAGCCGCACCGCCGAGCTCACCCGCGTCAATGAGGAGCTGGCGCAGGCGCAGATGCTGGCTGAGGAGGCCAATCTCGGCAAGACCCGCTTCCTCGCTGCCGCCGGCCACGACATCCTGCAGCCGCTGAACGCCGCCCGCCTTTATTGCTCGTCGCTGATCGAGAAGACCGGCAAGGGACCTGCCGGCAAGGCGGCGATGAACATCGAATCGTCGCTGGAATCGGTCGAGACCATCCTCGGCGCGGTGCTCGACATTTCGCGCCTCGACGCCGGCGCGATGAAGCCGGACGATACGAGCTTCGGCCTCGACGGGCTGCTGCGCCAGATCGGCAACGACTTCCGGCCGCTTGCCGCCGAAAAGAAACTCGAGCTCTCGATCATGCCGTCGTCGCTCAGCGTCATGACGGACCGCAATCTGCTGCGCCGGCTGATCCAGAACCTGGTCTCAAACGCCATCAAGTATACGCGCCATGGCCGCATCCTGGTCGGCGTGCGGCGGCGCGGCGAACTGGCCGAGATCCAGGTGATCGACACCGGCATCGGCATTGCCGGCGACAAGCTGAACACCGTGTTTCGCGAATTCACCCGGCTGGACGAGGGCGCTCGCGAGGCGGAAGGCCTCGGCCTGGGGCTCTCCATCGTCGACCGCATCGCCCGCGTCCTGCGGCTCGAAATCCGCATCTTCTCCAACCCCGGCAAGGGCACACGCTTTTCCGTGCTGCTGCCGGTGGCAGCCGTGCAGGCACCGCGGCGGGAGGCCGAGGCGAAGCCCCCTGCCCGTGCCGCGGCCTCGCTTGCCGGGCTCAATGTGCTCTGCATCGACAACGACGCCCGCATCCTCGACGGCATGCGGCTCCTGCTCGAGGGCTGGGGCTGCAGCGTCGACACGCTTTCCGGCGCGGAGGACCTCGACAGGTCCGGCATGCATCGGCCGGACATCGTGCTTGCCGACTATCATCTCGACAACAGGACCGGCCTCGAATTGATCGCCCAGTTGCGTGCGATCCATGGCGAGGACCTGCCGGCCGTGCTGGTCACCGCCGACCGCTCCAGCGAGGTTCGCGCCGCTGCCGGCAGGCTCGACGTACCGGTGATCAGCAAACCGCTGAAACCGGCGATGCTGCGCTCGATGATGGCCAGGGTCAGGCCGCTGGCGCCGGCGGCCGAATAGGAATCAGCCGGCCGTCTGCAACGGGTCGCTGCCGATCTTGGACAAAAGGATGACCGCCTGAGTGCGGCTGTCGACGCCGAGCTTCTGCAGGATGGCCGAGACATGCGCTTTGATCGTCGCTTCGGAGACCCCGAGCTCATAGGCGATCTGCTTGTTGAGCAGCCCTTCCGCCAGCATGCCAAGCACGCGCGTCTGCTGTGGAGTCAGCGCCTGCAGCCGCTTGATCAGGTCGGAAATCTCGGGATCGCGCTCGACGCCGAGATCGACCCCGGCGGGTGCGGCGATATCACCTGCGAGCACCGACTGCACCGCATTGCGGATCTCCTCCATGCTGGCCGATTTGGAGATGAAGCCGGAGGCGCCGAGATCGAGCGCGCGCCGGATCGTCACCGGATCGTCATGCGCCGAGACCACCATCATCGGCACCGCCGGATGGATGCCGCGCAACGAAATCAGGCCGGAAAGACCGCTTGCGCCCGGCATCGAGAGATCGAGCAGCACCAGATCGACATCCTCATTGGCCAGGACCAGCGCCTTGGCGCTTTCGAAATCGCCGGCCTCGTGAATGGCGGCAACGTCGCCGATGCCCGCGAGTGCCTCCCTCAATGCACCGCGAAAAAGCGGATGATCGTCGGCAATGACGAATGTGTAGCCCAACGGTGATATCCCTCCCCGAATCCCGTTGGCGATTTTCCGCCTTGCAGGATCTGAACGATCATAACGCAACGCCTGCTGTTCGGCGTGGCCGGCTTGCTATTCCCGCCCCAGGTCTTTTTTGCGAATTGCCTAGGTCTTTTGCGAATTGGGCTTGGCGCCGTCTTCGTCCTTGTCCATGTCCTTGACGATGTCCATAAAGCTGCGCAGGAAGCGCTCCATGTAGCCCATCGTCTTGTTGAAATCCTCCTCGCTGGGCAAAGTCGATTCGAAACGCGCGGCGAGCGAATTTTCGAGCTTGGCGACGCGTTCGTCGAGCGCCTTCACCGAATTTTTCAGCCGGTCGACCTCATCCTGGAAGGCGGCACGTTCGTCGGCCGCGGTCTTGCAGACAAGCTGACCGGAGCGCTCCTCGCAGAGCGACATGGCGCCGGTTTGCGTATCCATGCGCACATAGCCATTGGCCGATTTTTCCAGCCGGTAGCGATCGGCCTCCTCGGAAAAGGCCGACGCCGCGACAAGCGAGATCAGTGCTGCGGGGATCAAAACGTGTTTCAGACGCATGTTTTCCTCCATGAGCCGGTTGGCTCAATCTATCACATGTTTGCGCCTGAAATGGGGAAGAGTTCGGAGCCTGCGAAACCCGCTTGCCCCTTCCCCGCATGGCCTGTTCGGACTATAGCGCAACGATGTCCGAGATCATCTACAAGATAGTTCCCGAGGCGCTGTGGCGCGAGGCCGAAAGAGAAGGCCGCTTCACCGGCGCGCCGATCGACGTCGCCGACGGCTTCATCCATTTTTCCACCGCCGGGCAGGTCCGGGAAACGGCAGCAAAACATTTCGCCGGCCAGGCCGGGTTGCTGCTGGTTGCCGTCGACAGCGCGCGCCTCGGCGATGCGCTGAAATATGAGGTCTCGCGCGGCGCCGCCTTGTTCCCGCATCTCTATGGCGGGCTCGGCCTCGATGCGGTCGTCTCGGTGCGGGCATTGCCGCTCGGCCCCGACGGCCGGCATGAATTCCCGGCGGTGGGGGCCGAATGAGCGCGTTCGACCGGATCGGCCAGAAACTGCTGTTCACGCTCGATCCGGAAACCGCGCATGGGCTGTCGATTGCCGCGCTGAGATGCGGTCTGCCGGTCGCCGGTCGCCCGCCGCAGGACAACAGGCTAAAGGTCAGCCTTTGCGGGCTCGACTTCCCGAACCCGCTCGGCATGGCCGCGGGTTACGACAAGAATGCCGAAGTGCCGGACGCGCTGCTCGGCCTCGGCTTCGGCTTCGCCGAGGTCGGCACCATCACACCGCTGCCGCAGACGGGCAATCCGAAGCCACGCATCTTCCGGCTGCCTTCGGACGGGGCGGTAATCAACCGGCTGGGCTTCAACAATGAAGGCCACGCTGCCGCAGAGAAGCGTCTTGCCGCCCGAAAAGGCCGCCCCGGCATCGTCGGCATCAACATCGGCGCCAACAAGGACAGCGCCGACCGCGTCGGCGATTATGAGCGCGGCGTGATCCGGTTCGCGCGATACGCCAGCTATCTGACAATCAATATCTCCTCGCCGAACACGCCGGGCCTGCGCAACATGCAGGCGCGCGAACAGCTTGGCGAGCTCCTGTCGCGGGTCATGGCTGCGCGTGCGGCGGCACCGGCAAAACCGCCCGTCTTCCTCAAGATCGCGCCGGATCTGGTCGAGGGCGAGCTGGAGGACATTGCCGCCGAGGTCACTGAGAAGAAAATAGACGGCGTCATCGTCTCCAACACCACGATCGCGCGGGCGGGACTGCGCAGCAACGCTTTTGCCGGCGAGGCCGGCGGGCTTTCGGGAAAACCGTTATTCGAGCGCTCAACCACCGTGCTGGCAAAAATGCGGAAACTGCTTGGCCGGGATCCTGCCGTCATCGGCGTCGGCGGCGTCGATTCCGCCGAGACGACGCTGGAAAAGATCCGTGCCGGCGCCGATCTCGTCCAGCTCTATACCGGCATGATCTATGCTGGGCCGGCGCTACCGGGGCGCATTCTTTCCGGCATGGCCCGTTTCATGGACAGCCAAGGCCTGAAGTCGCTGCGCGAGCTTCGCGACAGCCGCCTCGATCAATGGGCGGCGAAACCGCTTTAGCGATCAGCCAAAGGCCGTTCGCACCCGCAGCCGCAATATGGCGAGCAGGCTGAAGCCGCGTACCAGCAGGAAGACATGCAACGCCGCCCACAAGCCGTGATTGCCGAAGGCCGGCGCCAGGATCAGCAGCGCGGCGCTGAACGCCAGGAATGACACCAGCATCATGTTGCGCATGTCGCGCGACCATGTCGCGCCGATGAAAACCCCGTCCATCTGGAAAGCCAGCGCGCCGCTGAGCGCGGTGAACGCCGCCCACGGCAGGTAGATATCGGCAATGGTGCGAACGTCCGTCGAGGTCGTGATCAGGGCGACGAGATCGGTGCCCTCCAGCAGGAAGAAGAGCGTCGCCGCGCCCGCCAGCCCGAGCCCCCAAAGCAGCGTCAGCCGCACAGCCTGGTCAAACGCCGTGGCGGCACGGGCGCCGATGGCGCGCCCGGCGAGCTGTTCGGCGGCGGTGGCGAAACCATCGAGGAAGTAGCCGGCAACCAGGAAGAGGTTCATCAGCACGGCGTTGGCGGCCAGCGTCAGAGTGCCGAATTGTGCGCCTTGTCGCGTGAACAGCGCGAAGGCGGCGAGCAGCGAAAAGGAGCGGATCATGATATCGCGATTGAGCGACATCATGCGCAGGAATGCCGGCAGATCGAGGACGCGGTGGCGCGGCAGCCTGGGCGCCGCCCAAAAGCGCCGGCCGACGATGGCGAGACCAAGCAGCATGGCGACGAATTCGCCGGTAAGCGTCGCCCAGGCGACGCCGGCAACGCCCCAGCCGAGCTCCAGGCCAAGCAGGAAGCAGAGGGCGATGTTGATGCCGTTCAGTATCAATTGCAGCATCAGCCCGAGCCCGCCTTCGCCGCGCCCCAGCACGTAACCGAGGATGGCGTAATTGATCAGCGAGAACGGTGCTGCGAGCATCCTGATGCGGATATAGACGTCCATCGCCGCGCTGACGCGCGGTTCGGCGCCGATGAACCATTGCCCGGCGGTGGAAACCAGCGGCGCAAGCGCGGCAAGCACGACGCCGGCGACGACCGCGATCAGCACGGCGCGCCAGAACACCGCCTGCTCCTCCAGCGCATCGCCGCGCCCGAAGGCCTGGGCGACGAGGCCGGTGGTGCCGGAGCGCAGGAAGTTGAAGGTCGTGAAAACGACATCGAAGATCAGGGCGCCGGCCGCCAGGCCGCCGAGAAGGGCGGCGTCGCCGAACTGTCCAACCACCGCCGTGTCGACAATTCCGAGCAACGGCGTCGTCAGATAGGCAAGCGTCATCGGCACGGCGATGGCGAGCACGGAGCGGTTGGTGACGACGAATGCCCTGGCTTCGGTGGCGTGGACTTCGGTGGGTAAAGCCTGCTCCAAACGCGTGTCGCTTCCTGTTGCGGCTTGATCGGCTAGCCGATGTGCCCCAGTTTGCGGATCTCGCGCAACCATCCACCCCATTGTGGTCAACCGAAACCCGCCTCTGGCGCACCGGCCGCCCCATGCCCTTGCAGATCGTTCATCATCCCGACTACGACGCCGGCTTCGCCGTCAACCACCGCTTCCCGATGAGCAAATATCCGCTGCTGATGGACGCCTTGCGGGCACGCGGCCTGGCGCGGCCCGAAGCGCTCAACATGCCGGAGGCGGCGCGGCCATCATGGCTGAAGCTTGCTCATTCGGTCGACTATGTCGACCAGGTGCTCGCCTGCGACGTGCCGGTGAAGATCGAGCGCGAGATCGGTTTCCCTATTGGACAGCGGGTCTCGCTGAGGGCGCAGCTCGCCACGGCCGGCACGGTGCTGGCGGCGCAGCTAGCTTTGCTCAACGGCATCGCCTGCAACACCGCCGGCGGCAGCCATCATGCACGGCGCGCGCAAGGCGCCGGCTTCTGCACCTTCAACGACGTGGCCGTGGCTGCGCTGGTGCTGCTCGCCGAAGCTGCTGCCCAAAACATCCTGGTCGTCGATCTCGACGTGCATCAGGGCGATGGCACGGCGGATATCCTGAACGACGAGCCGCGCGTGTTCACCTTCTCCATGCATGGCGACCGCAACTACCCCGCGCGCAAGATCGCCTCCAACCTCGATGTCGCCCTGCCCGACGGCACCGGCGATGCAGCCTATCTGGAGCGGCTCGGCGCCATTCTGCCGGAACTGTCGGCACGAAGGCGCTGGGACCTCGTCTTCTATAATGCCGGGGTCGACGTCCATGCCGAGGACCGGCTCGGCAGGTTGTCGCTCACGGATGAAGGGCTGCGCGCTCGCGACGATATGGTGATCCGCCATTTCCGCACGCTTGGCATACCGGTGTGCGGCGTCATCGGCGGCGGCTATTCGACCGATGTCGCAGCACTCGCCGCACGCCATGCCATCCTGTTCGAAGTGGCCGCTGCCTACGCCTGAAAATTCACTTCCGGTAGTTAGCGATCCTGAGCAGGATGAAGGCCGGCACGACGATCGCGGCACCGAGCAGGATGTAGCCGAGGAAGCGGTCGATGGCGTGGAAGCCTAAATTCCACAGGTCGATGAAGAATTTGCGGATGCCGTAAAGCACGTCCATCGGCGACCAGCCGAAAGCGTTCATGACCAGGCCGACGAGAAACGACACCACGAGCAGCTTCAGGATCACCCGGAGCGGCGTATCGCCGAGAAAGCGGTTCAGTGCGGACAAGGGCCTGTCTCCACAGTCGGGTGCCGCGATTCGGGCACATGCCAAGAAATACGCAGTCGCCCGCGCTGCATCAAGGCGGCGCCTCAAATCGGATTGCGCATCGGCGCCGGGCCATGATATCGGAGGAACCAGCGCGGGTATGATGTAATGGTAGCTTGTCAGCTTCCCAAGCTGAACGCGCGGGTTCGATTCCCGCTACCCGCTCCAGCTTTTGCCCCGGTGCATTGCACTTGTTCTGGCCAGGCTGAAAACCAGCGGCTTCACAGGCATTTTTTTGCAGCCGGCTGGCCGTCTTTCATCTGTTTGGCCGATGTGCCAGTTCGTGGAATATCTCACATTGAGGGTCGGCGGGGCCTCGAATGACCCCAACCGGAAAGTCTACCCTTGGCCCGCTGGCGTCTGCTGGCGGGCTTTTTTTGAGCATCACGCGGTATTGCCAACGTGCACCGGCGCCGCTCAGGCGGGCCCGTCTGGTCGTCTGGCTGGCCACGGAATGCGCCCGCTACCCGCTCCAACCCTCAGCCCACCTCCCGCAAAATAAAATCGTGCAGCATCTTGGCTGCCGGTGACAGCGCGCGGTTCTTTACCGTGATCAGGCTGTAAGGCCTGACCTCGATGTCGAACTCAGTCTGGACGACATCGATAGCGCCGGCCAGGCCTTCGGGGTTCTGGATGAACTTCGCGACCTGGACCGACACCGGCGCGATGGCGTCGGATTGCGCGACCATGACCAGAGTCAATAGCAGCGAACTGGTGTTGAGGATGCGGTCCGGCAGCGCGATGTTGCGGTTCAAGAAGTTGCTTTCCATCGCCTGGCGCAGCGGCGAGCCGCCCGACTGGAAGACCCAGTCATAGGCGGCGGTGTCTTCCAGCCGCACCGCCTTGCCCTTGGTCAGCGGGTGGCCGCGGCGCACGATCAGGCAGGCCTTCTCGACGCCGATGACTCGCGCTTCGAACAGCCGCGGATTGAGGTCGTCTGGGATGCGGGCGATGATGAAATCGTGGCGGGAGGCGATCAGCTCGCGCGCCAGCACGTTCGAGGTCTCGACCTGCATGGTGATTTCGATGCGCGGATAGAGGCGCCGGATCTCACGGATCGCCGGCACCGCCAGCTCGATCGCCGGTGCTGTCACCGCGCCCAGGAACACCGAGCCGCCCTTGCCCGCCTTGAGCTCGAAAATCTCGCGGTCAACCTCGCGCATCTCGAGCAGGATCGATCGCGCGCGCCGTGCCAACGCCTTGCCATAAGGCGTCAGCGTAATGCCGCGCGGCAGCCTTTCGCAGAGCTTGACATCGAGCACGGCCTCCATTTCGGCGATCATGCGCGAGGCCGCCGGCTGCGAGATGTTCATGACCTGGGCCGCGGCACTCACCCGCCCGTGCTCGTCGAGGGCCGCGATCATGCGCATGTGACGCAGGCTCAAGCCGCTGCGCAGCAAGGTTCCGCCATCGCCCGGGATTTCATCGTAACCGGCTGATATTCCGCCAGGATTTCGCAGCGCCGCCATGATTTTTCCCTACTTCTGCGCCGGCCGCCCCGGCTGATCACCCGGCAGCCTCGCCACTAGCTTTAGCCATATCGGTTTCGATATAGCAACCATCAAAGATCGCATTTGACAGTTATGGCAAAGCGACACACCCTTCGCGCGTCCTGATACCTGACGATCGGCGACGAGGGAAAACTCGTATCGATTGAAACCAGAGTTTCGGGGCCGATTGGGAGGATACCGGAGATCGATTGACGGCAGCGGCGCGTTTGGCGCTCCTGCACGATTGCGCGGCCCACGAAACCCAAGGGTACGCGTCCATCAACCAGGGAGAGTTAATGTGAAGATTATCAAGACACTGGCCGCCGTCGCGGCCCTAGGCATCGCGGCTATGACGCTGCCGGCGCAGGCGGGCGAAGGCCTGATCGGCGTGCTGATGCCTACCAAGACCTCGCAGCGCTGGATCAACGACGGCGACGCCGTCAAGTCCCAGCTCGAGGCTCTGGGCTACACTGTCGACCTGCAATACGCGCAGGACGACATTCCGAACCAGCTCAGCCAGCTGGAAAACGAAATCACCAAGGGCCCGAAGGCGCTGATCATCGCTTCGATCGACGGCACCACGATGGGCGATGCGCTGCAGAAGGCGAATGACGCAGGCGTCGTCGTCGTCGCTTACGACCGCCTGATCAAGAAGACGCCAAATGTCGATTATTACACCACCTTCGACAATTTCGGCGTCGGCGTCATCCAGGCGAATTCCCTGGTCAAGGGCCTCAAGGAGCGCTTCCCAAGCACCAAACCGTGGAACGTCGAATTGTTCGGCGGCTCGCCCGACGACAACAACGCCTTTTTCTTCTACAATGGTGCGATGTCTGTCCTGCAGCCGATGATCGACGACGGCTCGATCAAGATCAAGTCCGGCCAGATGGGCATGGACAAGGTCGGCACGCTGCGCTGGCTGGCCGCCACCGCCCAGGCCCGCATGGACAATCTGCTCTCCGCCAACTATTCGGACGGCAGCCGCGTCGATGGCGTGCTCTCGCCCTATGACGGCCTGTCGCGCGGCATCATCGCTTCGCTGCGCGCCGTAGGCTACGGCACCGCCGATCAGCCATGGCCGATCGTCACCGGACAGGACGCCGAGACCGCTTCGGTCAAGGCGATCATCGCCGGCGAACAGTACTCGACCGTGTTCAAGGATACCCGCGAACTCGCCAAGGCGACGGTCGAACTCGTCGACAAGGTGCTCTCGGGCGGCAAGCCGGAAGGCCTCGACACCAAGACCTACAACAACGACGTCAAGGTCGTTCCCTCGATCCTGTTGACGCCGCATGATGTCGACAAGTCGAACTACCAGGCACTGGTGGTCGACTCCGGCTACATCAAGGCCGAAGAACTGAAGTAATCGCGGTTACAAAGCCTGGGGTCCTGCGCAGGCAGGGCCCCTTTTCGTTGGCGAGCCAGCCCGGTATTGTTTGCGGACCTCGCAGGAGTGGTATTCTCAATGGCATCGACGATTTTGGAGATGCGCGACATCACCAAGACGTTTCCCGGCGTCAAGGCGCTGTCGAACGTCAAGCTCATGGTCGAGGAAGGCGAGATCCATGCCGTGGTCGGCGAGAACGGCGCCGGCAAGTCGACGCTGATGAAGGTGCTGTCGGGCGTGTATCCGTCCGGCACCTATGACGGCCAGATCATCTATCGCGGCGATGAGTGCCATTTCAAAGGCATCCATGACAGCGAGCGCAAGGGCATCGTCATCATCCACCAGGAGCTTGCGCTGGTGCCGATGCTGTCGATTGCCGAAAACATCTTTCTTGGCAACGAGCACGCCAGATACGGCGTCATCGACTGGAATGCCAATGAGGCGCGCACCAGCGCCCTGCTCAAGAAGGTCGGCCTCAAGGAGGACCCCAACACGCTGATCACCAATATCGGCGTCGGCAAGCAGCAGCTGGTCGAGATCGCCAAGGCGCTCAGCAAGGAAGTGAAGTTGCTCATTCTCGACGAGCCAACGGCGAGCTTGTCCGAAAAAGACAGCCAGGCGCTGCTCGATCTGCTGCTCGAATTCAAGCGGCAGGGCATCACTTCGATCCTGATCTCGCACAAGCTCAACGAGGTGAACCGGGTCGCCGACAAGGTCACGATCATCCGTGACGGCCGGACCATCGAGACGCTGGCCAAGAAGGACATCTCGGAGGACCGCATCATCACCTCGATGGTCGGCCGTTCGCTCGACGACCGCTATCCGCCGCGCGAGCCGAAGATCGGCGAGACCGTTCTCGAAGTGAAGAACTGGTCGGTCTACCACCCCATCCATGCCGAGCGGCAGGTCATCAAGGGTATCAACCTCAACGCCCGCAAGGGCGAAGTGGTCGGCATTGCCGGGCTCATGGGCGCCGGCCGGACCGAGTTTGCCATGAGCCTGTTCGGCCGGTCTTATGGCCGCCGCATCACCGGCGAGGTGTTCCTTAACGGCAAGCCGATCGATGTCTCTTCGGTGAGCAAGGCGGTGGAACACGGCATCGCTTACGTTACCGAGGACCGCAAGACCTACGGTCTCAACTTGATCGACCATATCAAGCACAACATCACGCTGGCCAACCTGCCCGGCGTCTCGCGCCATGGCGTGATCGACGATTTGCGCGAGCTTTCGGTCGCCAATGACTATCGCGGCAGGACCAATATCCGCGCCTCGAGCGTCTACCAGATGACCGGCAACCTTTCTGGCGGCAATCAGCAGAAGGTGGTGCTGTCGAAATGGCTGTTCGCCAATCCGGAAGTGCTGATCCTCGACGAGCCGACGCGCGGTATCGACGTCGGGGCCAAGTATGAAATCTATACGATCATCGCGCGTCTCGCCTCCGAGGGTAAGGCAATCATCGTCATCTCGTCGGAAATGCCCGAACTGCTCGGCATCACCGACCGCATCTACGTCATGAACGAAGGACGCATCGTCGGCGAAATGGCGGCAAGCGACGCCAGCCAGGAAAAGATAATGCGCGCCATCGTCCGCGGAGAAGGAAAAGCATCATGAGCACCGAAAGCGCTCCCGGGCCGCAAACCGGCGTTGCCCAGGACCTACAACAGGGACCTCGCATTGCCGTCTCGGCGCTGGTCACCAACCTGCGCGAATACGGGTTGGTGCTGGCGTTGATCGCAATCATGGTGTTCTTCCAGTTCACCACGTCCGGAACGCTGTTCAAGCCGGTGAACCTCAGCAATCTGGTTCAGCAGAACAGCTTCATCATCGTGATGGCGCTGGGCATGCTTCTGGTGATCGTTTCGGGCCATATCGATCTCAGCGTCGGCTCCGTCGCCGGCTTCATCGGTGCGCTGGCGGCGATGATGATGGTCATCTGGCCGCTTGGCCCGTTGAGCAATCCGCTGGTGGTGTCGATCATCTGCCTGATCGTGGGTGGCGCAATCGGCGCGGCACAAGGCTACTGGATTGCCTATCACCGAATACCGAGCTTCATCGTCACACTGGCGGGCATGCTGATCTTCCGCGGCATCTGCCAGGCGCTGCTGGGTGGCGGGTCTTCGGTGGGGCCGCTCCCCGTCGGCTTCAAGGCGCTCAGTTCAGGCTTCATTCCGGACCTGATCGGCCCATTGACGCTGATACCGCCAACCGTGAACGCCGCCGGCAAAACCATTGTCGGCAGCGGCCTGACGCTGCACCTGACGACGATCGTGATCGGCCTCGTCGCCGTGCTCGCCTATGCCTATTTCGGGCTCAGGGCACGGCGCACCCGCGAGAAGCATGGCTACGAAGCCGAGCCCTTCTCGCTGTTCGTCGTCAAGACCCTGGTGATCAGCGCGCTGGCGCTGTTTCTCGTCTACCAATTCGCCACCTACAGGGGCCTTCCCATCGTTCTCATGGTGATGGGCGTGCTGATCGCGTTATTCGTCTTCGTTACCAAACGCATGACGATCGGCCGTCGCATCTATGCGATGGGCGGCAATGCCAAGGCAGCGCAGCTATCGGGCATCAAGACCGAACGGCTGACGTTGATGGTGTTCATCAATATGGGTGTGCTGTCGGCACTCGGCGGCCTGATCATCGCTGCGCGCCTGGGGCAGGCTGTGCCGGCGGCCGGCCTCGGCAGCGAGCTTGACGTCATCGCCGCGGTGTTCATCGGTGGCGCTTCGGCGATGGGCGGCGTCGGCCAGGTCATCGGCGCGGTGGTCGGCGGTTTCATTATGGGCGTCATGAACAACGGCATGTCGATCATGGGCGTCAATGTCGACTGGCAGCAGGTGGTGAAAGGCCTGGTGCTGCTCGGCGCCGTCGTCTTCGACGTCTACAACAAGAACAAGGCTTGAGAGGCAACCAGGAGGCATACGGGTCACATCGCGGCGCTGCCGGGCGGCGCAAAAAAGTCCCCCGAGGGACCTGATCCGCGAGCGCAATCCGGACGAAGAATTTCAACCGAGGCGCGGACAGGGTCCGGGCCGCGCAGGGTAGGGTTTGCCGAGAAAGGCAGGCCAGCCCGCAATTCAGAGAGGGTTACCATGCTGATCTCACAGATCCTCGACGACGCCGAGACGATCCGCGTCGTTGCCCGCAACGGCGGCAAGACCCGCGTCATCAACGGCGCCCGCAGCGTCTATTCGCTGGCGATGGAGGCCGCGCGCACCGGCAGCGGGCTTGTCGCCCTGATCGAGCGCAAGGGCTTCGGCGAAACCGTCGATCTCGACGCAGCCTACAAGAAGGGGCGGCTGCTGTCGCCGATCAACCATCCCGATCCGGCGCATCTCCATCTCACCGGCACCGGGCTGACGCACCTCGGCTCCGCCGCGACCCGCGATTCCATGCACAAGAAGCTCAGCACGGACGGCGAGCAACAGCTGACCGATTCCATGAAGATGTTCCGCATGGGGCTTGAGGGCGGCAAGCCGGCGAAGGGCCAGACCGGCGTGCAGCCGGAATGGTTCTACAAGGGCAATGGCACCATGGCAGTGGCGCCCGGGGCGCCGCTTATGTCGCCGGCCTTCGCCCAGGATGCCGGCGAGGAGCCGGAAATCGCCGGTATCTATGTGATCGGCGACGACGGCGCCCCGTTCCGCGTCGGCTTCACGCTGTCGAACGAGTTTTCCGACCACGTCACCGAGCGCGTGAACTATCTCTTCCTTGCCCATTCCAAGCTGCGCAACGCTTCGTTCGGGCCGGAAATCCTGATCGGCGATCTGCCCTCCGATATCCGCGGCGCTTCACGCATCCTGCGCGACGGCAAGCTGCTTTGGGAAAAGCCGTTCCTGTCGGGCGAGGCGAACATGTCGCACACCATTGGCAATCTCGAGCATCACCACTTCAAATACTCGGCGTTCCGCCAGCCGGGCGACGTGCATGTACACATGTTCGGCACGGCGACGCTGTCCTTCGCCGACGGCATCAGGACCGAGGCCGGTGACGTATTCGAGATCGAGGCGCAGGATTTCGGCCTGCCTCTGCGCAACCCGCTCGAAATCGAGCAGCCGGTGAAGGTCGCCGTGAAGGCATTGTAAACTGGTGACAGAATTCAGGGGCGAAAAATGAACGGCCTGCGGATTGGCACCGTGTTCGTAGGTTTAGTCCTGTTCCTCGCCTATTTCTCCCCAGCGGCTTACAGCGCCGGACAATGCAGCGCAAAATCCTATCGCGAAGCCCGGATGTCGATGACTAACCGGCTTCTGGCCACCGGCTATTCGAAATCGCAAGTGAGCTTTCTGATGCGCAACGCGGATCGCATGACGTCCGCACTCCGCGCTGACAGACTGAACGACAATGGCAGGGCCTGCGGTATCGACTCCGCCAGAGCCCATGTGCTGGGATGTCTCGGCAAGCAATTCTTCCCCTTGCAGTCCAGCTCAAGCGCCTCACTTGACGACGAGAAGCAAACCAGAGGATTTTGGGGGAAGAAGCGACTGGCAGTGCGAGAACTGCTCTTTATCGGTCAGTTTCATGGCTGCCTTGGCGCCGCGAAAGAATATCTGTTTCGCGGCTGACGGCTTGCGAACAAGATCAGCGCGCGGCGCGGAAATGCTTGGACAGTTTCAGGCCCTGCGCCTGATAGTTCGAGCCGAGGTCTGTGCCGTAGAGCGCTTGCGGCCGTTTCAGCATGTGCTCGTAGACCAACCGTCCGACGATCTGGCCGTGGTCGAGGATGAACGGCACTTCGTGGCTACGCACCTCGAGCACCGCCCGGCTGCCGGTGCCGCCCGACGCCGAATGGCCGAAACCCGGGTCGAAGAAACCGGCATAATGGACGCGGAACTCGCCGACCAGCGGATCGAAGGGCGTCATTTCGGCGGCGTAGAGCGGCGGCACATGCACCGCCTCGCGCGACACCAGAATATAGAATTCGTCCGGATCGAGCACCAGTTCGCCGGCGCCGCTCTTGTAGAGCGGCTCCCAGAAATCGACGACATCCTGCGCGGCGCGCTTGTCGACGTCGACCAGGCCGGTGTGGTGCTTGCCGCGATAGCCGACCAGCCCATCCTTGTCGCCGTCGAGGTCGATCGACAGCGCGATGCCGCCGCCTGAGATGTTGGGCGGTTCGGTGGCGACCAGCATCTCGGCGCGGTGCAGTTCGTGCAGCTCGCTTTCCGACAAGAGCGCATTGCCAGTGCGGAACCTGATCTGCGACAGCCGCGAGCCTGTCCGCACCACAATCGGGAAGGTGCGCGGGCTGACCTCCAGATAGAGCGGGCCTTCATAGCCGGCGGCGATCTTGTCGAACTCGTGGCCACGGTCGGTCATCACCCGGGTAAAGATATCGAGCCGCCCGGTCGAGCTCTTCGGGTTGGCCGAAGCCGAAATATGCGCGGGCAGCGCCAGGCTTTCGAGCAGCGGCACGATGTAGACGCAGCCGGTTTCCAGCACAGCACCTTCGGCGAGGTTAATCTCGTGCAGCTTCAGCCGGTCGAGCTTGTCGACAACTCTGTGGTCCGGGCCGGGCAAGAAGGAAGCACGCACCCGCCAGGCCTTGTCGCCGAGCCTGAGGTCGAGGCTGGCCGGCTGGATCTGATCGGCATCGAGCGTGCGCGTCGATTTCAGCGCGCCCGTCTGGAACAGCGCGGAAATATCCTGATCGGGAAGAATGCCTGTCTGCCGCAAGGGTCTGGCTCCGTTCGAACGCCGGGCGAGGTCTTGTTCTGTCGCAGGTCCGACCGTGGACGCCTTTGGCACCTGCTTGGTACAACCCTCTTAATCATGCCGGCAATTGACGCAAGCGTGGCGCGGGTCTAAAGCTCGTTATCCCGTGGTGATTTGGCCGGTCGGCTTGCAGCCACGTTAAACAAGTCGCTAAAGGACCGTCGGGCCGCAAGGCCATATGGACCGGTTGCGACTTTCGCGACCGGTTTTTTGTTGTTTGGACCAATTTTGGTGTTTGGATAGAATGATGACCAAGAAGCGCGACTGGAAGCCTCAGACCGCACTCGTGCATGCCGGGACGCTGCGTTCTGGCTTCGGCGAGACCTCCGAGGCGATGTATCTCACCCAAGGCTATGTCTACGAGACGGCGCAAGCGGCGGAAGCCCGCTTCAAGGGCGAGGAGCCGGGCTTCATCTATTCGCGTTATGCCAATCCGACCGTGGACATGTTTGAAAAACGCATGTGCGCGCTGGAAGGAGCCGAGGACGCGCGCGCCACTGCATCCGGCATGGCGGCGGTGACGGCAGCATTGCTGTGCAGCGCCAAGGCTGGCGACCATATCGTGGCGGCGCGCGCACTGTTCGGCTCCTGCCGCTGGGTGATCGAGACGCTGGCGCCGAAATATGGCATCGAGGCAACGCTGGTCGACGGCACAGACATCGCCAATTGGCAAAAAGCGGTCAAGCCGAACACCAAACTGTTCTTCCTGGAAAGCCCGACCAATCCGACGCTGGAAGTGGTCGACATCGCCGCCGTCGCCGCACTTGCCAACTCGATTGGCGCCAGGCTGATCGTCGACAATGTCTTCGCCACGCCCTTGCAGCAGAAACCCCTGCAGCTCGGCGCCCACATCGTCGTCTACTCCGCGACCAAGCATATTGATGGCCAGGGGCGCTGTCTTGGCGGCATCGTCCTGTCGGACAAGAAATGGATCGACGAGAACCTGCATGACTATTTCCGTCACACCGGCCCGAGCCTCTCGCCCTTCAATGCCTGGACGCTGCTGAAAGGCCTGGAGACGCTGCCGCTGCGCGTACGCCAGCAGACGGAAAGTGCCGGCCGCATCGCGGATTTCCTCGCCGAGCGCCCGCAAATCGCCCGCGTCATCTATCCCGGCCGCGCCGACCACCCGCAAGCGGCCGTGGTCAAGAAGCAGATGTCGGGCGGCTCGACGCTGATCTGCCTGGATGTGAAGGGCGGCAAGCAGGCGGCCTTTGCCTTCCAGAACGCACTCGACGTCGTGCTGATTTCCAACAATCTCGGCGACGCCAAGAGCCTGATCACCCATCCGGCGACGACGACGCACAAGAACTTGACCGATGAGGCCCGCGCCGAGCTCGGCATCGGACCGGGCACGCTCAGGCTGTCAGTCGGCCTTGAGGACACCGACGATCTGCTCGAAGACATCGAGCAGGCGCTGAGAGCTGCCGGATAAGGGCTGGCCGAACAGAGGCGAGCGGGGACGCGCCGATCAGGCGCCGGACGGGGTCTCCTCCAGCTCCGCGACGGCCTTGGTCTGGATAGTCATCACATTGCCTCGCCAATCGACGGCGCCGCTCAGCCATCCGCGCGCCCATATCGCCGGCAGCATGCAGTCGCGAACCATCATCGCCGGGATGGTGCGCAGCGACAGGTGCCACCCCTTGGCCGAGGCCAAGGCGCATTCCGGCAGGTAGGCCGCGGCCAGCACGGCGGTGGCGGTGGCCGGCAGGCTGACGCCGGCATCAGCCGCGGCAACCAGCGCAAGCACCAGCGGCGGCGCCGCGCCGATCAGGATCTCGGGGGCAAAGAACAGTGCAAAGGTGACGCGGCGCAGCCGCGCCCAGCGCGCCTGCCGCGACCAGATCTCGCCAAGCGTGCGCCGGCCGAGCGGCTGTTCGAATGGCGAGGCGACAAGATTGACCCGCAGTCCGAGTCGGTTGACGAGCTTGGTCGCGGCGGCGTCCTCGGCGATCTCGGCGGCAAGCGCGCGGATGCCGCCATTGGCGTCGAGCATCGGCTTGTTCCACAACATGCTCTTGCCCTGGGCGAAGCCGAGGCCGAGCGCCTCTCCAGCGTACTGCCAGCGTGCCTGCAGCGTGTTGAGAAAGGCGCATTCGACCTCCCCCCAGAAACCGTCCGGCCGCGAGCCGATCGGCGTCGAGCAGACGAGGCCGGTGTCGTGCCGCCAGGCCGCCAGCAGCTGCTGGACGTAATCGCTCGGCATAAGCACGTTGGAATCGGCAAGGATGACCCAGCGATAATGCGCCGCCTCCCAACCCTTCACGCAATTGTTGAGTTTTGGATTG
Organism: Mesorhizobium sp. WSM4828; assembly: GCF_055811175.1. NCBI lineage: Bacteria > Pseudomonadati > Pseudomonadota > Alphaproteobacteria > Hyphomicrobiales > Phyllobacteriaceae > Mesorhizobium > Mesorhizobium sp. WSM4828. The sequence goes on along the minus strand of NZ_JBVVQK010000008.1, from coordinate 112,818 downwards.
CCGCTGATGCGGTCGTCACCGACTAGAAGACGGGCGCGAATAGCTGGAAAGCGCGCCATTGCGGCGTTGATCGGCTTGACTACCGGGTCGTCGGCATGGGCGACGCAGAAGATGAGTTCGTAGCGCGGCCAGTCGAGGGAGAAGGCGCGCTCCAGCGTCTCTTCGGCAAACGGCTCGACGCCGCGCGCCGGGATGACGATCGATACCGGCGGCGCGTTGGCCGCGGGCGGTGCAATCTTGGCTGGTCGCTTCAGCTTCAGCGAGGCTAACAGGATGCTGGCGAGATTTGAAAGAAGGAGGGCTATGGAAAGGAGAGCGGCTGCGAATGTCGGTTCCATCGAGATCTGGTCACTCCAGAAATGCCGGCCGCATGACGGCCGTTTTCAACAATTCGACAAAACGCTGAGTCGCCCGGCACAAGCCTGCACACCATCATTGTCATGTGTCACTCAAATGACATTGTTTTTCGGCACCTGCGCTTGAGATCGGGCAAGAAGATGCCGCGCATCGTTGACCAAACTGCGCTGAGCATCGAAAGTTCCATCTACATTGCTTTGGAGCAGTTTATGTACAGCGCCGTCACCCGCAACATCGAAGTGCAGGTCAGGCCGTTCTATCTGGAGGATCACTCCGACCCGCCGCAAAACCGCTATGTCTGGGGCTACCAGGTGACCATCGACAATCAGTCGGACGAGTTCGTGCAGCTTCTGTCACGCTACTGGCACATTACCGATGGCACCGGCAAGGTCGAGGAAGTGCGCGGCCCCGGGGTCGTCGGCGAGCAACCCGGACTCAACCCCGGCGACAGCTATCAGTATACGTCTGGATGCCCGCTCTCGACCCCGTCCGGCATCATGGTCGGGCACTACACAATGCGCAACAAGCGGGGCGAGACGTTCGACGTCGCCATCCCCGCCTTCTCGCTCGATTTGCCGGGCACGCGGCGCACCGTCAATTGACGTTCACTTGGATTCCTCTCCCCGCCTTGCGGGGCGAGGGAATCCAAGTTCTGCGAAGGCAGCCGCACTGACGCTCGTTATTGAGCCGCTGCAAATTCCGCCGGATCGAAGTCATATTGTTTCGAGCAGAATTCGCAGGCCACGTGAATGCTGCCATCCTCGGTGCTGTCCCTGATCTCCTCGGCGGAGAAGCCTTCGAGGATGCCGCGGATCTTCTCCCTCGAGCATGAGCACTGGTCGGCGACCGGCACCCCGCCGAAGACGCGGACGCCATGCTCGTGGAAAAGCCGGTAAAGCAGCCGTTCGGCGCCGATCGTCGGATCGATCAGCTCGGTCGGTTCAATAGTACCAAGCAGCGCCAGCAACTCCTGCCAGGAATTGTCGGTCGGGTCGTGGATTTCCTCACGCGGATCGCCGTCGCCACCGGGAAGGTCGGGTACGCGCATGCGCTCCGCCGACTGCGGCAGGAACTGTGCCAGCAGGCCACCGGCCCGCCATTGCTCGCGGGCACCGCCGACGCCGGGCGTCAGAAGCTTGGCAACCGAAAGCCGGAGGTCGGTCGGAATCTGCTCCGACTGGCGGAAATAGGTGCGTGCGGCATCTTCCAGCGTGACGCCGTCGAGCTGGACGATGCCCTGGTAGCGTTGCGTGTGGGCGCCCTGGTCGATGGTCAGCGCCAGGACACCGCTGCCGAGCAGCGTCTGCGGTGACGTCTCACCGGCAGAAGTCAAAGCCTGCAGCCGGTCGGCATCGAAGCGGGCATAAGCGCGCAGCGCGTGCGGCGTGGAGAAATCCGCGACCAGCATGTCGACCGGCCCGTCGGTACGGGTCTGCAGAATGAACTTGCCCTCGAACTTCAGCGAAGTTCCGAGCAATACCGTCAGCACACAGGCTTCGGCCAGGAGCCGGGCGACCGGCTCTGGATAGTCGTGGCGGCTGAGAATAGCGTCGAGCATCGACCCGAGCTGGACGGTGCGGCCGCGCACGTCGAGCGGGCCGACCTCGAACGGCACGACATGGTCGTCGCCAGCGTAGCCGAATTCGCCGAGCTTGGGTTTATGTTCAGCCAATTGATGAGTTTCCAACATGACAAAGCTCCGGGGCGCGGCGATGCCGCCCTCCGGGGCGCATGCGACGAGACGCGCTCGATTTGCGTGATGCGCCTGAGATAGGCACCACCCACTCCCGGATCAAGGCGGCCCGGATCAACGCGGCGCAGATCAGGCCAGCCCGGATCAAGGCGGCCCTTATCAAGCGCCCAGGCACCAGGCCAAGACCGCCTTCTGGGCATGGAGCCGGTTCTCGGCCTCATCGAACACCACAGAATGCGGTCCGTCGATGACCTCGTCGGTAACCTCTTCACCGCGATGCGCCGGCAGACAGTGCATGAACAGCGCGTCCGGCTTGGCTTTCGCCATCAGTGCCGCATTGACCTGATACGGCAGGAAGACATTGTGGCCGCGGGCACGGTGCTCCTGGCCCATCGACACCCAGCAGTCGGTGACGATGCAATCGGCCTCGTGAACGGCCTCCTCGGGCGAACGGGTGAATTTCAGCTTGCCGCCATTGGCTTTCGACCAGTCGACATGCTTCTGGGCCGGTTCGCTGCCCTCGGGCACGGCGACGTTCAGCTTGAAATGGAAGCGCGCAGATGCCTCCAGCAGCGAATGCAGCACGTTGTTGCCGTCGCCGGTCCAGGCGATCGTCTTGCCGGCCACCGGACCGCGGTGCTCTTCGAAGGTCATGATGTCGGCCATCAGCTGGCAGGGATGGGTCTCGTCGGTCAGCCCGTTGATGACGGGGACCGTAGCGTTTTCCGTCAGTTCCAGCAGCCGGTCATGCGAGGTGGTGCGGATCATGATGGCATCGACATAGCGCGACAGCACCTTGGCCGTGTCGGCAATGGTCTCGGAGCGGCCAAGCTGCATCTCGGTGCCGGTCAGCATGATCGTCTCGCCACCCAACTGCCGCATGCCGACGTCGAACGACACGCGCGTGCGCGTCGACGGCTTGTCGAAGATCATCGCCAGCACCTTGCCTTCGAGCGGCTTGCTGCGTTCGCCGGCCTTGAGCCTTGCCTTTCGCACAGCTGCGTCGTCGAGCATGAAGCGCAGATCGCCTTCAGAAACGGCGGAAAGATCGGTGAAATGGCGAAGGGACATCAGGAATTCCAGGATTACTTCGCAGCGGCAGCGACGATGGCATCCGCCAGGCTCTTGGCGCCGGCACGAATGCGCTCGAGCGCTTCGTGGATCTCGGCGTCGGTGACGGTGAGAGGCGGCAGCAGGCGGATAACGTTGTCGCCGGCCGGAACCGTCAAGAGATGCTGGTCACGCAGTGCCACCGTGACTTTGGTGTTGGGCATCGCGCATTTAAGCCCGAGCATCAGGCCGGTGCCCCTGATGCTTTCGATAACATCCGGAAATTCGTCGGCGACACCGGCAAGCCCCTGCTTCAACAGCAGTGCCTTGCGCCGGACGTCCTCGAGAAAGCCGTCCTCCAGCACCACATCGAGCACGGCGTTGCCGACCGCCATCGCCAGCGGATTGCCGCCGAAGGTGGTGCCGTGCACGCCGGCGGTCATGCCGACCGCCGCCTCGTCGGTGGCGAGGCAGGCACCCATCGGGAAGCCGCCGCCGATGCCCTTGGCCACCGCCATGAGGTCGGGGGTGACACCCGCCCACTCATGCGCGAACAGCTTTCCGGTGCGGCCGACGCCGCATTGGACCTCGTCGAAAATCAGGAGCAGCCCGTGCTGATCGCAGAGCTGCCTGAGGCGCTTCAGCGATTGCGTCGGCACTTGCCTGATGCCGCCCTCGCCCTGCACCGGCTCGATCAGGATCGCCGCGGTCTCAGGCGTGATCGCCTTTTCGGCGGCATCCATATCGTCGAAACCGACCTGGTCGAACCCGTCGACCTTGGGGCCGAAACCTTCCAGATACTTGTACTGGCCGCCGGCGGCGATGGTCGCCAGGGTGCGGCCGTGGAAAGCGCCTTCGAAGGTGATTGTGCGGTAGCGCTCGGGATGGCCGTGGACGAAGTGGTAGCGCCGCGCCGTCTTGATGGCGCATTCGAGCGCCTCTGCGCCGGAATTGGTGAAGAACACCTTGTCGGCGAAGCTGGCATCGGCCAGCCGCTCGCCGAGCCGGCTCTGTCCCGGAATCTCGTACAGATTGGAGACGTGCCAGAGCTTGGCGGCCTGCTCGGTAAGGGCCGCGACCAGATGCGGATGGCTGTAGCCCAACGAATTCACAGCGATGCCGCCGGCGAAATCGAGATATCGCTCGCCGTTGTCGGTGACCAGCCAGGTGCCTTCACCGTGGTCGAAAGCCAGGGGTGCGCGAACAAAGGTCTCGAAAAGCGCCGAACCGCTCATTATATGCGTCTCCGGAACCGGAAAAATCAAAAAGCCGCCAAAGCGGCGGCCCTTGTGGCTTATCGTGTTTTTCGGCCGTGAAGTCAACGAAAAGGTCGCGCAAGGACGTGCGGCAAGCCCTCCAGCATAACGCCGGCTCATAAGTGACCGGGCAAGTTGGGGAAAACCGAAAAAACCGATTCGTGTTGGCCTTGGGACTCTTGTCACCGAGTCAGCGCATAAGGTAATTGTAGTAGAGAAATAACTAGATTTCGTGCGGCGGACCTAATCACCCGATATATGTGGTGTCTGCCCGGCAGAAGCCGGGTCGGGAATGGATTCCGATTGCCGCATGTTTCAGCAGGAGCGCGGTCTCATGAACTGGACTGACGAGCGAGTCGAACTTCTCAGAAAATTGTGGTCGGAGGGCCTCAGCGCCAGCCAGATCGCCGCACAGCTTGGCGGGGTCAGCCGCAATGCGGTCATCGGCAAAGTGCACCGGCTGAAACTGTCCGGTCGCGGACGCACGACCGCCTCACCGGCACGCCAGAAGAAGACGGTACAGGGATCGACGATCCAGAAATCGGTGTCGCGGGCAGCAAGCGCCACCCGCCATGCCACGACGTCGATGTCGATCGGTGCGACCGCGCTCAAGGCGCAGTTCGATGCCGAACCGGTGGCGCGCCACTATATCCGCCCGGTCGAGAACGTCGTCGTGCCGATCTCGCGGCATCTGCAACTTGTCGAGCTCAACGAGCGCACCTGCAAATGGCCGAACGGCGATCCGCTTTCGGAAGACTTTCATTTCTGCGGCAACGACGCCGCCGAAACCGGGCCCTACTGCAAGTACCACGCCCGCGTGGCGTTCCAGCCGGCATCGGAGCGGCGGCGGAGCAGATAGTTAGGGGAGTTAGGGAGTAGGGCAGTACGGCAGTATGTGGTGAATTGCGGAGAAGCGTGCTCGGAAGCGATATCCTACTGCCCTACTGCCCTACTGCCCTACTGCCCTACTGCCCTACTGCCCTACTGCCCTACTGCCCTACCCTTCATAGCCACCCATTCTTGCGAAACCGCCAGTAAAGAAACGTGCAGATCAGGGCAATCGCCGCCAGGACGGCCGGGTAGCCATATTCCATCCTCAGTTCCGGCATGTCGCTGAAATTCATGCCGTAAATGCCCGCGAACGCCGTGGGCACCGCCAAGATGGCGGCCCATGAGGCAAGCTTCTTGGAGATCGCCGTCTCCTGGCTTTGACCGACCAGAAGGCTCGCCTCGAAGGCGAAGGCGAGAACCTCACGCAGGCTGTCGATCTTTTCCTGGACAGTGCGGATGTGGTCGGTGACGTCGCGAAACAGCGGGTGCATGGCTGTGTGGATTTGCGGCAGATCGGCGCTGGTCAGCCGCCGGCAGACCTCCACCAGCGGCAGGGCCGCATTACGCAGGCGCAAGAGATCGCGGCGCAGCATATAAAGCCGTTCGATATCGGAGCCGGTCATCGGTTTCAGCAGAACCTTGTCCTCGATCGCCTCGACCTCGTTTTCGATCTGCTCGAGCACCGGCATGTAATTGTCGACGATGAAATCGAGAATGGCGTAGAGGACGAAATCCTCGCCCTTGGCAAGGGAATGCGGGCAGCTTTCCCAGTGCTGGCGAACGGCTGCGTAGGAGGTCGACGGGCCATGCCTGACGCTGACGATATAGCCGGCGCCGACGAACAGATGCGTCTCGCCGAAGGTGACACGGCTGTCGATCAGCTGCGCCGTGCGGGCAACGATGAACAGGGCATCCCCATATTGCTCGATCTTCGGTCGCTGGTGCGGATGCTCGGCGTCCTCGATCGCCAACTCATGCAGATGGAATTGCGCCTGGACGCGCAGCAACAAATTGCGGTCGGGCTCCAGCAGTCCGATCCAGACCACGTGGCCCGGCTTCCCGGCCCATTCGCCGGCTTCCTCGATCGGAATGTCGGCGATGCGCCGCCCAGCCGTATAGACGCCGCAAGCGATTATGCCCGACATCGGCGGCGCAGGAGCAAACTCGCGGACATATTCCATCGCAGCCTCCTGAAGGCGGGGCCTTCATCGCGGAACTGAGAAGTCGGCGCGTCGAAAGCTTAGCGCAATTTTCTGTCAGGTGGCGAATCCGAAATTCGCATCGGTGTCGGGAGAACTCACTTCGCCGGTGGCGTTGCAGGAAGAATAATCTTGTCCGTCTTGTCGCCCTTTGGACGATCGGCCGGCATCTGATCGCCGGTGACGATATAGTAGATCGTCTCGGCGATGTTGGTGGCGTGGTCGCCGATGCGCTCGATGTTCTTGGCGCAAAACAGGAGATGTGTGCAGGGCGTGATGTTGCGTGGGTCTTCCATCATGTAGGTCAGCAACTCGCGAAACAGCGAGGTGTACATGGCATCGATCTGGTCGTCGCGGTCGCGTACGAAACTGATTTTTTCCACCGACCGCGATGCGTAGACGTCGAGTACTTCCTTGAGCTGGGTCAGTGCCAGATTGGCCAAAGCCTCGAGGCCGCGGAACAGGCTGTTCGGCTGGCGCCCGTCTGCGACGGCAACCACCCGCTTGGCGACGTTCTTGCCGAGGTCGCCTACCCGTTCGAGGTCCGCCGAGATGCGGATCGCGCCGACGATCTCGCGCAGATCCGTCGCCATCGGCTGGCGCTTGGCGATGATGATGATCGCCTTGTCGTCGATCTCGCGCTGTCCCTCATCCAGAACCAGGTCGTCTCGAATGACTTTCTGGGCAAGCCCCGGATCCGCATTGACCAGCGCCGCGACTGCCTGCTCGACCATGCGCTCGGCATGCCCGCCCATCGCCGCGATGCGCTTCGACAGATATTTCAGCTCCTCGTCATAGGCGCTGACGATATGCACGGACTGCATGGACGAAATGCCTTCCCGGGATCTTGTGGTTGAGTCGTTCCCTCGAATCCCCGCTGATACGCTAGCCGGATGACAGAAAAAAGAAACGGCCCATTATGTGGTAGAGATAGTACCGCGTCAGCGAGCCGGCAAATGGACCGTGAACGCCGCACCCTTGCCGAGCTCCGACCTGATGGAGAGCCTGGCGTTGTGGCGCGTCAGGATATGCTTGACGATGGACAGGCCAAGGCCGGTGCCCTTTTGGCTCCGGCTGTTCTCGACGTCGACGCGGTAGAACCGCTCGGTGATGCGCGGGATGTGTTCTTCGGGGATGCCGGGGCCGAAATCCCTGATGGTGACGTCGATGCCCGGTTCGGGATCGCTGTCGCTGAGTATGATCGACACCACGACGCGTCCGCCCGACTGACCATATTTGCAGGCGTTTTCCAGCAGGTTTTCGAAGACCTGGAAAAGCTCGTCCCGATCGCCGGGCACGTCGAGCGGCCCTTCCGCGAAATCACGCTCGATGACGACGCCGTTTTCCTTTGCGAGCGGCCCAAGCGAATCGATGACGCTGTCGATGGCCTGGCGCAGGTCGACCTCGGTTCCCGGCTTGAGATAGGGCTTCATCTCCAGGCGCGACAGCGACAGAAGGTCGTCGATGAGGCGCGCCATGCGGCTGGTCTGGTTCTGCATGATCTGCAGGAACTGCTCGCGCGCCTCGGGGTCGTTGCGGGCCGGCCCGCGCAGCGTCTCGATGAAGCCGGCGATCGAGGCGAGAGGCGTGCGCAGCTCGTGGCTGGCATTGGCAATGAAGTCGGCACGCATTCTGTCGATCCGGCGCGCCTCACTCTGGTCCTTGAACACCAGCACGTAGAGATCCGTGGCATGGCCGACTGAAGACGCGCTCACCCGATAGGCTCGTTCGACCGGCAGCTTTTCTATGTAGTCGACGCTGTCCGAAGCGACGTTGCCTGCCAAGATACTATCCAGCAAGGCCTGCATTTCCGGCGCGCGGAATTTCAGCGACAGCGACATACCGGGGGCAATCCCGCCAAAGGCGGCAAAGGCGGCGGCGTTGGCATGGACGATGGCGGCGGAGCGATCGAAAATGATCAACGGATCGGCAACCGCCGCCGCGAGATATTCGCCGGAAAGCCGCTGCAGGCCGCTCGCCTCGATGGCCGCGGCATTTTCGGTCGATTGACGCGCGACGCCGGCCGGCAGCATCGCAGCGGCAACCAGCAACGCGCCTGCCAGCAGCACCACATAGCCGGACATGCCGGCAAAACCATAGACCATCAGAACCGCAACGAGGCCGGCCGCCAGCAGCCAGCGGCTGTTCCACAGCCGCATGGCGACACATTGCGCCCTGCCTTTCCGCTTTGTGCCGATGTCGGCCATTTGCGCTCCGTCTGCGGCCAACTTCAAGAACTTCCTGCTGGACCGGCGCTAGAGCACAGTGCGTTCAATTGGACGCACAAAGGACGCTCTACCACTTTATCTGCTGCATTGTTCTTTCCGAAAATCGATTCCGATTTCCGGGCCGATGCAGTAAGGCTCCCAATAGCATGAGTCCGGAAGCTGGAAAGGTTCGCCTCGATGAAAAACACCAAGGAAAGTCCGGCCATACCTTCATCGGGTCCGCTGAAGATCATCATCGACGGCAAGGAGCGGGAGTTCGACATCGAGGCCCCGACGCTTCCCGACTGGGTCGAGGACCGCAAGCTGACCGCCGGCGGCTATCCCTACGACAAGAAGATGAAAAGCGGGGAGTATGACGAGAAGCTTGAGAAGCTGCAGATCGAGCTGGTCAAGGCGCAGGCGTGGCTGCAGTCGACAGGCAAGCGGGTAATGTCGCTGTTCGAGGGCCGCGACGCCGCCGGCAAGGGCGGCACGATCTTCGTTTTGCGCCAGTATCTGAACCCTCGCACGGCGCGCAACGTGGCGCTGACCAAGCCAACACCCACCGAGCTTGGACAATGGTACTTCCAGCGCTACGTCGACCACTTCCCGACGTCGGGCGAATTCGTCACTTTCGACCGCTCCTGGTATAACCGCGCCGGCGTTGAACCGGTGATGGGATTCTGCACGCCCGAGCAGCACGAGCAATTTCTGGACGAGGTTCCGCATTTCGAGCGGATGATCCGCAACGAGGGCATACATTTCTTCAAATTCTGGCTGAACATCGGCCGGGAAACGCAGCTCGAGCGATTCCATGACCGCCGCTGGAGCCCGCTGAAGAGCTGGAAGTTTTCGCCAATCGACATCGCCGGCATCACCAAATGGGACGAATACACCAAAGCGCGCGACCTGATGGTCGAGCGCACGCACAAGGAGTTCGCGCCCTGGATCATTGTGCGGGCGAACGACAAACGGCGCGCGCGGCTGGCCGTCATGCAGCGCATTCTCCTTTCGCTTCCCTATGACGGCCGCGACCTCGACGTCATCGGCAAGGAGGACAGGAAGATCATCGGCGAAGGGCCGACTTTCCTCGAAAAATAAGCTCACCTCATCGATACGCGGCTCTCATGCCGCCAGCCGGGCAATCCGCTGCAGTCGCTTCAGCGTTGTGTCGTCCTGCAGCGCCTGCTGGAAAAGCGAGATCTCCTGGTCGATGCGGTCGCAGAGCGCGCCGGTGTCGCCCCTAAGCAGGTCGCGCGTCTGCAGCAGCGCCGCGACAGGCTTCTTGGCGAGTTGCCTGGCTCTTGCCAACGTGGCTTCCTCGACGCTGCCGTCCGTCACGATCTCGCCGACAAGGCCCAGTGCCCTGGCATCTTCGGCGGCGAGCGTGTCGCCCAGGCAGAAGAAGCGGAACGCCCCGGCATAGCCGAGCTTCTGCGGCGCCAGAATACTGGTCGCCGCGTCCGGCACCAGGCCGAAATCGACGAACGGCACCCGAAACGTGCTCTTGCTCGAGGCGATCACCATGTCGCAGTGGAACAGGATGGTGCAGCCGACGCCGACGGCGTCGCCGTCGACACAGGCAAGGACCGGTTTCGGGAACGTCGCCAGCGTGCGGAACATATCGGTGACGGCGTCGATCAGTCGCCGATGTTTGGTGGCGTCGAGAAATTCGGAGAAATCGGCACCGAGGCAGAAGCACCCGGCCAGGCCGCGCAGGACCACAACGCGGACGTCGTCGTCGATGGCGGCTTCATGGAATGTCCTGGCCAGGCTTTCGTAGGCCCGCCTGTCCAGCACCGGGCGGCCGTCACCCGACGATACCGTGACGATCAGCGTGTGATTGCGGAATTCTGCTTTTGAGTGAACGTTCATGGCCTCTCTCCAATCTCACGAGGCGCGTCTCTGTCCGAGCATGTCCGGGTATCCTCTGGCCAGCACCGGCGCAAAGTGGTTGCGGCGCGAACGCACCACGTCGAGCGTGTGCTCGTTGAAGGTGAGCAGTGTGGCGACCACCTGCTGGTTGCCATAGGTACGCTGGTAACCGAGCGGTGTTGCCAGGAAATGCAGCTGCAGAGCGCGAAGCACCCACATCGGCTCGAATTCGATGATCACCTGGTTGACGTTGCGCTTCAGGCCCCACTCGACGAAGCCAGCGATCAGCTCCGTGCCCACCGTCGACACGCCGCGCCGACCGTCGCGGAACCCCGGCGCAACCGCATAGCGGGTCAGTTCATAGACATTCGGGCCCGACGGTGGGGTTCCCTCATAAAGGTCCGCCAGCACATCGGTTAGAAGATGTGCCCGGGTCGTCGGCAACATCCGCTGGTAACCGGCGATCTCGCCATTGCGGATGACGATCTGATGCACTGCCTCGTCGTGGTCGAATTGATCGATCTCGAGACCATCGGGGCGCTGCAGATCGGTCCATCCCATCTCTTCGACGAAAATCTTGTAACGCAAACGATGAACTGACTCCCAGAGGTCGGGCCGTTCCATCAATTCCTGGGTCGTGAGGGAAAAAAGCATCTTGCCGTCTCCTGTTTCAATAGGAAGATACGGCCGTGCTTTCCCAAAAAAATTACGCGATCACGCAAGCAAGAATTTCTAGGCCGGCGCGGCCGACCTAGTTAATATAGCCGCGCCTTATCGCTTCCGCGACGGCCTGGACCCGGTTGACGGCACCGAGTTTGCTTTTGGCGTTAAGAAGGTGTTTCTCTGACGTGTGTTCCGAAATGCCGAGAATTTGTGAGATCTCCCATTCGGACTTGCCAACGGCGGCCCATTGCAGGCATTCGCGCTCACGCGGCGTTAATTCGACATGATCGATGGTTTTGCCCGCCATGGTGTGGAGCTGCATTGCGCGGCCAATCGCATAAGTCGAGACCAGCGACACCAGCCCAAACTCGGCGCTCGACAATTCGACAGCCTCGCCGCCAAGTGACACCATGACGATCTGGCCATCGAGCGTGATTAGCGGGAAGGCCAACCCGTCGCGCAGCTTGAATTCGCCGGCATCGCCCATCACCTCGCCGCCGCTCTTGCCGATGCGGATGCCCTGAGACGCTTCCCGCCACTGGAATGGCGCTTGAAGCTGCTTCATGTGACTGACGACGGGGTCGTGATCGACGTAGTTGCGCGCAACGTAGCGCTCAAGCCATTCAGCCGGCCAGTCGCAAAGCAGCACATGGTCCTTTTGCTGGTTTCTCGGCGTGCCAGGTTGCGGAACCGTGCCGGCCATCAGCGCCGTCAGCCCGAACCCGCTTGTTACCCCCAGCAGTTTTTCGCAGACGGCGGCCGCAGTGCCGGCGTGCTGCAACTGATCTATCAGTTCCAGGGTACGATCGAAATGACCCATCGCAACATCTACCCCATGTTGCCTTCCGCTCTTGAGGCCAATGGCAGTGATCAACCCGCACCACGCCATCAACCCCGGACTGCAAAGCTGCTTCCCCTGTGCGTCCTACTGCTCCTCTTCAGCCGGCATCACGCAGTCATTTGCAAACTCACTAAACAATATCCCTAAATCGTCACGATGAAACCAAAAACCGTTGTACCTGTGTTATTTTCGTACAAAAACCTGTGTTATTTCGTACTAAAGTCGGTGCAAGACCGGGCGGAGTCGTCGCGTGGCGTTTCGGCGCATATCCATTTCATTGATCTCGATACTGATCGGAGCGCAATTGCTTGCGGCTGCTGCGCCCGCCGCGGAGCCGCAGGTGCCGGTGTTTTGGGACGCCAAGGAGCGGCTGCCAAAGCCGGACCTTTCGATGCTGCCGCGGCTGCGTTTCCTGACCACCACGGATTTCCCGCCGTTCAATTTCCTCGATGGGGCAGGCCGGCTGTCGGGCTTCCATGTCGACCTGGCGCGCGCCATCTGCGCCGAGCTCGGCATTGCCGAAAAATGCCAGATCCAGGCGCTGCCCTGGGCCGAGCTCGAAGGTGCGCTCGGGAAAGGCGAAGGCGAAGCGATCATCGCCGGCATCGCCGCGACGCCGGAGTCGCGGTCGAAATACGCGTTTTCACGCTCCTACCTGCAATTTCCGGCGCGCTTCATCATGCTGAAGACAAAGGCACTGACCGAACCAATGTTCGACAGGCTGCGCAGCAAGCGTGTCGGCGTGATCGCCGGCTCCGCGCATGAGCGGATACTGCGCGACTATTTCGGCGACGTCCAAATCGTCCCCTTCGCAAAGCCGGAGGAGCTTTATGGCGAGCTGAAAGCCGGCAAGATCGACGCCGCCTTCGGCGACGGCATGCGCTTCGCCTTCTGGCTCGGCGGATCCGATGCGGCGGGCTGCTGCCGCTTTGCCGGCGGCCCCTATCTGGCGCCCGAATATCTCGGCTCAGGCATGGCGATCGCCACCAGGGCCGACGATCCGGCACTGGCCGCCGCTTTCGACTACGCGCTGCAGGAAATTTCGGTGAAAGGAACGTTCGCCGAGTTCTATCTGCGCTATTTTCCGGTCAGCTTTTTCTGAGCTTGGCTGCCGGCTCAGGTCAGCGTGCGAAGGCGGGCCTTGGCGGCTCGCGCAATGGCGGCGACCGTCAGCGCATCGAGGTCGAGTGCCCGGCGGACGAGCTGCAGCACGCGCACCTCCTCCAGGCGCATCTCGAGATCGACGGCTGCGACCTCGAAGGCGGCCGCATAGGCGGTGTCACGCAGGCGTTCGGGCAGCGCCTCGGCGACACGCGCCAGGACGCCCTCCAGCCCGTCCTTTTCCTGCAGCATTTTCTGGCAGGCCTGGGCGACTTCGACCAGCCGCTCCTGGTTGAAATCCTCAAACACCGGCCAGGATCGAACGACGTCGCCGATCCGCGCCAGTTCGACGTCGGTCATGTCGCGGTCTGACGCCGAGGTGATGACCATCAGGTAGATCATGGCTTCGTGTGGCGACAATGGCATTTACAACTCCTTGAGATGGTCCCGAAGTTAGGAACGAGGGACCGGCGCCGCAAGGAAAAACAGCCGCGATCGTTGGCGCTCCGGTCACACCTTGGAACTTGATCCATCCTGACTATCGGGACGGGGGCTCTTAATCTTCTTGCCTGATCACGGTCCTGCCCGGAAACCGGGTTCCACTTTTCGGGATCATGGTCTAGAGCATGCGGCTGCCAGCATGGATGCCGGCAAAGTTGCAGGAATAGCATCATGGCCGAACAACAGCCGATCGATCTCAGCCCGGAAGTCCTCACCGCCGCCGCCGAAAGCAAGGCGTGGCCATTCGAGGAAGCGAAAAAGATCGTCGCCCGTTACGCGAGCAGCGGCTACCCGGAAACGGTGCTGTTTGAGACCGGCTACGGCCCGTCGGGGCTGCCGCATATAGGCACGTTCGGCGAGGTGGCGCGCACGTCTATGGTGCGCCACGCCTTCCGCGTGCTGACCGAAGACAAGGTCAAGACGCGGCTGCTGTGCTTCTCCGACGACATGGACGGATTGCGCAAGGTGCCGGACAATGTGCCTAACAAGGACATGCTGCGCGCCTATCTCGGCAAGCCGCTGACCAGGATACCGGACCCTTTCTCCAATGAGTATCCGTCGTTCGGCGCCGCCAATAACGCACGGCTGCGCGCTTTCCTCGACCGTTTCGGCTTCGATTACGAATTCGCTTCCTCGACCGACTATTACACTTCCGGCCGCTTCGACGCGACGCTGCTCAAGATGCTCGAGCGCTTCGATAAGGTGATGGCAATCATGCTGCCGTCGCTGCGCGAGGAGCGGGCGCTGAGCTATTCGCCCTTCCTGCCGATCCATCCCAAGACCGGCATCGTCATGCAAGTCGCGATCGACGAGCGCAAGCTCGATGCCGGCACCATCGTGTGGCGCGACCCTGACACCGACGAGCGCTTCGAGACGCCGGTGACCGGCGGTCATGCCAAGCTGCAATGGAAGCCCGATTGGGCGATGCGCTGGGCAGCGCTCGGCGTCGATTACGAGATGTCCGGCAAGGATCTGATCGATTCCGTCAAGCTCGCCGGGCAGATTTGCCGCGCGCTCGATGCTCCGGCACCGGAGGGCTTCAATTATGAGCTGTTCCTCGACGAGCATGGCCAGAAGATCTCGAAGTCGAAGGGCAATGGGCTGACCATCGACGAGTGGCTGACTTACGCGCCGACCGAGAGCCTTAGCCTTTATATGTTCCAGCGCCCGCGAACCGCGAAGAAGCTTTATTTCGACGTCATCCCGAAGGCGGTAGACGAATATTACACGTTCCTCTCTGCCTATCAGAGGCAGGACTGGAAGGAGCGGCTGGGCAATCCGGTCTGGCACATGCATGACGGCAATCCCCCGGCAGTCGACCTGCCGGTGCCGTTCTCGCTGCTGCTCAACCTGGTCAGCGCCTCGAATGCCCAAAACAGGAGCGTGCTGTGGGGTTTCATTTCGCGCCACGCGCCGGGTGTGACGCCGACGACGCATCCCGAGCTCGACCGACTGGCCGAATATGCCATCCGCTATTTCGACGATTTCGTGAAGCCGGCCAAAGTGTACCGTGCTGCCGACACGGTCGAGCGCGAGGCGCTGACCAAGCTTTCGGAAGCTCTCGCCGCGCTGCCGGCTGATGCCGACAGCGAGGCGATCCAGAACGCTGCCCTCAATGTTGCGCGCAAGATCGAGCGCTACCAGGATCATTCCAAGCAGAGCCCGGAGGGCGGACCCGGTGTCTCCGTCGCCTTCTTCCAGATGATCTATCAGGTGCTGATAGGTCAGGAACGCGGGCCGCGCTTCGGCTCCTTCGCCGCGCTCTACGGCATCGCCGAAACGCGCGAGCTCATTCAGCGGGCGCTGGCTGGTCAGCTGGCGGCATGAGGACGCCGTCCTGCTCTTCCAGGATCGAGCTCGGCGCTACAGGCGCGGATCGCGACGCAGCCGGAAGCGGCGGCAGGCCTGAAACGCTCGGCGCCGGCCCGAAGACGCCTTTCTTTGCTGCACGCGCCTTCTCGCCGGCTTCTACGTAAGCGCCGCCCTTGGCGGCGCGCGCCCAGCCGTTTTCGACCAGCCATTGGCCGATATCCTGGTTGCCGATCCGGCACTCGGCGGCGATCAGATCACGGCCGCCTTCGGGCGGCACGGCACAGACCACCGCACGACTACGCAGAAAGGCGCGGAAGGCCGTTCGCGCCTGGATGCCGCAATTCCAGGATTTGCCGCCGTCGGTGCAAGTCTCCTCCTGCTTGACGATGTCGATACCGGAAACTGCAATCGAATAGCCCTTTGCCTCGATGAGCCCGGCGGCCGGCGCAACAGGCTGGAACAGTTTCGTGCCTTTCCAGTCGTCGGGCATTTTCGTTTTTGGCGGCTTGGGCGGTCCGGCCAATGCCAGATCGCTCAACGGGGCGCGCGGCTCTATCCGTTCAAGCTCGTTGGAACCGAGCTGCGGCGGCACCACAATTTCTGGATCGATTGCCCTCGAATGCGCCGCCTGCTTGGCCGGCTCTGATTTGGGGATAGCCGACGTAGCCGGCGCGACGGGCTGCGGTTCAGCGCTGACCTGGATTTGCTTCCAGGGGCCGCCGCTTTCGCTCTGGACGGCGCGGCCGCCGGCGACAATTGCCGTGGCCATCGCGGGGATCGCCAGAACAGCCAAGGCAAGGTGAGGCAGACGCACCGGCCCCGCGCCTACTGGCTTGCCCAGACAATCCGCGCCACCCATTCGACATCGCGCATGGGGATGTCGCGGTCCGGGTGATCGGGATTGAGGGAGACCAGCGCGATCGACCTCGGTGTCTGGCGGTCGAGCACCTTGGCCATCACCTCGCCGGCATTGGTCTTGACGACGACGCGATCGCCCTTTCGTATGGCAGCCCCCGGCTCGACGATCAGGACATCGCCATTGCGATAGAGCGGCAGCATGGAATCGCCCTGGACCTTCAAGGCATAGGAGGTTTCGGTTGCCCTCGCCGGAAGCTCGATCAGGTCCCATCCCTGCCCCGCCGGAAACCCAGCGTCGTCGAAGAAGCCACCGGCGCCCGCCTGGGCGAAGCCGAGCAGCGGCACCGACGATCTCTGCACGGGCAGTGCGCCGGAATTACCCCGACCCTCGACCAGCCCCGCAAATTCATCCAGCGAGGCGCCGGTCGCCTCGATGATCTTGGCCAGCGATTCGGTCGACGGCCAACGCGGCCGCCCATCCGAGGACAGCCGCTTCGATTTGTTGAAGGCGGTCGAGTCGAGGCCAGCGCGCCTGGCCAGTCCGGAGGCCGAAAGCGAATAACGCTCGGCAAGAGCGTCGATGGCGGCCCAAACGCGGTCGTGCGAGAGCACCTTGCTCTCCTTCGAAACAGGAAAAAATACCTTCCCTGTTCTACCCCTCGGCCGCCATCTTGTCCACCGCCGAAGACGGCGTCACGCTGCCTCCTTGGCCTCGTCCCTGGTATAGGGATCGAAGCGCTCGTAGAAGGTCTCGCCCTTCTCGGCCATATCGAGCAGCAGCTTCGGCGCCCTGAACTCGGTGCCGTATTTCTTCTGCAGGCGCTTGGAGAGTTTCACGAATTTCTTCGCGCCGATGCCGTCGATGTAGGACAGTGCACCGCCTGTATAGGGCGCGAAGCCGAAGGCCAGGATCGAGCCGACATCGGCCTCGCGTGGGTCGGTAACGATGCCCTCTTCCATCACCCGTACCGCCTCAAGCGCGATGGTGACCAGCAGCCGCTGCTTCAGTTCCTCATAATCGACCTGCTCCGGCGCCAGCTGCGGGTAGAGATCCCTGAGGCCTGGCCACAGCTTCTTCTTGGCCGGTTTTGCCGGATAGTCATAGAAGCCCTTGCCGTTCTTGCGGCCCAAGCGACCATGCGTGTCGACCATCGTGTTGACCAGCGCCATCTGCTTCGGATCGACCGCCTTGTCGCCGAGGTCGCGCATGGTCTGCTTCATGATCTTCTGGGCAAGGTCGATCGCCGTCTCGTCGGTCAACGCCAAAGGGCCGACCGGCATGCCGGCGGCCTTGGCCGCGTTCTCGATCATTGGCGCCGGAACACCTTCGATCAGCATCTTGTAGGCTTCCGACATGTAGCGCAGCACGCAGCGATTGACATAGAAACCGCGCGTATCGTTGACGACGATCGGCGTCTTCTTGACGGCGCGGACAAAGTCGATCGCGGTGGCCAGCGCCTTGTCGCCGGTCTTCTTGCCGAGGATGATCTCGACCAGCATCATCTTGTCGACCGGCGAGAAGAAGTGGATGCCGATGAAATTCTTCGGCCGCGCCGAATTCCTGGCCAGCGATGTAATCGGTATGGTCGACGTATTCGAGGCGAAGATCGCCGACGGTTTGAGTACAGCCTCGGCCTGTTCGGTGGCACCCTTCTTTACGGCCGAATCTTCGAATACCGCCTCGACCACAAGATCGCAGCCGGCGAGATCCGCATAGTCGGCCGTCGGCGTGATTAGCGACAGCAACTGATCCTTGTCCTGCGGCTTGGCACGGCCCTTCTTCACCTGATCCGAGATCAGGTTGTCGGAATGCGCCTTGCCCTTGGCGGCGGACTCCATGTCGCGGTCGAGCAGCACCACCGGAATGCCCGCCTTGGCCGTCACATAGGCTATACCGGCGCCCATGAAGCCGGCGCCGAGTACGCCGATCTTCTTGAACTTCGTTTCCGGTACTCCGGCCGGGCGGCGCGCGCCCTTGTTCAGTTCCTGCAGCGACACGAACAGCGAACGGATCATCGCCGCCGCTTCCCTGGTCTGCATGATCTCGGTGAAGTAGCGTTGCTCGATCCGCAAGGCGGTGTCGAATGGCACCAGCAAGCCCTCGTAGACGCATTTCAGGATGGCGGCAGCGGCGGGATAATTGCCATAGGTCTCGCGGCGCAGGATGGCGATGGCCGGCGGCCACAGATTGGCACCGGCCATCGAATAGATCGGAGCGCCGGGCAGCTTGAAGCCTTTTTCGTCCCAGGGCGCCACCGGCTTCAAGCCGTTCCTGATCATCGCCTTGGCGGTTTCGACCAGTTTGTCCGGCTCGGCAATCTCATGGATCAGGCCCATCGACTTGGCCTTCTGAGGCGACAGCGTCTGGCCGGACGTCAGCATTTGCAGCGCCTGCTGCTGATCGGTCAGCCGTGGCACGCGCTGGGTGCCGCCGGCGCCCGGAAAAATGCCGATCTTCACTTCGGGAAGCGCCATCCTCACGTTGTCGGAATCGGCCGCGACACGGCCATGGCAGGCGAGCGACAATTCGAACGCGCCACCCATGCAGGTGCCGTTGATCGCCGAAACCCACGGCTTGCCCGAGGTTTCCAGGTTACGGAACAGGCCATTCATGGTGCCCGCATTGTCGAACAACGCCTTGGTCGCCTTCTCCGGGTCCTTCGCCTTGTCGGCGGCGAAGGCCGCCAGCATCTTCTGCAGCATGGTGATGTCGGCGCCGCCCGAGAACGTATCCTTGCCGGAGGTGATGACCGCGCCCTTTATCGCTGCATCGCTCGCCACATTGTCGACGATGGCGTTCAGTTCGAGCATCACCTCCTCGGTGAAGACGTTCATCGAACGGTCCGGCATGTCCCAGGTGACCAGCGCAATGCCATCGGCGTCGATGTCGAGGGTGAAATTGGTGTAGCTCATCATCTCTCTCCGTCAGACGCGTTCGATGATCGTTGCAGTGCCCATGCCGGCGCCGATGCAAAGCGTCACCAGCGCGGTGTTGAGGTCGCGGCGTTCCAATTCGTCCAGCACCGTACCGAAGATCATCGCACCGGTGGCGCCGAGCGGATGGCCCATGGCTATGGCACCACCATTGACGTTGATCCGGTCATGCGGAATGTCGAAAGCCTGCATGTAGCGCAGCACCACCGAAGCGAAGGCCTCGTTGAGCTCGAACAGGTCGATGTCCGACAGCTTCATCTTCGCCCGCTTCAACAGCTTCTCGGT
The DNA here is from genome assembly GCF_055811175.1 of Mesorhizobium sp. WSM4828. NCBI lineage: Bacteria > Pseudomonadati > Pseudomonadota > Alphaproteobacteria > Hyphomicrobiales > Phyllobacteriaceae > Mesorhizobium > Mesorhizobium sp. WSM4828. The sequence goes on along the minus strand of NZ_JBVVQK010000008.1, from coordinate 93,355 downwards.
GACGTCGACGGGGCCGGTCAGCATCAGCACCGGTTCGGAGCCGATGTTGGCGAACGCACGGATGCGCGCGCGCGGCTTGAGGCCGAGCGTCTTTCCCGCCTTTTTCGAGCCGAGCAGCACGGCCGCCGCGCCGTCGACGATGCCGGAGGAATTGCCGGCATGGTGGACGTGGTTGATCTCTTCCACCTCGGGATGCTTCTGCACGGCGACGGCATCGAAGCCGCCCATTTCGCCGGGCATGACAAAGGACGGATTGAGCGCGGCCAGCGACTGCATGTCGGTCGAAGGCCGCATGTGTTCGTCGTGGTCGAGGATGGTCAGGCCGTTCTGGTCCTTGACCGAGATCACCGAATTCTTGAACCGGCCCTCGCCCCACGCCTTGGCAGCACGCTTCTGGCTCTCGACCGCATAGGCATCGACGTCGTCGCGCGAAAACCCGTATTTGGTGGCGATCAGATCGGCCGAGATGCCTTGCGGCACGAACCAGCCGGGCAGGCCGACCGACGGGTCCATGAACCAGGCACCGCCGGAGGCGCCCATGCCGACGCGCGACATCGATTCGACGCCACCGGCAATCACGATCTCGTCGGCGCCTTGCGCGATTTTGGCGGCGCCGAAATTGATAGCGTCGAGGCCCGAGGCGCAGAAGCGCGATATCTGCATGCCAGGCGCCTTGGTGTCGTAGCCGGCCTCGAAAGCAGCGGCACGTGGAATGACCGCACCCGCCTCGCCAACCGGATCGACACAACCGAAGATGATGTCGTCAACAGCGGCGGTGTTCAGTCCGTTGCGGTCGCGGATGGCCTCGAGCACCTTGGCGCCGAGCCGCACCGCCGGCACTTCGTGCAGCGAGCCATCCTTCTTGCCTCTGCCGCGCGGCGTGCGTACGGCGTCATAGACATAAGCTTCGGCCATTTTCCTGCTCCTTGGGTTTGCTGAAACTCGCTCAGAGCGAGCGCCCGATCAGCAATTTCATGATCTCGTTGGTGCCGCCGTAGATGCGCTGGACGCGGGCGTCGCGGAACATCCGCGCAATCGGATATTCATTCATGTAGCCATAGCCGCCATGCAATTGAAGGCATTCGTCAACGACTTTTCCCTGCAGGTCTGACAGCCAGTATTTGGCCATAGACGCCGTCACCGGGTCGAGGCCACCGTTAATGTGGCGGGCAACGCAGTCATTATAGAAGACGCGGCCGATGGTCGCCTCGGTCTTCAATTCGGCAAGCTTGAACTGGGTGTTCTGGAATTCGATGATGGCCTTGCCGAAGGCCTTGCGCTCCTTGACGTAGTCGATGGTAAGCGCCAGAGCCCGCTCGACCATGGCGATAGCAGTGGTGCCGATCTGCAGCCGCTCCTGCGGCAATTGTTGCATCAACTGGACGAAGCCCTGGCCTTCGTCGTCGCCGAGCAGGTTCGAGGTCGGCACACGTACGTCGTTGAAGAACAGTTCCGACGTGTCGTTGGCCTTGAGGCCGATCTTGTCGAGGTTACGGCCGCGCTCGAAACCCTCCACCTCGTCGGTCTCGACGACGATCAGCGAGATGCCCTTGGCGCCCTTCTCAGGATCGGTCTTGGTAACGACGATGATGAAATTGGCGAGCTGGCCGTTGGTGATAAAGGTCTTCGAGCCGTTGAGCTTGTACCGGTTGCCGTCCTTTTCGGCGCGCGTCCTGACGCCTTGAAGGTCGGACCCCGCACCCGGCTCGGTCATGGCGATGGCGCCGATCAGCTCGCCGGTCGCCAGCCTCGGCAGCCACTTCTTCTTCTGCTCCTCCGAGCCGTAATGGAGGATGTAGGGGGCGACGATCGAATTGTGCAGGCCAATGCCGAACCCGTCGACGCCGACATGGCCGATCGCCTCGATGATGGCGCTCTCATGCGCGAAGGTGCCGCCCGATCCGCCATATTCCTCCGGCATAGAAGCGCAGAGCAGGCCGGCAGCACCCGCCTTCAGCCAGCTTTCGCGGTCGACCATCTCGTTCTTCTCGAACTCGTCGTAACGCGGCGCGATCTCTTCCGACATGAAGCGGTGCGCCATGTCGTAAAGCATGCCGACTTCGTCCGCCGCCCAGGCGGGCTTCGGAAGGCCAAGGATTTCGGCGGGGTGGGTCATGTCTTCTCCCTCGCGCCGACGTTCCCCTCCCCCTCGAGGGGAGGGTGGCCGCGAAGCGGCCAGGTGGGGTCGCCGATGACGTGCTCGACCTTATCTTTTACAACCTGCGCCATGTCCCACGGCATTGCGATCGTTTTCCTCCCAAGGCATGCACCAGAATGGAGGTCGGCGCACTGCACGCAGGACCCCTCCCGGCCCTTCGGGCCACCCTCCCCTCAAGGAGGAGGGGAACGCCGAACCTAGAACGCTTCCGCCGGCAGTGCCATCAATGTATCGGCACCGCTGGAGATGCGGGCAAGATGCGCCGACGTCTCCGGCATGATCCGCTCTATGAAGAAGCGCGCCGTCACCAGCTTGTTGTCGTAGAAAGACGAAGCGCCGTCGGCGCCATCAGCCAATTTCGCTGCGGCCACCTTGGCCATCCGGGCCCACATATAGCCCAGCGCCACCAGGCCGAAGAGATGCATGTAGTCGGTCGAGGCGGCACCGGCATTGTCGGGCTTGGCCATGCCGTTCTGCACCAGCCACATCGTCGCCGCCTCCAGATCGTTGAGGCCCCTCTTCAGCGCCTTGGTGAAGGGCGCCATCTTCTCGTCGGTGCGGTTCTCCTCGCAGAACTCGCCGACTTCCCTAAAGAAGGCCTGCACCGCGCGACCACCATTCAAGGCCAGCTTGCGGCCGACGAGGTCGAGCGCCTGGATGCCGTTGGCACCCTCATAGATCATGGCGATGCGCGCATCGCGGACGAACTGGCTCATGCCGTGCTCTTCTATGTAGCCGTGGCCGCCGAAGACCTGCTGCGCCATTACCGCATGATCGAACCCCTTGTCGGTGAGCACGCCCTTGACCACCGGCGTCATCAGGCCGGTATAGTCGTCTGCGACCTGGCGATCTTTGTCGTCACCGGAGCGGTGAGCGATGTCGGACTTGATCGCCGTCCACAGTGCCAGCGCGCGGCCGGCCTCGTTGAACGCCTTCATGGTCATCAGGCTGCGGCGGATGTCCGCATGGACGATGATCGGATCGGCCTTCCTGTCCGGCGCCTTCGGTCCTGACAGCGAGCGGCCCTGCAGACGATCCTTGGCGTAGGAAACCGCATTCTGATAGGCGACCTCCGATAGCGAGAGCCCCTGCAGGCCGACGCCAAGCCGCGCCTCATTCATCATGGTGAACATTGCTTTCAGCCCGCCATTGGCCTCGCCGAGCAGCGTGCCTTCAGCGTCGTCGTAATTCATCACGCAGGTCGAGTTGCCATGGATACCCATCTTCTCCTCGACCGAGCCACAGGAGACGGTGTTCTTCTCGCCCGGATTGCCTGAGGCATCGAGCTTGAGCTTCGGCACTATGAACAGCGAGATGCCCTTCACGCCATCCGGCGCGCCCTCGATACGGGCCAGCACGAGGTGGACGATATTGTCCGACATGTCATGCTCGCCGGCCGAGATGAAGATCTTCTGGCCGGAGATCCTGTAGGTGCCGTCGCCATTTGGGACGGCCTTGGTGCGCAGCAGGCCAAGATCGGTTCCGCAGTGCGGCTCGGTCAGGTTCATGGTGCCGGTCCAGGCGCCCTCGACCAGCTTCGGCAACCATGTTGCCTTCTGCTCTTTGGTGCCATGGGTGATGATCGCAGCGATCGCGCCTTGCGTCAGGCCGGCATACATCATCAGCGACATATTGGCCGACACCATATATTCGGCGACCGCGGTGTGCACCGCGTAGGGCAAGCCTTGCCCGCCAAACTCGACAGGTGCGGCGAGCCCCATCCAGCCGCCTTCGCGATACTGGTCGAAAGCTTCCTTGAAGCCTTTCGGCGTCGTTACCGAACCGTCGTCATGGCGCACGCAGCCTTCCACATCGCCGACACGGTTCAGCGGTTGCATAACGTTTTCGGCGAGCTTCGCGCCCTCGGCAAGGATGGCCTCGAGCACATCCGGCGTCGCGTCGGAAAATCCGGGAAGATTGGAATAGCGCTGATATCCCAGCACTTCGTTCAGCACGAACAGCGTGTCCCGGACCGGCGCTCTGTAGATCGGCATGCGTTTCCTCCACCATGCGGTCTTGGCCCCGAACTCAGCCCCAGCATATGAGGATGGCAGACGGACCAACGTTACGGCCGAGATAACAAATATTGACGTTTGCGTAAACGTCAATTCTGCGGTGCGGCAAATTTTCTCCCGCGCGCCAAGGCGGCAAACGGCGAAGGACGGTAAACGACGAAGAACCGCGCAGCGAAAGCCACGCGGTTCTCATTCGCCGGAAATCTAAAGCTTAGTTTAGCTCGCCACGCTGGCCTGCGGCGTCGAGCGCTCGACCAGCATTTGCCGGACGGTCGTCATCGAAGCACTCAGTTCGCTGATGGCATCGTCGATCAGCGCCCGCTGCTTCTGCAGACGGGCAAGCTGCTTCTCCGACTTGTCGAGCGCCAGCCGCAACTGCTTGGTGTTGGAGCCGTTCGGATCATAGAGGTCCATCATCTGCTTGACGTCACGCAGCGAGAACCCGACCTTGCGGCCAAGCAGGATCAGCTTCAGCCGGGCCCTGTCGCGGCGTGTATAGAGACGGGTCGATCCGTCGCGCTGCGGGTTGAGCAGACCCTTGTCCTCATAGAAACGCAGCGTACGCAGCGTCACTCCGTATTTCTTGGCCATTTCGCCGATGCGGACAAGCTCTTCACCGGCTTCGCTCGACATATCGTTGGTGTTGGCCGCGGCCTGGCCGGGCGAAATAAGTTTCATGGTCACTGGCTTTCCCCGTCTGGTGGCGTCGCGGTCGCGGACCTTGCGTCGCCTGAGTGAAAGCGGGGGCGTGCTTCCACTCGTGGTTTCAACAAACAAATCGCAAACGGCGTAATCCGCTCATTTACGTTTACGTCAATTCTATATCGATAGCCGCCTCACCACGCAAGAGCGTTCTAGTCTTGCAACTTTATGCCGCAGCACCAGCGGATAGCCCAAAAATCGCGGTCGACTTCGGAAAGAACCCTGCGGCAGATCAAAATTCTACAGCGTCCTTTCTGCGTCCAAAGGGACACGCGACGCCGTCGGCAGTCAGGCGACAAAGTTGCAACTTCTTAAGCTTGGTTAACGCGTTGTTTACCACGTTGGGGCGAAATGTGCGCATGTCGGTTGCCCGTGTCTATCCTGTATTGAATTTTTCACGGTTTTTCGGAGCGCGGATGAGACCCGGGAAGCTCGTCTTCCACTGCAACAAGCCAAGCAGTCGCCTTCGTCCCGGCTGGACTTTGGGAACCTGGTGAAAGCCAGCAATTCTGAAACGGGCGCATTGATGAACAGCAAGCGGTCCTACCTCGATACACTCAACGCCGGCAGGCAACGCCGGCCGCACACGACGCTTGAAGAGCTCAACCGCTCCCTGGAAACGCTGGAGCAGCGACTGGAGCGGACGCGCGAGGAAACGGCAAGCCACCCCGATCCGCGCCGACCAGCGGCAGAACCGCGCTATCCCAGCGCCCAGCCCTATGGCCAGCAGCGCCGGTATGAGGATCCACGCGCGCAGCGGCCGAAAGGCCCAGCAGCGGCTTTCGACCAGAATTACCAGGCGATCGCCCGCGATATAGACCGGGTGCGCGGCCAGGAGGACGGCGTCGCCCTAGCTGGCAAGATCGCCGGGGAATTGCGCGGCCTGCGCGAAGAGTTGCGCCAGCAGATGACCTCCGGCCTGCAACGCGAGTTCGAGGTACTGCGCAAGAATATTGAGCGAGCCTTCCAGTCAAATGGCGGCGGCAAAGGCAGCGCCGAACTCAACGTCGAATTCGAGCGGCTTTCCGGCGCCATCCAGACGCTGGCCGAAAAAAGCGACGACAGAAGCGTCAATATGCTGCGGCTCGAGCTTGAGCAGGTCAAGGCCGCGCTCGATACGCTGGCGCGCGAGGAGAGCGTGCAGGCGGTCGGACGCCGCTGGGACGATTTCGACCGCCGCTGGAACGCCTTCGAGGACCGCGTCGAGGCCGATCAGCGCAAGCGTTCCGATGCACCCGGCCTGTCGGCGCTGACGGAGCGGCTCGAACAGATCAGCAATGCCGTCAGCAATCTGCCGGAGTCGCTGTCGCTGCGCTCGCTCGAGGAAAAGGTCCGCACGCTTGCGGGAGCGGTCGACCATTTCGCCCGCCAGCAGGACAATCGCGGCGGCGACACATTCAGTCAGATCGACGAGCGGCTCGACGAGATTTCCCGCGCGATCGTCGCCTCGACGGTTGCCGCGCAAGCCAATTCGTTCGACCCCGAGCCCTTCGAACGCATCGAGAAGCGGATCGATTCACTGGCCCAACAAATCGAAGAAGTGTCGCAGGATCGTCCGGGCCGGGAGGTCGTCGATCGTCTCAACACATTGTCGAGCCGCGTGGATGAGCTGGCCGGCCGAGCCAATCTGCCGGAACAGGCGATGGAGCGCCTTGCCAGGCAAGTCGCGCTTATTGCCGACAAGATCGACCACGCACCTGCCATGCCCGACGCGGACTACATCTTCCAGGGGCTCGAGCAGCGCTTCGACGTGCTGTCCAGCATGATGGAACGTCGCCAGGGCGACGCCATCGAACAAGGCAACATGCTGTTTCGCGACCTTGAGCGCCGGTTGGACGAGGTCGCCGACAGGCTGGACCAGCGCATGCCGCAGGTCGACAGCGCCGGCATCATGGATGCCATCGATGCCCGCTTCACCGCGCTGGCCAAGCGGATGGAGACGCGCGTTCCGGATCCTGCCAACGAGGCGGCGATCCGTGGCCTGGAGACCCGGCTCGAAGACATCTCAAGCCGGCTGGATTCGTCCGCGGCACAGGTCGCCAGCATCGACCCGGCGTTGATCCGCAGCCTTGAAGCGCAGGTCGCCGGCCTGACGGCGCATCTTTCCAGGCCCGGCACGCCGCTGCCGGAATTCGACGACATCAGCCCGCGTCTCAACGAAATCGAGAAGTCGCTGGCCGGAACCCGCGATTCCATCCTCGGCGCGGCACGCGAGGCGGCTGAGAGCGCCGTCCGCTCGCTGGCCGGATCAAGCGCGAACACGGCGGCCGTTACCGGCCTCGCCCAGGACCTGAAGACGCTCGAGGCACTGACGCGCCGTTCGGATGAGCGCAATTCGAGGACGTTCGAGGCTATCCACGATACGCTGCTCAAGATCGTTGACAGGCTTGGTTCACTGGAGACCGGCGAACCGGCAAGCGCGGAATTGAGCAAGCGCTTCGGCCGGGCATCCAAGATCTCGGTGCAGGACGCACCGTCGATGGACCTCGACCAGCCGCTGCCGTTGACGGGCAGCATGGCCGATCTCGACGGCCGCGCCGCGGCGCTCGCGCGCGACGAGCCAGGTCCGCGTACGCCGGCTGAGGCCGCCGCAGCAGCAGCCCTGGCGGCTCTCGGTTCAGACACGACGCGTGAAAAAACCGAGCAAGGCGGCGGCAGGAAATCGATGTTAGGCGGGCTGGCGCGCGCCTTGAAGGGCAAGAAGGAGGCCGAGATGCCGCCGCTTGCAGGCTCGGCGCCGAGCGCCGAGATACCGAGCGTCGATCTCGACGAGCCCCTCGACCCCAAGCTCGCCAACCGGCCACTGGAACCGGGCTCCGGCGCACCCGACCTCAGCGCCATCATGAAGCGCGTGCGCGACGAGCGCGGGCAGCCGGCCCGGGAAGGCGGCGCCGAGGCGGCGAAATCGGACTTCATCGCGGCAGCCAGACGGGCTGCGCAAGCGGCGGCCGCCGAGGCGGACGCCCTCAAGCGCCAGTCGACGATGAAAGGCCCGGTCAAGGCACTCAGGATCGGCGACCTGCTCAAGGCGCGGCGCAAGCCGATCCTGATGGGGGCAATCGCCATCATGCTGGCGCTTGCCGGCCTGCAACTGGGCAAAGCCTTTTTCTCCGACCCGGTCGAAGTCGCCAACGATGAGGCGGTACCCGCCGTGGCCGTACAGCCGGTGGAAACCGCATTGGCCAGCGTTGCCAGCCAGCCGAAGGCGGACGCGCAGACGACAACACAGGAGAGCGCGCCCTCGCCCACCGTCAGGCAGGCAGAGCCATCCGCATCAATGACCAAGGACGACACGGCGGCGCAAACCGGCCCCGCCACACCGGCAACCGAGGCATCGACGGCGCCCTCGGCTTCCGCGGTGTCCGCTGATCTGGCGGCGCCAGACACCACGGCCGCAGTGCCCGCGCCGGCAGCGACGACGGTCAGCGACGCCGAGCCAATGGCTGCCGCGCCTGCTACCACCACCGCTGCTGCGCAGGACACGACCGGCACGGTGCCGCTAGCGGATGCTGTCGCGGCAGGCGTTGCCAAGATCGACGTTCCGGCCGATGCCGGTCCGGCCGCCCTGCGCGATGCAGCGGCCGGCGGCGACGCCAAGGCGCTGTTCGAGATCGGCTCGCGCTACGCCGAGTCGCGCGGCGTCAAGGAAGACATGGCGGCGGCGGCCAAATGGTATGAGAAAGCTGCCGAACTCGGTTTCGCACCGGCAGAATACCGCATCGGCAATTTCTACGAGAAGGGCATCGGCGTCGCACGCGACATCAAGAAAGCGAAGACCTGGTACCAGCTTGCCGCAGAGCAGGGCAATGCCAGCGCCATGCACAATCTGGCCGTGCTGTTTGCGATGGCGGCGGATGGGGTGACCGACAATGAAGCGGCCGCGCGCTGGTTCCAGGCGGCGGCGGATCTCGGTGTCAAGGACAGCCAGTTCAATCTCGGCATTCTCGCGGCAAAGGGCGTCGGCATGAAGCAGAACCTCGAGGAGAGCTACAAATGGTTCGCGCTCGTCGCCAAGACCGGCGACAAGGATGCGGCGGCCAAGCGCGACGAGATCGCCAAGGCACTGAGGCCCGAGCAGCTGGAGCGTGCGCGGGCCGCGGCTGAACTGTGGAAGGCCAAGCCGCTCGATCCAGCTGCCAATTCGGCCGACATTCCTGAATCGTGGCAGGACGGCACACCACAGACAACCGCCGGCATCGATATGAAGAAAGCGGTCCAGAACATCCAGCGCATTCTCAACAAGAACGGCTACGAGGCCGGCAATCCCGACGGCATGATGGGCCAGAAAACCAAGAACGCGATCATGGCCTTCCAGGCCGACAACGATATGAAGGCAACCGGCGCGATCGACGAAAAGCTGGTCAAGGCGCTGCTCGCGCGTAAATAACGGCAGATGCGTCGTTTCCGCGACGCCCTTGCCACAGATTTGCCTGTTAACTGATTGAGTTGTTTTTTGTTTCGGCGGCGCGGCGAAGTTTGACTTGACCGCCCGGCCGGCGCAAGAACGAAATAGTCTTTTGGCGCAAGATGCCCGCAACGGTTGCATTCGCCAGGAGGCAAACTGATCGAGACTGACGGGTGGGCATCTATCTCCCGATCGCGGAAATTTCCGTCAACATCTTCGTACTGCTGGCCATGGGTGCGGCGGTAGGTTTCCTGTCGGGCATGTTCGGCGTGGGCGGCGGCTTTCTCATTACGCCGCTGCTGATCTTCTACAACATACCGCCGGCAATCGCGGTCGCCACCGGCGCCAACCAGGTCATCGCTTCCTCCTTCTCCGGCGCCCTGTCGCACATGAAGCGCGGCACGCTCGACTTCAAGCTCGGCGGCGTGCTTTTAGCCGGCGGCATCGTCGGCTCGACCGGTGGTATCTATGTCTTTGCGCTCCTGCGCCGGCTCGGCCAGCTCGACCTGTTCATCTCGCTGCTCTACGTCGTGCTGCTCGGCACCGTCGGCGGACTGATGCTGGTCGAGAGTGTCAATGCACTGCGCGCCACTCGCAGCGGCGCCGCACCGGTATTGAAGAAATCCGGCCAGCACAACTGGATCCATCGTTTGCCGCTAAAGATGCGGTTCAGGGCCTCGAAGCTCTTCGTCAGCGTCATTCCGGTGCTTGGGCTAGGCGCGGCGATCGGCTTCCTGTCCTCGATCATGGGCGTCGGCGGCGGCTTCATCATGGTGCCGGCCCTGATCTACCTTTTGAAAGTGCCGACCAACGTCGTCATCGGCACCTCGCTGTTTCAGATCATCTTCACCTCGGCCTACACCACGCTGGTCCACGCCACCACCAATCAGACGGTCGACGTCATGCTCGCCTTCCTGTTGATGGCAGGCGGCGTCGCCGGCGCGCAATATGGCGCCAAGGCTGGTCAGAGGCTGCGGGGCGAGCAACTCAGGGCGCTGCTGGCGCTGCTGGTGCTGGCGGTAGCCATCCGGCTTGCCATCGATCTTTTCGTCACGCCGCCCAATCTCTATTCGCTGTCCGGCGTGGGCCTGAGCTGATGGCTGGCTTGAGGACGCTCGCGGCCGCCGCCTTGCTGTCGCTGCTGGCCATTGCGCCACCGGCGAAGGCGCAGACGCCATTAACCGAAAACATCCAGATCGGCCTTTCCACCGACAATGTCTCGATTACCGCCGGCTTTTCCGGCGCCGACCTGACCATCTTCGGCTCGCTGGAAAATGCGGATCCGCTTGTCGCGCGGCAAGGGCGCTACGACGTGATCGTCGTGCTGGAAGGCCCGGCCCGACCGGTCGTCGTGCGCCGCAAGGACCGGGTGCTCGGCGTCTGGGTCAATCTGGAGTCGGAGACCTTCAAAAACGTACCCGTCTCCTATTCGGTGGCGACGACGCGGCCGCTGCAGGACGTCACCGATCCGAACAGCTACAAGCAGCTGTCGCTTGGCGCCTCCAATCTCTATTTGCAGCCGGCCGACGCCGAGGACAGTCCGGCGACGATCGAGGAGTTCACCGCCGCGCTGCGCGAACGCAAGGCGGCGACAGGCCTCTACAGCGAGAATGTCGGCGGCGTGCAGTTCCTGTCGCAGAACCTATTCCGCGCCACCGTCAGGCTCGCCCCAAACGTTCCGGTCGGCACCCACAAGGCCCGCGCCTTCCTGTTCAAGAGCGGCCTGTTCATCAAGGAAAGCTCCGCCCAGCTCGAAATCCGCAAGTCCGGTTTCGAACAGTCGATCTTCCGTGTCGCGCACGACTATTCCTTCCTCTACGGTGTCTTTGCCGTTTCGCTGGCCATGCTGACCGGCTGGCTCGGAAGACTGGTCTTCAGGAAAGACTGAACTCGTAAAAGTGGTTTCCCTTTCCGAGGGTATGGGTTAGACCGCGACCCCCGGCCCGACCGGACACGAGCTGCTGCTCCCCAAATCAGAAATACAGGAACGCACGATGCGACCAGCATTTGCCGGGATCGACTTCGGCACTTCAAATTCCACCGTGAGCGTGGTCAGGAACGGGCAGCCGCGGCTGGTGGCGTTGGAAGACGGCCAGGTCACGCTGCCCAGTGCGGTGTTTTTCAATTTCGAGGACAACCGCACCTATTTCGGGCGACGCGCCATCGCCAACTATACGGACAGTATCGAAGGCCGCCTGATGCGCTCGCTGAAGAGCGTGCTCGGCAGCTCGCTCGCTCACGAAAAGACGCGCGTCAAGGCGCGCTCGATCGGCTTCATGGAAATTGTCGGCCTATTTGTCGGCCACTTGAAAAAGAAGCTCGAAGAAAACGCCTTCGACACCGTCGAAAGCGTCGTGCTCGGACGGCCGGTGCAGTTCGTCGACGACGACGCCGGGGCCGACGCCGAGGCCGAGCACGAACTCGAAAACGCCGCTCGCGCCCAAGGCTTCAAGCACATCGCCTTCCAATTCGAGCCGATCGCAGCGGCACTCGATTACGAACAGAAGGTGACGCGCGAGGAACTGGCGCTGATCGTGGACATGGGCGGCGGCACGTCCGATTTCTCGATCGTGCGGGTTTCGCCCGAGCGCGCCCGCTCGCTCGACCGCAAAGACGACATCCTGGCCAGCCGTGGCATCCACATCGGCGGCACCGATTTCGACCGGTTGCTGAGCATCGCCCATGTGATGCCTCAGCTCGGCTATCTGACGCCGACCAAGGACGGCAAGCGCAATCTGCCGGCGAGCTACTTCATCGACCTGGCGACATGGCAGCGCATCAACCTGGTCTACACGGCAAGGGCGATGACGCATCTGCGCCAGATCCGCTACGAGGCGGAGCGCGCAGACCTGGTCGAGCGCTTCATCCACATCGTCGAGCATCGTTACGGCCACGCGTTGGCGGCGCTGGTCGAAAGGGCCAAGATCGAGCTGACGGACCGATCGTCGGCCAATATCGAGGTCGCGCTACCGGAGGTGAGATTCATGGCAGAGATCACGCGCGAAGGTCTCGAAGCCACTATCGCTCGGGATATTGAGCGCGTTGCAGCTACCGTCGAGCAGACCGTCTGCGACGCGCAGGTGAAGCCCTCCGACATCACGGCGGTGTTCCTGACCGGCGGATCGACTGCGATCCCGCTGGCCAGGCAGCAGATCCTGGCTCTGGTGCCGCAGGCGTCGGTAATCGAAGGCGATGTGTTCGGCTCGGTCGGGCTTGGGCTGGCGCTCGACGCGCAGCGGAAGTTCCGCTGATCGGCTTAAAGCGGCGCGGCTCTCTCGGCTTTGCCGCCGAGATGCGCCTTGAGCGCCATCTGGGCCAGGCTTGGCTGCCGGTCGCGATGCGTGATCATGGCAAATTCGCGTTTCGGCAGATCGATCGGCACGGAACGCAGGCTGCCTTCGGCGACCGCGCGCGCGACGACGAGTTCCGAAATGATGCTGGCGCCGGCGCCGGCCTCGACTGCCTGGCGAATCGCCTCATTGCTCGGCAATACCAGGAATATCTGCAGGTCCGCGAACGAAATCCCGTCGCGTCGGGCAAGGTCCTCCAGCGCCTCGCGCGTGCCCGACCCGCCTTCGCGAATGATCCAGCGAAGCCCGCCAAGGTCGGGATGTCCAGGCGAAACTTCCGCGATCTCTGGGTGCGAGCGCGCCACGACCAGCATCATGCGATCGATATCGACCTTGGCACGCCGCAAAATGTCGGATTCGGTGCGCCCCTCGACCAGGCCAAAATCGGCTGCGCCATCAAGTACATTGGTCTCGACCTGCCTGGTGTTGCCAATGTTCACGCTCAGCCTGACGGCAGGATAGGCTTCGTGGAAAGAGGCAAGCCGGCGCGGCAGCCAATAGCTGGCGATGGTCTGGCTGGCAGCGATCGAGAGACTGCCTGATATCGTCTGCGAGACATGCTCCAGCACATTGTGGGCGGCCGCAGCCCGCTCGAGGACCGCCTTGGCCTCGGGCAAGAATCGGCGTCCGGTCTCGGCGAGCTCGATATTGCGGCCCACTCGGTTGAACAACTGGACGCCGTGCTGCTGTTCGAGCGAGCGGATGGCGGCGGACGCGGCCGACTGTGAAATGCCTAACAAGTCGGCCGCTTTGGTCATGTGCGCCCGTTCGGCGACGGCGACGAAGATCCGCAATTGGTCCAGAGTCATGCCGGCATTAAGAAGCAAATCCGATTAGAATTACAAGAGCAAGTTGTTAGACAGATTGATTGCTTTGTTCTAAATTTTCGCTCGAAATTGGAAAAAAGTCGCGCCAGAACAGTCGAGGGTAGAAATTTGGTGAGGCTGTTCAAATCCGTGTTCACGCACTGGTCCCGCAGTCTGCGGTGGCGGCTCGTCGGTGAACGCTATCGTCCGGAACAGCATTACATGCGCGGGCCAGGCCCGAAGACGAGAGCCAAGGCCGCGGAACGCAAAAACATCGCCGGATCATGACAAACAAACCGCTGCGCGGCGCCAACTCAGCACCATCCCAACGGCCGCTTGCCGATACGCGCGCGCCCGCTGAAGGCGACGGCGTCGATACTTCGCCCGATGTCTCCGATAGCGTCGCCAAGACGACCTGCTATATGTGCGCCTGCCGCTGCGGCATCGACGTCCATATCAAGGACGGCAAGGTCCGCTACATCAACGGCAACAAGGATCACCCGGTCAACCGCGGCGTGCTGTGCGGCAAGGGCAGCGCCGGCATCATGCAGCATTACAGCCCGGCCCGGCTGAAGAAGCCGTTACTGCGCACCGGTCCGCGCGGCTCGGGTGAGTTCCGCGAAATCGAGTGGGAGGAAGCCTTGTCGATCGCGACAGAACGGCTTTCGAACATCCGCCGAACCGATCCGAAGAAACTCGCCTTCTTCACCGGGCGCGACCAGTCGCAATCGCTGACCGGCTGGTGGGCGAGCCAGTTCGGCACGCCGAACTTTGCCGCCCATGGCGGCTTCTGCTCGGTCAATATGGCGGCCGGCGGCCTCTACACGATTGGCGGCTCGTTCTGGGAGTTCGGCGAACCCGATTGGGACAACACCAAATATTTCATGCTGTTCGGGGTTGCCGAGGATCATGATTCCAATCCGATCAAGATCGGCCTCGGCAAGCTCAAGGCGCGCGGCGCCAAGGTGGTCTCGATCAACCCCTGCCGCACCGGCTACAACGCGATTGCCGACGACTGGGTCGGCATCCGGCCCGGCACCGACGGCCTGTTCGTATTCGCCCTCATCCATGAATTGCTGAAGGCTGGCCGCGTCGATCTCGAGTACCTCTTGCGCTACACCAACGCCCACATCCTAATCGTTCAGGAGCCTGGAGCTGTCGATGACGGGCTGTTCATGCGCAATAGCGACGGCAATCCGCTGGCTTGGGACAGGGTGGCGAAGATGCCTGTCGATGCCAGCGATGCCGACGCGAAGCCCGCATTGACCGGCGGCTTTCTCGTCGACGGCCGCCGTTGCGTGCCGGTCTTCCAACTCGTCGCCGACCGCTATCTGGATGAGAGCTATTCACCGGACGCCGTCGCTGACCGGTGCGGCATCTCCGCCGACACCATCCGACGCATTGCCGCAGAACTCGCTCATGTCGCCTTCGAACAGCAAATTGAATTGCCGGTGGCCTGGACGGATTGGGCCGGCCGCCGGCACGAGACCATCAAGGGCCGCCCGGTGTCGATGCATGCGATGCGTGGCATCTCGGCCCATTCGAACGGTTTTCAGTCTTGCCGCGCCATTCATCTGCTTCAGGTGCTTCTCGGCACGGTGGACGTGCCGGGCGGCTTCCGCTTCAAGCCTCCCTATCCGCGGTCCGCGCCGCCGGGCCCCAAACCAGCCGGCAAGAATGTGAAGCCAATGACGGCGCTCGAGGGCATGCCGCTCGGCTTCGTCTGCGGACCGGAGGACCTGCTGGTCGATGAAGGCGGCAAGCCCATTCGTATCGACAAGGCCTACTCCTGGGATGCGCCGCTTGCAGCACACGGCCTCATGCACACGGTCATCCGTAACGCCTGGGCCGGCGATCCCTACACGATCGACACACTATTCATGTACATGTCGAACATGGCCTGGAACTCGTCGATGAACACGGTCGAGACGATGGCGATGCTGACCGATGTGGATGCATCGGGTGAGTACAAGATCCCGTTCATCATCTATTCCGACGCTTATTATTCAGAGACCGTGCCTTTTGCCGATCTGGTGCTGCCGGATACGACCTATCTCGAGCGTCATGACTGTATCAGTCTGCTCGACCGGCCGATCAGCCACGCCGACGGGCCGGGCGACGCCATCCGCCATCCCGTGGTCGAGCCGGACCGCGACGTCAGGCCGTTCCAGTCGGTGCTGATCGAGCTCGGCGCGCGGCTCGGCCTACCCGGTTTCGTCGACGACGATGGCGCCGCCAAATATCGCGACTATGCCGACTACATCGTCAATCACGAGCGCACGCCAGGTGTCGGTCCGCTCGCCGGCTGGCGCGGAAAGGACGGGACCTCGGTCGGCAAGGGCGAGGTCAATCCCGACCAGTTGCAGCGCTACATCGATAATGGCGGCTTCTGGCACCAGGATTTCGCCGCCGATCAGCGCTACTACAAAATGGCCAACCGCTCGTATCTCGAATTCGCCGAGAGCATGGGCTTCATCCCGAAGGCCGAGCCGATCGTGTTCCAGCTCTATTCCGAGCCGATGCAGCGCTTTCGCCTCGCGGCGCGCGGCCATGGCGGGGTGCTGCCGCCGAAGGCAGAGCGCAGCCGCATCGAGACCTATATGGATCCGCTGCCGTTCTGGTACGCGCCCTTCGAAGAGGCTGCGGTCGATAGCCAAGCCTATCCGCTGCACGCGCTGACGCAGCGGCCGATGCACATGTACCATTCCTGGGGCGGGCAGAACGCCTGGTTGAGACAGATCACCAGCCAGAATCGGCTGTTCGTGCACCAGCGGACCGCCGCCGGCCTCAGGCTTGTCGATGACGACTGGGTGTGGATCGAGAGCATCAACGGCAAAGTCAAGGGGCAGATCAGGCTGATCGACGGCGTCAACGCCGATACGGTGTGGACCTGGAACGCCATCGGCAAACGGCGCGGCAGCTGGGGGCTCAAGGATGACGCGGCCGAATCCAATCGCGGCTTCCTGCTCAACCACATCATCGGCGACAGACCTCCGCCGATACCAGCGGCAAACGCTATTCGAATTCCGATCCGGTGACCGGCCAGGCGGCGTGGTTCGACCTGCGCGTGCGCATCGTCAAATGCGCGCCCGAAGAAGCTGGCTTCACCGAACCGCAGTTCGAGCGGTTCCGGCAGCCGCCGGGCTTCGAGCCCTCGCCCGACAAACTCAGTTTCGGCGCCGAATTTCGCCGGGAAAGAGAAGCTGCCGAATGACCTGCCTTCCCGCCCATACCGACAAGAAGCTCGGCCTTGTCATCGATCTCGACACCTGCGTCGGCTGCCAGGCCTGCGTTACCGCCTGCAAAGAATGGAACACCGGCGGCCATATGGCGCCGCTAACCGACATCGACCCCTATGGCGGCAATGCCGACGG
This sequence comes from Mesorhizobium sp. WSM4828, assembly GCF_055811175.1. Classification (NCBI taxonomy): domain Bacteria; kingdom Pseudomonadati; phylum Pseudomonadota; class Alphaproteobacteria; order Hyphomicrobiales; family Phyllobacteriaceae; genus Mesorhizobium; species Mesorhizobium sp. WSM4828. The sequence goes on along the minus strand of NZ_JBVVQK010000008.1, from coordinate 76,545 downwards.
CGTCTGGTTCAACCGCGTGCACAGTTATGAGCACATGACGGAGATGGGCGGACGCACGGTGAACTTCCCGCGCTCCTGCCTGCACTGCGAGACACCGGCGTGCGTCACGGTCTGCCCGACCGGCGCCTCCTACAAACGGGCGTCGGACGGCATCGTGCTGGTCGACGAGGACAAGTGCATCGGCTGTAAATTGTGCAGCTGGGCCTGTCCCTACGGAGCGCGCGAATTCGACACCGATGTTGGCGTGATGAAGAAATGCACGTTGTGCGTCGACCGCATCTACAACGACAATCTGGCGGAAGAAGATCGTGTGCCGGCCTGCGTCGCCGCCTGTCCGACCAGCGCGCGGCATTTCGGCGATCTGGGCGATCCGGAATCGGCTATCTCACAATTGGTGGCCGAGCGCGGTGGCGTCGACCTGATGCCGGAGATGGGCTACAAGCCGACCAACAAATATCTGCCGCCACGTGCCCACACCTCTCGCGCCGTATCGGTCTCCGCCCCGGGGCTAGAAGCGGTGCGGGCGGAAGGCGGCTTCCTCGGCTGGGTCGACCGCATGCTTTCGAACTGACCCGCGTCTCATGCATCCAGCATTCTCGGTCGTCTTTTTCACCACCGCCACGGGCGCCGGTTACGGCCTGCTCGCGCTGCTTGGCGTGCTCGCCGGACAGGGCTTTATCCCGCCCGATTTCTGGCTTGGCCTCATCGGCATGGGATTGGCGCTTGGCCTGATCTCGGCAGGCCTGCTGTCGTCAGCCGGCCATCTCGGCCGGCCCGAACGCGCCTGGCGTGCCTTCTCGCAATGGCGAAGCTCATGGCTGTCGCGCGAAGGCGTGGCGTCCGTCGTCACCTTCGTGCCGGCGGGACTGTTCGGCATCGGCTGGGTGGTCCTCGGCCGTACGAGCGGCTGGGTGGCTGTCGCCGGGCTGCTCGCTGCCATCGGCGCGGCCGCCACCGTCTGCACCACCGGCATGATCTACGCGTCGTTGAAGCCTATCGCCCAATGGCACAGCCGCTTCACCCTGCCCGGCTATCTGATCTTTTCGGCGATGACCGGCAGCGTACTGCTCAACGCCCTGCTGCAGGGATTTGCCGCAGGCTCGAGTGCGCTTCTGGTGGCTGCCCTGTTGCTGACTGCGCTCGGCTGGGGTTTGAAGCTGGCGACCTGGCGATACAATGACAGGCTGGAGATCCCGACCAATGCCAACACCGCAACCGGGCTCGCCGGCGGCACGGTGCGGTCGATCGAGTGGCCGCATACGGAAGAAAACTATCTGCTCAAGGAAATGGGTTTTCGCATCGCGCGCAAGCACAGCGCTAAACTCCGCCAGATCACGCAGGTGCTGGCCTTTGCTTTGCCCGCGTTGCTGCTGGTCGCGGCGTTCGCCTTGCCGTGGCCCTATGCGGCAGCACTGTCGATACTCGCCGCAATCGCCCAACTCGCCGGAATGCTGGTCGAGCGCTGGCTGTTCTTCGCCGAGGCCAAGCACACCGTCACTTTGTACTACGGCAGGTAGGTTCAGCCCGGCCTGAGCATCGCGTGCGAAATCGCGAAGATGCGTTCGGCGCCAAGCATGTAGGCCATCAGCGTTTCGCGCTTGAACAGTCCCAGATAGGCGCGATCGAGCACGTTGAGCGAGCCGGTATAGGCGCCGAAAGCCGGCATGATCATGCGGCTGCCATCACCGGCAAAGCAGCGCCGCCGCACGGAGCGGCCTTGCTGCACGATGCGGGCGCAAGGGTGCAGGTGGCCTGATATCTCGCCTTCCACTCTCACCGCCGAAGGCTCGTGCCGGAAGAGTAGTGAGCCTATGGCCAGCTCGCGCACGGTCTCGCCGGGCAGGTCGGCCGGTGCTTCAGGATCATGGTTCCCGGCGACCCAGAACCAGTCGCGCCCGACCATCAGCCCTTCCAGCCTTTCGCGAAAGCTCGCGTGCATACGCGCTGCGCCGCCGCCATCGTGAAAACTGTCGCCCAGGCTGATGACGATCGCGGGCTGATAATCGGCGATCACCGCCTGCAGCCGCAGCAGCGTCGCGCCGGTGTCGTAAGGTGGGACCAGCGTGCCGCGCCTGGCCAGTGATGAGCCTTTTTCCAGATGCAGGTCGGATACCGCCAGAAGCCGGAATTCGGGAAAATAGAGCACGCCGCGACAGTCGCAGATCGCGCGTTCGCCGGCGATACGGACAGCGCCCGCATCCGCCAGAGGCGCAGCCATGGCGAGCGCGACAGTCATTTCGTCCCCATGGCCTCCTCGACCAGCGTGGCTGCATCCATCAGCAGCGTGTCATCGGCCTCGCCGTGCACCGGCATTTTGCCGATCTCGAGCATGATCGGCACGGCGAGCGGCGATATCTGCTCGAGGTTCTTATGCATGATTCGACCTTGGACGCGCGAGAGCATCTCGGCAAGTCTGCTGACATCCAAGAGACCGGTCGCGGCATCGGCCCGCGTCGCCTGCAAAAGGATATGGTCGGGCTCGTGGCTGCGCAGCACGTCGTAGATGAGATCCGTCGACACGGTTACCTGGCGGCCGCTCTTCTCCTGCCCCGGGTGGCGTTTCTCGATCAACCCCGAGATCAGCGCGCAATTGCGAAAGGTGCGCTTCAAGAGCCAACTGCCGGCGAGCCAGGCTTCGAGGTCGTCGCCCAGCATGTCCTGATCGAATAGCTGAGCCAGCGACGGTTTCTTCGCCCTGAACATATGGCCCATATCGGCCAGCGACCATATGGCAAGCGCATAGTCGGTGGCGACGAAGCCGAGCGGCTTGGCTCCCGCCCTGTCGAGGCGGCGGGTGAGCAGCATGCCGAGCGTCTGGTGCGCCAGCCTACCCTCGAATGGATAGGCCACCAGATAGTAGCGGTTGCCACGCGGAAAGGTCTCGATCAGCAGATCGTCGCGTTTCGGCAGTACCGACTTGTCGGCCTGGAAGCGCAGCCAGTCTGCGACCTGCTCCGGCAACTTCTTCCAGCGCTGCGGATCGTCCAGCATGGCGCGGACCTGTTCGGCCAGGTACGTCGAAAGCGGGAATTTGCCACCACCGTAATACGGCACCTTGGCGTCGCTGCCGGGCGCGTTCGAGACGAAGCACTCATTCTCGCGGATGCCTTCGAAACGCAGCACCTTGCCAGCGAACATGAAGGTATCGCCGTGCGTCAGCGTCTCGAGGAAGGCCTCCTCAATCTTGCCCAGAACCCGGCCGCCACGCGAAGCCGCGCCTCTGCTGCCAGCCTGCACGTAGCGGACGTTGAGCGCCGGCACTTCGATGATGGTGCCGACATTCAGCCGGTATTGCTGGGCGACGCGAGGATTTGAGACCCGCCACAGCCCGTCCCTGTTGAGACGAATACGGGCGTAGCGTTCGTAGTTCTTCAGCGCATAGCCGCCGGTGGCGACGAACTCGACGACGCGATCGAATGTCGGCCGATCGAGATCGGCATAGGGTGCAGCCGTCCGCACTTCCTCGAACAGCGCATCGGCATGGAACGGCGCACCACAGGCGCAGCCCAGCACGTGCTGCGCCAGCACGTCGAGACCGCCGTTGACCAGCGGCGGCGTATCCTGGGCACCGAGATAATTGGCGTCGAGCGCCGCCCTGCATTCCAGCACCTCGAAGCGGTTGGCCGGAATCAGGATCGCCTTGGACGGCTCGTCCATACGGTGGTTGGCGCGGCCGATGCGCTGCGCCAGCCGGCTGGCACCTTTCGGCGCGCCGACATGGACGACCAGGTCGACATCGCCCCAGTCGATGCCGAGGTCGAGCGTCGATGTGGCGACGATGGCGCGCAGGGCGTTTTCGCCCATCGCTTTCTCCACGCGCCGGCGCTGGGCGACATCAAGCGAGCCGTGATGCAGCGCGATCGGCAAGGTGTCCTCGTTTACCCGCCACAACTCCTGGAACAGCAACTCCGCCTGGCTGCGCGTGTTGACGAACAGCAGGGTTGTCTTGTGGCGCTTGATCTCGTTGTAGATCTCCGGTGTTGCGTAGCGGGCCGAATGTCCCGCCCACGGCACGCGCTCCTCCGAATCGAGAATGGAGATCTCGGGCTTGGCGCCGCCAGTGACGATGATCAGTTCGGCCATCGGCCCCGGTGGATTCTGGCTGACCAGCCAGCGCCGCAATTCGTCGGGCTCGGCGACCGTCGCCGACAGGCCTATCGTCTGCAGGGCGGGCACAAACGAGCGCAGCCGGGCCAGCCCGAGCGACAGGAGATGCCCGCGCTTGGAGGTCACCAGCGAATGCAATTCGTCGAGCACGACATAGCGCAGGTCCTCGAAGAAGCGCCTGGCATCGGGCGCGGCAATCAGCAGCGCCAATTGCTCGGGCGTGGTCATGAGAATGTCGGGCGGTGCCAGCTTCTGCCGCTGGCGCTTGTGTGCGGGCGTGTCACCGGTGCGTGTCTCGACGGTGACCGGCAGCCCGATTTCTTCGACGGGTTTGCCGAGATTGCGCTCGATGTCGACGGCCAGCGCCTTCAGCGGCGAGATGTAGAGTGTGTGGATGCCTCGGTGCGCCTGCCCCGGCCTTCTCCTCGGCCGGCCAGCCAGTTCGGTCAGCGATGGCAAGAACCCGGCCAGCGTCTTGCCGGCGCCGGTCGGCGCGATCAGCAATACCGACTGCCCGCTCTGGGCCTTGGCCAGCAAATCGATCTGGTGGGCGCGCGGCGACCAGCCCTTTTCCGCAAACCATTTGACAAATGGCTCGGGCAGGACGACGGCGGCATTCTGTTCGGCAAGGCGCGGCTGCTCTGTCACGCGCCAGAGGTAGCGCGGTGACGCGCAATCGCCAAGCAGAATCAGAACAAAAGGTGATCGATTCGCATTACGGCCGGCGAAACCCGGTCGGTCCGCCATAGAGATAGCCGATACGGGCGACCGCCTCCCTCAGTCCTTCACGCGACACCAGCATGGTGTGGCCGTTGGCGTGGATCATGGTCTCCGGGTCCGTCATGATCGCGACGTGGCCTTTCCAGAAGACCAGGTCGCCGCGCCGCAACCCGGCAAAATCCGGCCCGGGGTCGAGCGGTTCACCAATGGTCGCCGCCTGCATGTCGGTGTCGCGCAGCACTTGCCTGCCAGCCATGTGCATTGCAAGTTGCACGAGACCGGAACAATCGATGCCGAATCCGGAGACGCCGCCCCACAGATAGGGCGTGCCGAGAAACGCCTCGGCGACCGCAACATAGTCGGCGGCGGCCTCGGCGACCGGCCTGAGGTGACCCGAGATGACCGCTTGGCCGGACGGCAACAGCGCATAATGCGTGCCGCGCGTTTCGGCTGAGCCCGTCACCGCCACCAATGACCCCATCGAGAGCTGCCCGCTCACCGGGAACCGCAAATCCGGTCCCGGATAGAGGAAAGTGCGCGGCACCGAGATAACATGGGTAGGCGCATGCTCCCGATCGCCCAGCACGGTGTCCGCGACATAGCCGACATAGCCGTCGCGCTCGGCCTGTATCCAGGCCCAGCCCTCAACGTCCTCGAAGACAAGGACGTCTTCGCCGAACAGAAGCTGGGTATCGACGCCGGCGTCCGGCCGCGGCGCCTTGCGGATGTCGGCGACGGAGGCGGTGATGCGAGCCGGCCGGCCGGCGACGAAACGGTCGGCGGAAACCTCGCCTCTCAGCCTGGCGTCGGCGAGATCGGAGCGGAAGGCATGGAGGCGGGCATCCCTGGCGGTCAAATCGGCAACTCGTTCAAATGGGCAACTTGGTCAAATGGGCAACTCTTGGGCTCTGGCAATGATAACATCGCCAAAGCGCTCGACAAAGAGCGCGCCTTCGACTGTGCGCCTGACCAGCACGTTGCGCTTGTCGAGCTCGTCGCGATGGCGCGACACCAGTTTCAGCGCGCCCATCGTATCGAGCGCACGGGTGATCACCGGCTTCGTGACGTTGAGGCGGGCGGCGAGCCCGCGCACCGTGTGCGGCGGCGGATCGAGATAGATGGTGAACAGGATCGCCGTCTGGCGCATGGTGAGATCAGGCGCGTCGTCACGCACCTCGGACAGCACCACCTGTTGCCATAGTCGCAAGGCCTGGCTTGGACGCATGATAATCGACATCCGTCCAGCATGACGGAAAATTGTTTCGGTTCCGTTTCAGTCAATACCTTCGTCGGCTATGCCCGAGAATCAGCCGTAGCGGTTCGAAATGACCTGCTCCAGCGCCCGGATGCCTTGCGCTTCGCCACCGGCAAGGCCGTGCGGGCGATCGGACGGGTTCCAGGCGAAGATGTCGACATGCGCCCAAGCGGCGGTCTTTTCGACGAAGCGCTTCAGGAACAACGCCGCGGTGATCGAGCCGGCGAAACCGTCCGACGTGACGTTGTTGATGTCGGCCACCTTCGACGCCAGCTTGGCGTCATAGGGCTTCCACAACGGCATGCGCCATAGCGGATCCTCGACCGCAACGGAGGCGTCCGCCAGCTCGGATGCAAGCGCCTCGTCACCGGTATAGAACGGCGGCAGGTCGGGACCGAGCGCAACACGGGCAGCGCCTGTCAGCGTCGCCATATCGACCAGCATCTGCGGCTCTTCGTCATCGGCCAAGGCCAAGGCATCGGCGAGCACCAGCCGCCCCTCGGCGTCGGTGTTGCCGATTTCTACGGTGATGCCCTTGCGGCTGGCCAGCACGTCGCCGGGCCGGAAGGCATTGCCGGCAATCGAATTCTCGACTGCGGGGATGAGCACGCGCAGCCGGACCTTCAGCCCGGTGGCCATGATCATGGAGGCGAGGCCAAGCACGTTGGCAGCGCCACCCATGTCCTTCTTCATCAAAAGCATGCCCGAGGAAGGCTTGATGTCTAGACCGCCTGTATCGAAGCAGACGCCCTTGCCGACCAGCGTTATCTTGGGGGCATTCTTCGGCCCCCAAATCATGTCGATCAGGCGGGGCGCGTCGGCCGAAGCTCGACCGACGGCGTGGATCATCGGAAAGTTGGCGGTAAGAAGATCGTCACCTTTGGTCACCGATATTTCGGCCTTGTGCGTCGCGGCCAAGGTCCTGGCGGCCTTCTCCAAATGCCCGGGGCCCATATCGCTGGTCGGCGTGTTGACCAGATCGCGCGCCAGAAAAATGCCATCGGCGAGGCGGCGGATGCGGGCGCCGTCGGTGCCTGCCGGCAGCGCGAGGCGAAGCGTCTTGCCTGGCTTCTTGCCGTAGCGGGTGAAGACATAGCCGCCGAGCGCCACGGCGAGTGCCGTAAGCTCGGGCTTGGCCGGTGCGGACGCAAAATGCCAGTCGCCTTCGGGCAAGGCTCTCGCTAGTGCGCCGATGGCCAGTGCGCCCTCGCCATCACCGGTGCCGAACAGGGCTCCGGTAATCGCACCGTTGTCGCCAGGCACGATCAGCGTCCTGCCGGCCTCGCCGGAAAAGCCGTTGGCCTTGGCCCAGGCGACCGAGGATGGCGCAAGGCCCGCCGCCGCCAGAGCACCCTTGGCCACCAGATGGACCGGCAGCGCACTGCTCAATTCTTTCTCGACGAGTTCGACAGGCATTCGCTGGTCTCCGGGCTTCCGAGTCGGCGTTTCTTAACACTCCGTTAGGGTTAACAGAATATTTCTGCGGGAGGGAAGATGACCACGCAAATGGTCACGCGCATAAACGGAGCCCTGGTGCCGATGCCGACCAACCGCAGGATGAACGCCAGTGCACATAGGCTGATCACCACAGCGTTGATGATGGTGCTTGCCGCAGGCGTCGCCGGCTGCGGAACCAGCAAATTGACGACTGGCTCGATTTCTCGTCCAAGCGGCAAGCCGCTGGAAACAATGTCGGCGGGCGAACTGCACAACGCTACGATGGCGCTCGGCCAGTCCTATTCGAAAAACCCCAGCGACAAGCGGACCGCGACAAACTATGCCGCGGCGCTGCAGATGGACGGCGACGCAGACCAGTCGCTTGCGGTGATGCGCAAGCTGGCGATCGCCTTGCCGAAGGACCGCGACGTGCTCGCCGCCTATGGCAAGGCGCTAGCCGCCAACGGTCAGTTCGAGCCGGCTCTCGATGCCGTGCGCCGCGCCCAGACGCCCGAATATCCTGACTGGAAACTGGTATCGGCCGAAGCTGCCATTCTCGACCAGCTCGGCCAAAAGGACGAGGCGCGCCAAGGCTATCGCAAGGCGCTTGACCTCAGGCCGAACGAACCGTCGATCCTTTCCAATCTCGGCATGTCGTACGTGCTGGAAGGTGATTTGCGCACGGCCGAAACCTATATGCGCTCGGCCGCCCAGCAGCCGAATGCAGACAGCCGCGTCCGCCAGAACCTGGCGCTGGTCGTCGGTCTGCAAGGCCGTTTCGACGAGGCCGAGAAGATCGCCTCGCAAGAGCTGTCGCCGGATCAGGCGCAGGCCAATGTCGCTTACCTGCGCCAGATGCTGGCGCAGCAGAATGCCTGGAGCCAGCTCAAGGACCAGGACAAGGCAAAGCCCGCCACCAACTGACCGCTTCGAGCGCCGAACCGGCGCGAGAATTCCGCAACATGTCAAACGCAAAGAGCCGCGCTGCACCGGCAGCGCGGCCCTGAATCATATCAGCTTTGTGGCGACGCCGCTGGCGCTACTCGCTGCTGGATTTCGGCTGGTCGCCAAAGATGCCGCGCTGGCTGACCTGGATGCCGGCGGGACCCAGAATGATGGCGAACAGCACCGGCAGGAAGAACAGGATCATCGGCACGGTGAGCTTGGGCGGCAAGGCCGCGGCCTTCTTCTCGGCGGCATTCATGCGCATGTCGCGGCTTTCGGCGGCCAGCACGCGCAGCGCATGCGCCACGGGCGTACCGTAGCGCTCAGCCTGAACCAACGCCTGGGACACCGACCTGACGGATTCGAGGCCAGTTCGGCTTGCAAGGTTCTCGTAGGCCTGCTTGCGCTCCTGCAGATAGGAAAGCTCGGCGTTGGTCAGGATGAACTCTTCCGCCAATGCCACCGATTGCGCGCCGATCTCATCGGCGACCTTGCGGAGCGCCGCTTCCACCGACATGCCGGACTCGACGCATATCAGCAACAGGTCGAGCGCGTCCGGCCACGCCATCTGAATCGACTGCTTGCGCTTGGTAGCGCGGTTGTTGACGTAGAGCACCGGCGCGTAGAACCCCGCATAGGCTACCACGATGCACACGAACAGCTTCACGAAAAGCGGCTGCTCGGGCAATCCTCCGAGCACGAACAGATACATCGCCGCCAATGCAAAGCCGATGAAGGGCAGGACGAGACGGAAGAAAAGGAAGCGTGTCAGCGGATTTTGCCCGCGAAAACCCGCCACTTTCAATTTCTGCAAGGTACCTTCATCCGCCAGCGCACGCCTGAGATCCAGGCGATCGACAATATTGCGCATGCCGACCGACTGTTCTTCGCGCAGGCCCTTGCGTCGGCGGTCGGCTTCGACTGCCAGCCGCGCACGCTGCTTGGCGCGCAGCTCATCGCGCTCCAGCGCCACGGATTTCATGCGCGCCTTGAGCTGGTTTCCGCCAAAGGCGGGCAGCAGCGTGAAGACGGTCGCAAACACCGCAATGCCGACCAGCAGTGCGATCAGCAGAGACGGATCGGTGAGAGTTCTGATGACGTGATCGGTCATACGCGAGTCCTAGACTTCGAAGTTCATCATCTTGCGCATTACCAGGACGCCCATCGACATCCAGATGCCGGAACAACCGAGGATCAGATGGCCGGTGCTGGTGGTGAAGAGGGGCATGATGTAGTTCGGGCTCGTCAAATAGACGAGAAAGGCGACGACGAAAGGCAAGGCGCCGATGATCACGGCGGATGCCTTGGCTTCCATGGACAACGCCTGGACCTTGGCTTTCATTTTCTTGCGGTCGCGAAGCACGCGCGATAGATTGCCCAGCGCTTCGGAAAGATTGCCGCCGGCCTGAGACTGAATCTGGATGACGATGCCGAAGAAGCTCGCCTCGGTGCACGGCATCGTTTCTGGCATGCGCATGGCCGCGTCGGGGATCGACAAACCCATTTGCTGCGAATCGACGATGCGGCGGAACTCGGTCTTGACCGGCTCGGGGGACTCGTTGGCGATCAGGCGCACGGCATCGTTCAGCGGCAGACCGGATTTTACCGCACGCACGATGATATCGAGCGCGTTCGGAAATTCGTTGAGGAACGCCTTGACGCGGCGCGCGCGGCGAAACGAGACGAACCAGCGGGGCAGACCCAAGACGCCGACCAGCAGCGCAGCCGGCAAGACCAGCAGTGGTGCGCCGATGAAATAGACAACAGCCGTCAAGACGACGCCGCAGACCGCCGAGTAGACATAGAAGCGCTCAAGCGAGATCTTCATGCCGGCCTGACGGATTTGGATCTTCAGCGGTGGCTTCTTGACCAGGCTCTGATTGGACTTTTGCTTTTGATCGAGATCTTTCAGCGAATCCTGGACGGACTTGCGACGCTTGGCCGCTTCCGCCACGCGATCACGCGAAGCCTTGACGACGGAACGATCCGTCTCGGCGGTCTTGATCGAATCAAGCCGCTTGCCGACCTGCTTCTCGGTGCTGATCCGGTTGAACAGGAAAGCATAGGCGACAGCGCCGGCGCTGAAGCCGGCGAGCACGACGAATGCCAATACAGTGCCGTCAATTCCGAACATCGACCCTGGCCCTCACGCTTCCAGACGGATCAGTCAGCGCGTTTCTCCATCGCCTCGAGCGCAACCGCGAGGCGCTGCTCCTCACCGTAATAGCGGGCGCGCTCCCAGAAATGCGGACGGCCGATGCCAGTCGACACGTGCTCGCCCAGCAGCCTGCCGTTCGCGTCCTCGCCCTTGATGTTATAGAGAACGATGTCCTGGGTGATGATGACGTCGCCTTCCATGCCGATCACCTCGGTGATGTGGGTGATACGCCGCGATCCGTCGCGCAGGCGTGCAGCCTGTATGATCACGTCGATGGAGCCGACGACGATTTCGCGCACGGTTTTTTGCGGCAGCGTATAGCCGCCCATGGCGATCATCGACTCAATACGGTTGAGGCATTCGCGCGGGCTGTTCGAGTGGATCGTTCCCATCGAGCCGTCATGGCCGGTGTTCATCGCCTGCAGCAGGTCGAACACTTCGGGTCCGCGCACTTCGCCGACGATAATGCGTTCGGGGCGCATGCGCAGACAGTTCTTGACCAGGTCGCGCATGGTCACTTCGCCCTCGCCTTCGAGGTTGGGCGGACGGGTTTCGAGACGCACCACATGCGGCTGCTGCAATTGCAGCTCAGCTGAGTCTTCGCAGGTGATGACGCGTTCCTCGCGGTCGATATAGTTGGTCAGGCAATTGAGCAGCGTCGTCTTGCCTGAGCCGGTACCGCCCGAGATGACAATGTTGCAGCGGACACGGCCGATGATCTTGAGAATCTCGGCCCCTTGCGGCGAAATCGAGCCGAACTTGACCAGCTGGTCGAGCGTCAGCTTGTCCTTCTTGAACTTGCGGATGGTAAGTGCGGTGCCGTCGATAGCCAGGGGCGGTGCGATGACGTTGACACGGGAGCCATCAGGAAGACGCGCATCGCAGATCGGGCTTGATTCATCGACGCGGCGGCCAACCTGGCTGACGATACGCTGGCAGATGTTGAGGAGCTGCTGGTTGTCGCGGAAACGGATGCCGGTCTGCTCGACCTTGCCGTTGACTTCGATGTAGACGTTCTTGGCGCCATTGACCATGATGTCGGCAATATCGTCGCGGGCAAGCAGTGGCTCCAGCGGCCCGTAGCCCAAAACGTCGTTGCAGATATCCTCGAGAAGCTCTTCCTGCTCGGCGATGGACATCGCGAAATTCTTGATCGCGATGATGTCGTTGACAATGTCGCGGATTTCCTCGCGCGCGCTTTCGGGATCGAGTTTGGCCAGCTGCGACAGATCGATCGTATCGATGAGTGCGGCGAAGACCTGGCTTTTGGTGTCGTAGTAGGTTTCACTCTTTTGGCGCTGGATAGTTTTCGGCTCCGGGGCCAATGGCGGCGGCTCGACCGCACGGCGAACCGCCGGCGCGGCAGGCGCGCCGGATGGCGGCAGCGCCGCCGGCCTGGCAGTTACAGCCGCTTCCACAGGGTTGGCGGCCGCCGGCGCAGCAGGTGCGGGTGCTGGCTGACGGAATTCCGGAATGGTCCGGTTGCCGTCGTCGCTGCCTCTTTTACCAAACATGATCGCTTACCAATTCCACCGCTGAGGCATCACTTCTTGTTGCGCGAAAGCTTGCCGATCAGGTTGCCGAGGCCAGCCTTTTTCTTCACCTTGATTTCGCTGCGCCCTGTCAGCACATGGGCGATCTCGTTGATCGTGGCGACGACCGGACTCTTGGCATCCATTTCACCGAGCATACGTCCATTATTGGCAGCATTTCCGAACAAAAGCGGCTCGAACGGGATGATCGACATCGGCGAAAGGCCGAGCGATTCGGAGAAGTCGGACGGCGTAATCTCGGGACGTTTCGGCACACCGGCCTGGTTTATTACAAGCTTTGGCGCAGGATCGTTCGGACGAAGCCGCTTCAGCATGTCGACCAGGTTCTTTGTGTTGCGCAGATTGGCCAGTTCGGGCGTCGCCGTGATGACGATCTCGTCGGCCTTGACCAGCGTGTTCTTGGTCCAGCCGGCCCAGACGTGGGGAACATCAAGCACGAGGAGCGGCGCGCTACGCTGGGCTATGTCGATAAGCTGGGTGAAGGCGTCAGGATCGAAATCGTAGACCCGCTCCAGGGTCGAAGGTGCCGCAAGCAGCGACAAGTGCTCGGCGCATTGGGCGAGCAGCCGGTCGAGATAGACCTCGTCGACGCGTTCCGGCGAGAAGACCGCCTCGGCAATGCCTTGCGCCGGGTCCTGGTCGAAATTGATATTGGCCGTTCCGAAGGCGAGGTCGAGATCGGCGACAACCACTTCGGATTTGAAAAGGGACGACATGGCCCAGGCCACATTATGGGCTATGGTTGAGGAGCCGACGCCGCCCTTGGCGCCGATGAACGCAATCGAGCGGCCGATCGGCTCAGCTTCCGGATCAACGAAGATCGAAGACACCACGCTGACGATGTCGGCCATCGATACGGGCGCGATGACATATTCGGAAATGCCCGAACGGATGAGTTCGCGGTACAGGCCGACATCGTTGTAGTGGCCGACAACCACCACCTTGGAGGTCGGATCACAATGCTCGGAGAGCTGTGCGAGTTGTTCCAGCAACAGCTTCGGCTCGCTGCGCGATTCAAGCAGGATCAGGTTCGGTGTCGGCGCCGACTGATAGAATTCGATGGCGGTGGGGATGCCCCCCATATGCACCTTCAGATGGGCCTTGGCCATGCGGCGATCCTCGCCGGCGCGCTCGACCGGATTGGCTACGCCTTCGGTCTCGCAAAATGCCTGGATCGAAATGCGCGGGATCGGCCGCAACGCCTGCATCGCGGCAATATCCTGCTCCGAGGTTTCGCCGCCCGGTACCTCTGTGTCATAGGCAAGATTGCTCATTGTCATCACTTTCCGTGACTTGCGCGGCTTAGGGTTTGTTGAGCCTCAACACTCGTTAATATTCGACTTCCGAATTGCCGAGGAATTCGTCCGAGATACCTCTGTCACGATAGACGTCGATCACCGCGCCGCGATTTTCCGCGTCGATCGGCGTCGGCTTGCGTGGCCCGATCAGATCGGACGGATTGGCCATCTGGGCAGCCAGGTTGTTCTGATACGAACAGCCGAAATCGGCATAGTGCTTGTTTTCCGAAGTCTGCAGCAGGTCTTCGGGCCAGCGCCCGCATTTATCCGTCTGAGCCTTCACCGAGACGTAGGCAACACGGACCGGTGCGGACGCTTCGGCCGAGACAGACTGATAGGACCGCAAGGCGATCCGCTTCCGGCTGATGCCGCTGGCTATGGCCAGCCTGGCGAAATCGCGGCCGGCCGCTGCCGCTGCGATTTCGTTGGCTGAGCCGCTCGGAATCTCAATCGTCAGCACCGGGGCCGCGCTCCTGTCGTATCCGTCCAGGAAGCCCAGGAGTGTGTCACGCTGGGATCTGGTCATACCACGGTCGCCGGCGCCGACCGGAAGATCGATCTTCTGTATCTTCTCGGCTATGACGATCGGATGGGTGGTGCGATAATCGTCCGGTATGGCACCTACCGTGACGCTGTCGCGATTGGCGCAGCCGGCCAGCAATGCCGCCACCGCGATCGCTATTATGGGAACGGCCGGCCGCCAGATTCGCGAATGGACTGACCGCGTCGCGGTGATCGCCTGCGCCTTCGATGTTGCCTTAGACATGACCGCTTCCCCGCTTACTTGTAGATAAAGCCGACAACGCCGTGGTAACGGCCGTTGGGCTTGTCGGTCTGCATGGTGCCGTAGACACGGTTGACGCGGCCAAGGAAAATGCCGGCGCCATCGCTGGCGGCGTTGAAATTGTCATCCGGCTTGGCAAGATCGTTGCGCGCCACCGGCTTCACCAGATAGGGCGTTATGATGATGACGAGCTCGGTCTCGTTGCGAACGAAATCCCTGCTGCGGAACAGCGCGCCAAGCACTGGAATCTTTGTCAGACCGGGCAAGCCGTTGACGGCTTGCCTGAGATCATCGCGGACAAGGCCGGCAATCATCATCGAGCCGCCCGAAGGCAGTTCCACTGTTGTGTCGGCCAAGCGCTTGCGGAGCGACAGGGCATTCATGCCCGGGCTTGTTACACCTTCGGACAAAGACACAGACCCCTCCGTTGTCGGCTCGGAAACCGAGGTTCTGACTTTCAGGCTGATACGGCCGGGAGACAGCACCACCGGCTGGAATTCCAGGCCAATGCCGTATTCGATCTTCTCGATCGAATACGTCTTCAGACCGGTCTGGTTATCGTTTGATACGGCTTGGGAAACGCTGGTCACCATGTTGTATTCGCCGCCAACCTTGAAGGTCGCCTTCTCGCCGGATACGGCCGTCAATGTTGGTTCGGCGAGGGTTTTCATGACGCCGGACTGTTCCATGGCATTGATGTAGGCCTGCAGCGTCGAGCTCCCGATAGCGAGGCCCGAGTTCGACAGCGACTTGCCCAAACCAGTGAAATTGTCGCTTACCGCGCCCCAGCTGATGCCGTTGCTGCTGCCGTTGCCCACCATGTTGACGCCGAGCTGCTTCATCACCGAGCGGCTGACTTCCGCGACCGTCACCTTCAGCGTCACTTGGTCGTCGCCGATAATCTGCAGCAGGTTGACGATCTTGCTGACGCGGCGCTCGGCATCCGGGTTATCGATCGCGACGCCGGCTTCAGCCGAACCGCCGGCAGCGGTCTGCGAATATTGACCCGTGGTCGCCTCGCCGCCGGACACGAAGATGTTCGCCAGATCAGCCGCGCGCTTGGCGTCCAGAGGAGTGTCAACGGTTCCGGTCAGAACGACGTTGTCGTTCAGCAACTCGACCTTGACCTCCGATGACGGGATGAAGCGCTTGATGTAATCCTCCAGCCCGGCGACGTCACGTTCGACCGCTAGGTCAAGGCTGACGATCTGCTCGCCATTCGGGCCAAAGACGAAGATATTGGTCTCGCCGACCGCCTTTCCAAACAGATAGATGCGCCTGGCGGTGCGGGTCACCGCGTCGGCTACAGCGGGGTTGGCGACGAGAATGTCGTAGGCATCACTCGGGAGGTCGATGACCACCGACTTGTTCAGTCCAAGCTTGACCCGCTGGGTGGCGGTCGAAGCCGTAACCCTGGCATTGCCCGCCGCACTGGCATCGAGGATGCCATATGCATTCGTTCCAAGGAGAAACAGGCCGATCGCCGCAGCCAGCGTGAGCGGCAGTTTGGTTTTTAGACTCATTTCCTTGCCCCCACTTCGGAAACTTCGCCCGACTTGATCAACCGCACCGTTCCGCGCCGGCCATTGCCGGAAACCAGGTAGTCGGCTTCGCCCACATTCTTGTCCTGGCTATCCTTGATCGAGCGCAGCGCCAATGTCAGGCGATCTGCCATCTGCTGTGCGACGGTGATGATCTCTGACTGCTGCGGCGTCAATTCCAGGGTGGCGGTCTGGCCCACCCTGGTCTTCTTGCCTTCCTCGTCTTCCTGAATGGTCTGGTCGATCGCCAGGACGCGAATATTCTTGAGAATAGTTTCGGTCGTGAAGCCCGAACCACCGCCATTGGCGGGATCGGCTCTGCGGGTCATGATGACGTCGACGAAATCGTTGGGAAGAATAAAGCCACCGGCCGAGGTGTCGGCCGAGATGCTTGTGGCAACAGCCCGCATGCCGGAGGGCAGGATCGACGACATGAAGCTTTGCCCCTCACCGATCAGCTTCGAGCGCCGCAGCGGTTCGCCGGCGTAGAGCGCCACGCGGGCGACGGCGCCCTTCAGCTTGTCCAGCGCTTCAGGCTCGGCGGCGCGGGTGATGAAATTTGCGTTGATGCCGGCGGACGGCCATGACTCCCAGGAAATGTTGTTTTCAAGCGGACTGCCCATCGGAACGTCGCCGGAAAGAACAAGCACATCCTGCAGTGCGATCGTCGGCGCCTGAGGACCGGAATCGACAACCGGAGGCGGCGGAGCCACGACCATGTTCTTCGCGACATAGCCTGCACCACCGGCCGCGGCTATCGCCACGCTCAGAATAATCAATCGGGATGCTGGCATCTGTCCGAACCTCGCCTTGGCAAACCACGTAGCCAAGCGGGACTTTGCAGCGGCAATCGTCAAAACAAGGTTAATGTTATACTTACGATCGTGATTAATTTAACGTTTACATAAATTAGATCGACAAGCCCGGCCCGAAGGAAAACGTGGCCAACTCGCCTGCTCGGCGCCAACGGCGTAAAGCGAAATTCAGCCCGCCAGCCTGGTAAGTGCCCAGGCCATCAATGGCGAGTCGGAATAGGTGAGCAGACCGCCAACGCCAAGCGCGATGCCGTACGGAACGCCGGTCGCCTCATCGGCGAAATGGCGCAGGAACGGATTGTGGCTTGTGACGGCGGCAAGCGGCGACTTTCGATAGGCGAGGATGGCTAGCGTCAGCAGGCCGCCGATGAATGTCGAGGCGACGAGGTACTCGATGAGATGGATGTTCAGTCCCATCCACATAGCAGTGGCAGCCAGAAGCTTGGCGTCGCCACCGCCCATGCCGCCCAGCGCGAACAGGCCGAACGTCACCGCGAGAACCAGGCCGGCGGCGGCGAAATGCCAGCCATAGGTGACCCAGTCCATGCCGGTCAAAGGCGCAGCCAAGGCGAACACAACCACAAGCAACACCGGCACGCGATTGGCGATCGTCATCGAAAGCATATCGGAGATCGCGGCAAAAAGCATGCAGAACGGAAACACGACGAAGATCACGGCTTCAAGCATCGGCGCGCCTGTGGTCAAATTGCATCTGGCCCTCAGCCTAGTCACATTCGCTTAACGATTGATGAGGCCCGAATTTCAAATCGTGCCGGGACTAAAGACTAAATAAGGGCCGCCAGTGCGGCGGCCCTTATTTGGAGAACAAGCGAACCTGTTACGATCAGCTACCGCTCACCTTAGTGGAGATGGTGCTGAACTTGGCGTTCAGCGCGTTGCCGAGCGAGCCGGCGCCGACCATGATGGCAAGCGCGATAAGGGCGGCGATCAGACCGTATTCGATAGCGGTCGCGCCGGATTCGTCCTTCACAAAACGTGCGATGAGGTTAGACATTCGAGCTCCTACTCCAATTGTTACAGCACTTCCGTCAACTTCTCTTGGTGGCTGATCGGATACTGCGAATCTAAGGAGAAGCTGTTTCAATCGGCTTAATAAACAGGCTTACCGATTCCTTTCCCGCTTCGACGACATTGCGTGGTTAACCCAGAACTAAAATACCCGCCGCTGGGCCCACGGGCTGACAAAAGGCGCAAAAGGCGCAATTCGGCAAAGACGTTCCAGCCGTGCCGGCTGGGCCCAATGCCGGTTCCGGCTTAATCCTGAACTCCAGCCGCTTAACGGTTGGTTCACCAATCTCGTTCATGTTCTGTTGAACAGTTTGCCAGGGGGCGCCTCAATGGCCGGGCCGAGATCATCATTTCCAGTTGCCGTGCTTTTTGCCGCAGCGGCTTTCGCCTTTCCAGCCAAGGCCGGCGCCGGCATCGAGGTGACGATGAACCAGGCAAAAATTATCAAATTGTCGCGCGCCGCCGATACGATTGTCGTCGGCAATCCGGCGATCGCCGACGCCTCCGTGCAGGACGCATCGACCATCGTACTGACCGGCAAGGGATTTGGCGTCACCAATCTCGTCGTCCTCGACCAAGAGGGTAACCCGATCGTCGATGAGCAAATAACCGTCGTGCGCCAGGCAGCATCGTCGGTGCGCATCTATCGGCGTTCCGAAGTACAGACCATGTCCTGCGCGCCATATTGCGAAAGCTCGTATAAGAGCGATGCCGAGAAGGCCTCTGAAGCCGAAATGAGCGCCGGGCATTAGCTAGCCGACGTCTCCGCCTTTGACGGGAACGTGCTTCGGTTATCGCCGGGTTAAGGCCTTCCCATTGAATTTAACGGTCATTCCAACCGGACTTCAATCGGTTCCGACTAAGGGTGGGACCGATACAGAAGCGGCATCGGCGGGCAGAGGACATGAGCAAGGCAGGACGAGCAGGTTTTCCAAGACGGTTTCTGGGCGACCGCCGCGGGAGCACGGCGATCGAATTCGCCATGCTTGCAATTCCTTTCGCGCTTCTTGTCTTCGCCATCCTGGAGAGCTGCATTTCTTTTGCCGCACAGGAAGTGATGGCAAACGCCACCGACGACATCGCGCGCCAGCTGCGTACCGGCCAACTAAGACCGACCGATGTGTCCGGTACCAAGCTGCGGGATATGATCTGCACCAAATTGGAGATCATGGTCGCCAAGACCTGTCCCGGATTGCTGGTGGACTTGCGCGAATATCCGACCTTCGCCGATGCGGCGCTGGCCGGTTTCAAGATTCAGGATGGCGACGTCGTGCTGACCAAGGGCACGAGCACACAGACCTTCACCGTCGCACCTGGCCTGGCGGAGTCGAGAAACATGCTGCGGGTTTTTTACAAATGGCCGGTGATGACCGACTTCATGGCCAAATCGATGGCCAACCTGAAGGACGGCAAAACGCTGCATTTTGCTTCGATCACTTGGCAGAACGAGCCGTTCGACAACTGAACCACATAGTCGCTGGAAAAGGGCAAAGCCATGATTCGTGCGGGGGCACAGCTGGGCATCGCAGGGATTTGTACAAGAGCAGTCCGGCTTTGCTCGGACCGCCGCGGTATTGCGGCTGTCGAGTTTGCCCTCATCGTGCCTGTCCTGTTGATCATGTACTTTATGACAATGGAGGCCTCGCAAGCCATCGAGACCAGCAAAAAGGTCAGCCGCATCGGCAGCATGGTAGCGGATCTCGTCACGCAGCAGCAGACCGTCAAGGCGGCCGATGTCGATGCCATCATGGCGATCGGCAGTTCCACGCTGCAGCCCTACAACCGCTCGAAACCGAAGATCATTATCACGGCGATACAGGTGACGAACGAGACGACGCCGAAAGTCCTGGTCGTATGGTCGCGCAAACTGGTCGATGGCGTCTCTAGCGTCGACGCGGTCAAGGATTCCACCACAACTGTCCCGAGCGCGCTCAAGATCAAAGGCACTTTCCTCATTCGGGTCGAAAGCGATCTCGCGTACAAGCCAATCATCACCTGGTCGGCGGACGGCCAAAGCCGGTTCGGGTTGAGCTCGGTCTTCAATTCGATATCGATGGCGGAAACTTACTATCTGCGGCCGCGCAGGAGCCCGACCATTCCGTGCAGCGATTGCTGACGCCTGAAGCCCGCTAACGGGCTGTTGCTATTGCTTGCGACCGCGGGCCGAGACTAGAGCGGCCAGCACATAGTCCCTCGGACCGGCAACGGTTCGGCGACGATATCGATACGGAACGTTCCGATAACATCGCGCCAATCGGCTCGCGCCAGGTTTGCGCAAGACGCATCCAGCAGCAAAGCCAGTACGGCGGCGAATGCGTTCAGGGCAGGCCTCATGCGAGCTTCACGCCGCGCATTTCCATCGGCAGATCGACCATGCCGCGATTCGTCTCTCCCGGGCCAGCACGCCAAGCCGTGCCGTTCGGGTTTCCGAATTGCCAATGGCGGCGCGGAACCCTATGTCTGAGCCAACACGCAGGCAATGATGAACCATTCGATGGCACGCGCCTTCCTTTTTGTCCTCGACTCCTTCGGCATCGGCGGCGCGGCCGATGCCGAACGTTATGGCGATACCGGCTCCAATACGTTCGCACACATCGCGCGGGCCTGCGCGGAAGGCCGCGCCGATCGCGAAGGCCTGCGTGACGGGCCCCTTCTTGTACCAAACATGCTCGCGCTCGGCCTCGGCCAGGCCGCGGCAACGGCGACGGGTTTCAGGTTCGAGAATGGCGGCAGTGCCCCGCTTGCCACCGCCTTTCACGGGGCGGCCCAAGAGGTTTCGAGCGGCAAGGACACGCCATCGGGCCATTGGGAAATAGCCGGCCTGCCGGTCCGTTTCGACTGGGGTTACTTCCCGGACACGATTCCCGCCTTTCCAGCCGAATTGACCGAAGCAATGGTGCGTGAAGGGAAGGTGCCCGGCATCCTCGGTAATTGCCATGCTCCGGGCACCGAGATCATCGAACGGTTCGGCGAAGACCATATCCGCACCGGCAAGCCGATCTGCTACACCTCGATCGACTCCGTCCTGCAGATCGCCGCGCATGAGGTTCATTTCGGCCTGGAACGGCTTTACGAGTTCTGCAAGGTGGTGCGCAGGCTCGTCGATCAGCTGAATATCGGCCGCGTCATCGCGCGGCCGTTTATCGGTGAAACCGCCGCCACGTTCGAGCGAACGCATAATCGTCGCGACTATGCCGTACCGCCGCCGGAACCGACGCTGCTCGACCGGCTGACGGCGCGCGGCGGCCGGGTTATCGCCGTCGGCAAGATCGGCGACATTTTCGCCCATCGTGGGATCTCGGAAGTCCGCAAGGCTGCCGGCAACATGGCAATGTTCGACAAAGCGCTTGGCGCCATGGAAGATGCCCGCGACGGCGACCTCGTCTTCGCGAACTTTGTCGACTTCGACACCGAGTTCGGGCATCGGCGCGACGTTGCGGGGTATGCCGCCGCACTCGAAGCTTTCGACCGGCGCCTGCCCGAGGCATTCGCACGGCTGAGGCCAGGCGATCTGCTCATTTTGACCGCCGATCACGGCAACGATCCGACGTGGCGCGGCACCGATCACACACGCGAGCGAATTCCGGTTATCGGGACACGGCCGGGTTTCAAAGGCGCAGACATCGGACTGAGGACGACGTTTGCCGACATCGGCGAAACCGTGGCCGAACATCTCGGGCTGGCGCGCGGCCGTTACGGCACCTCCTTCCATGCCACGATAGATGGCCATGCCTGAGCTGCCGGAGGTCGAAACAGTCAGGCGCGGCCTGCAGCCGGCCCTTGAAGGTGCCCGCATTGTCGTTGTCGAGGCACGCCGGCCGGATTTGCGGTTTCCGTTCCCCGAGAGATTTTCGGAGCGGCTGACCGGCAAGACGATTGCGGCGCTCGGCCGCCGTGCCAAATATCTGACGATCCACGTGGACAACGGCCCGGTTTTGATCTGCCATCTCGGCATGTCGGGTTCGTTTCGCATCGAAACGGCCGACGAGAGCGCAACGCCCGGCGCGTTCCACCACGAACGTTCAAAAAATAGCGCTCACGATCACGTGGTCTTCGACATCGCATCACCTGCCGGCGTCCGCTCTCGCGTGATCTTCAACGACCCGCGCCGCTTCGGGTTCATGCTATTTTCGGAAGGCGAGCCCGACATGCATCCGATGCTGGCGGGATTGGGCGTCGAGCCTACAGGAAATGCACTGGACGGCGCGCTGCTCGCTTCGTTGCTGAAAGGTCGCAAGTCACCGCTGAAAGCGGCACTTCTGGACCAGAGGCTGATCGCCGGGCTAGGCAATATCTACGTCTCGGAAGCGCTTTGGCGGGCCGGCCTGTCGCCGCTGCGCGAAGCGGGCACCCTCGCGAGAGCCGGCAAGAAAGCCAAAGAGCAGAGCGAACGCCTGGCCGAAGCAATCCGCTCGGTCGTCGCCGATGCGATCGCCGCCGGCGGCTCGTCGTTGCGCGATTATATGCAGACCGATGGATCGCTGGGCTACTTCCAGCATTCCTTCGCGGTTTACGATCGCGAGGGCGAAGCCTGCTCCA
This sequence comes from Mesorhizobium sp. WSM4828, assembly GCF_055811175.1. NCBI lineage: Bacteria > Pseudomonadati > Pseudomonadota > Alphaproteobacteria > Hyphomicrobiales > Phyllobacteriaceae > Mesorhizobium > Mesorhizobium sp. WSM4828. The sequence continues at coordinate 54,364 of NZ_JBVVQK010000008.1, read as the reverse complement.
AGCCTGGTTGTGGCGGCCACATCGAGCGTATCGTGCAAAGCGGTCGTTCGACTTTCCACTGCCGGACCTGTCAGGCTTGAACCAGAAGCGAGGAGGAGGAGCAAAGCATGGGCTACGAAACCATCATCGTCGAAACCCGCGGCAAGGTCGGGCTGATTACGCTGAACCGGCCGCAGGCGCTCAACGCGCTGAATTCACAAGTGCTGGCGGAACTGGTCGCGTCGGTGAATAGCATGGGCGCCAATGCCGACATTGGCGCCATGGTCATCACTGGTTCGGAAAAGGCTTTCGCGGCAGGTGCCGACATCAAGGAAATGCAGTCGATCTCCTATGTGGATGCCTATCTGCAGGACTTCTTCGTCGGCTGGGAAGAATTTACGCGAGCACGAAAGCCGATCATCGCGGCGGTGGCGGGTTATGCGCTGGGCGGCGGCTGCGAACTGGCGATGATGTGCGACTTCATCATCGCCGCCGACACCGCCAAGTTTGGCCAGCCCGAGATCACGCTGGGCGTCATGCCCGGCATGGGCGGGTCGCAGCGCCTGACCCGCTTCGTCGGCAAGTCGAAAGCGATGGACATGTGCCTGACGGGGCGAATGATGGACGCAGCCGAGGCCGAGCGTTCCGGCCTTGTCTCGCGCGTCGTACCAGCCGGCGAGTTGATCGAGGAAGCGCTTAAGGCAGCGGCCAAGATCGCCGGTTTTTCCTTGCCGTCGGTGATGATGGCAAAGGAGGCCGTCAACCGCGCCTATGAGACGACGCTGACAGAGGGTCTGCGGTTCGAGCGCCGGCTGTTTCATTCGCTGTTTGCGCTGGATGACCAGAAGGAAGGCATGGCGGCCTTTACCGGCAAGCGGAAGCCGAATTTCACGAACCGATGAGATGACGAAGGCGCCGGTCAAAAAGAAAGCGCTGCAGCGTTGACGCGCCGGAAAAGCTGAACTATAAGCCGCACCAACCGAGGCGGCCCTGTGGCTGCCCGTTTGTTTTTTGCGCCCTGCGGTATCCCGCAAGCGCCCACCAGATCAGAAGAGAGGCACCATGGCCAATACCTCCTCGGCCAAAAAGGCAACGCGCAAGATCGCCCGTCGCGCAGCGATCAACAAGAACCGCCGCTCCCGCGTCCGGACCTACATCCGCCAGGTCGAAGAGGCGCTCGCGGCTGGCGACAAGGCGGCCGCACAGGCTGCCTTCAAGGTGGCCGAGCCGGAATTGATGCGCGCCGCGACCAAGGGCGTGGTGCACAAGAACACGGCATCGCGCAAGGTGTCGCGGCTGGCCCAACGGGTCAAGGTGCTGTCAGCCTAATATATCCATCCTGAACTGCGCTTCTTCAAACCCGGCCAATCGCGCCGGGTTTTTTCGTTTGCCGGCAAGTACTTAAAAGAAAGCCCGCAAAACGGCGCTCCGCGAGCATTTCAAAGTTCGAAATGCTTTGCCGGCATATACATGCCCGCTCATATTCGGAGCCTCCGAAACCGCCCATACGAAAATTTCCGAGCGTCACAGATTACCGTTTCTTTTCAGGAGCTTACCGATGGTGATCCACAGCTTGTTCACATCAGCTGCAGCCGATAGGCGACAATTGGCTGTCAAGTGAATTATTTCAGAAAATTTCGCGTTGTGTGGCCTTTTTCATATTCGGCGGAAAAGGGTTTGAATCACAATGGCTTTGTCAAAATCAACTGTTGCAGCACGGCATCCGAAACGTGCCTTGCTAGGCAGATTCCTTAAAAATCCGTTAGGGGTGGCCTTGCCCTATCCACAGCGATTTCGGTAATGTCTGTCCATCGAAGGGACGGGCCCTTGGCCCTTGACCAGCCTGAAACCGGCCAGCTCAAATTGGCAGAGTTTACAGCGCGGATTCAACTCCGCGGACGGGTTGGTTTGTCTTTTCGATACGGTAGGGGACTGGCGTAATTGTACATGGCAGGTCGACGGTGCGCCGGCGGTTTTTCGCCGGACGGCATTTTGTTGCCCTGACATGACCAAGGCGGATCGGCTCTTCGGCGCCGGACCGACAACGAGGCGATTCATCGGCCGGCGGCGGCGATGGTGTCGCAGCGAAGACACGGTCGCCGGAAACATGGATGCAGGAGGCGCATCCCCGGCGGAAAACAGGTACAAGAGACAAGGAACTCGATCATGCAGAGCGGCGGCATCGAAAGGGAGCTTACAGGCGACCTCCCATTTCCTGGAACGTTAATCGGAAGGAACGACATGGCGGCTTCCAATGAAGCTGAACAGAAGTTCGATCGGGTCAAGGCCCAGTTGAAGGCTCGTCTGGGAACCGAGGTCTATTCGAGCTGGTTCGGGCGCATGAAGGTCGCTGAATCCTCCAAGGGCATTGTCCGCATCTCTGTGCCAACCGCATTCCTGCGTTCATGGATCAACGGCCACTATCTCGATCTTATCACCGAGTTGTGGAAGCACGAGGATCCGGAGATCCTCAAGATCGAAATCGTGGTTCGTACCGCCACACGCCAGGGCCGCAACAGCGTCGAGCCAGAAATGGCCCCGGCGCGCAAGATGACCAGGCAGACGCAAACCGCGCTCTCTGCCGGCACGGCGAGCCCCAGCAGGGTCGAACGGGTCCCGGCACCCCGCCCGGGGATGCCGGCAGAAACCGAGTTCCGGCACAATGTTCTCGGTTCGCCGCTCGATCCACGCTACACTTTCACCTCCTTCATCGAAGGACCATCGAACCGAGTGGCTTTTGCCGCCGCCAAGGCGGTCGCGGAATCGCAGTCGAGCGCGGTGCGTTTCAATCCACTCTTTCTCCACGCGACGGTCGGGCTGGGCAAAACGCATCTGTTGCAGGCGATCGCCGCAGAATCGCTGAAGCAGAATCCGAAATCGCGGGTCGTCTATCTGACGGCTGAGTATTTCATGTGGCGGTTCGCCACCGCGATCCGCGACAACAACGCACTGACGCTGAAAGAACAGCTGCGCGACATCGACCTCCTCATCATCGACGACATGCAGTTCCTGCAGGGCAAGTCGATCCAGCACGAATTCTGCCATTTGATCAACATGCTGCTCGACAGCGCCAAGCAAGTGGTGGTCGCTGCCGACCGGCCGCCGTCGGAATTGGAGTCGCTGGAGCCTCGCGTCCGCTCGCGCCTCAACGGCGGCGTCGCGCTGGAAATGTCAGCCCCGGATTTCGCTATGCGTATCGGTATGCTCAAGCTCAGGCTTGCCACCGCCAAGATCGACGATGCGTCGCTCGATATTTCCGAAGAGATCCTCAACCACGTCGCCCGCACGGTGACCGGCAGCGGACGCGAGCTCGAAGGTGCCTTCAACCAGCTTTTGTTTCGCCAATCCTTCGAACCGCAGATCACCATCGACCGCATCGACGAGATCCTTGGCCACATCTATCGTTCGGGCGAACCGAAGCGGGTACGTATCGAGGACATCCAGCGCATCGTCGCGCGCCACTACAACGTGTCGAAGACCGAACTTCTGTCCAACCGGCGCACACGCACCATCGTCAAGCCACGGCAGGTCGCCATGTATCTGTCGAAGGTGATGACGCCGCGCTCGCTGCCGGAGATTGGGCGGCGGTTCGGCGGCCGTGACCATACGACCGTGCTGCATGCGGTGCGCAAGATCGAGGATCTTTCCGGTGCCGACAACACACTGGCGCAGGAACTTGAATTGCTGAGAAGGCTGATCAACGACCAGGCCTGACGGCCCGAAAAACGCCGGCTCGCGGACTTCGGCCTTTTTATCCCCAGAAAGCCCGTGCAGCCGGCCCGAACCGGTGGCGCGGGCTTGCGTTTGCCGGGTTTTTCCTGTCAGTTTACGCAGATTCTGAGCCTGTTCAGACCTTTCGCGGGGCGCCGCTTGCCGGAGACCCGTTCATTCATTCAAGCGAGCCTGTTTCGTCATGCGTGTTATCTTGGAACGGTCAAATCTCCTGAAGTCGCTCAACCATGTTCACCGCGTGGTCGAGCGGCGCAACACCATTCCGATCCTGTCGAATGTGCTGCTCAGCGCCGAGGGGGCCAGCCTTGAAATGAAGGCGACCGACCTCGACTTGGAGGTGACCGAAGCAACACCGGCAAAGGTCGAGCGTGGCGGGGCGACGACGGTCCCGGCACATCTGCTCTACGACATCGTGCGCAAGCTTGCCGACGGCGCGGAGGTGGCGCTGAAGACCGACGAAGACGGCAACGCCATGACGGTGACGTCGGGGCGCTCGAGCTTCCGCCTGCAATGCCTGCCGCAGTCCGACTTTCCCGAGCTTTCAGCCGGGTCGTTCTCGCATATTTTCCGGCTCGATTCCGTCGGACTAAAGGGGCTCATCGAAAAGACCCAGTTCGCCATCTCGACCGAGGAGACGCGCTATTATCTGAACGGCATCTATCTGCACACGCACGAAGCCGGCGGCAAGCTGAAGCTGCGCTCGGTCGCGACCGATGGCCACCGGCTGGCGCGCGCCGAGATCGATGCGCCGGCAGGCTCTGAGGGCATGCCTGGCGTCATCATCCCGCGAAAGACGGTCAGCGAGCTGCAAAAGCTGGTCGACGATCCCGATGTTGCAGTGACCACCGAGCTGTCGGACACCAAGATCCGTTTCACCATCGGCAGCGTCATCTTGACCTCCAAGCTGATCGACGGCACTTTCCCGGACTACCAGCGCGTCATTCCGACCGGCAACGACAAGAAGCTGATTATCGATCGCCAGAGTTTCGCCGCTGCCGTCGATCGCGTTTCGACCATTTCGTCCGAACGCGGCCGGGCGGTGAAGCTTACGATCGCCGAAGGGCAGGTCACGCTTGCGGTCAACAATCCGGATTCGGGCAGTGCCACCGAGGAATTGGCGGCCGACTATTCGTCCGATCCGATCGAGATCGGCTTCAACGCCAAATACCTGCTCGACGTTGCCGCGCAACTGACCGGCACGGAGGCGAAGTTCATGCTGGCGGATGCCGGTTCCCCGACGCTGATCCACGACATGGCCGACGAGACCGCGCTCTACGTGCTGATGCCGATGCGGGTGTAGGGCCCGAACGGGGCCATCTTGCTGTCGTGACCAGATCTGCAAAACCGAAGCAGACCTACATAAGTAAGCTTACACTTACGAATTTCCGCAACTATGCGGCGTTGGCAATCGACCTTGATCCCGGCGCTGTGGTTTTCTCCGGCGACAATGGCGCCGGCAAGACTAATCTGCTTGAAGCGATCTCGCTGCTCACGCCAGGCCGCGGCCTGCGCCGCGCACCCTATGCCGAGGTGGCGCGCGAAGGCGGCGACGGTGGCTTTGCGCTGCATGCCCGGCTCGACGGACCGGAAGGCCAGGTCGAGATCGGTACCGGGATTGCTGGCAGCGACGGCGAAGGCGGCAGGCGGGTGCGGATCAACGGCGCAGCCGCGCGCTCAGCCGAAGACATGCTGGAATGGCTGCGCGTGGTCTGGCTGACACCGGCCATGGACGGGCTGTTCCCCGGGCCGGCGGCCGACCGCCGGCGCTTCCTCGACCGGCTGGTGCTGGCGATCGATCCCGGCCACGGCCAGCGCGCGCTTGACTACGAAAAGGCAATGCGCGGCCGCAACAGGCTGCTCGCCGACGGTTCACGCGACGGTGCCTGGTTCGATGCGATCGAGATGCAAATGGCCGAGACCGGCGTGGCAATTGCCGCGGCGCGTGCCGAACTGGTGCGCCTGCTCGCCGGCATGATCGACCGGCTGCCCGGCGATGGACCGTTCCCGCAAGCCGACATCGGCATCTCGGGCGAACTGGAAGGCGAAATCGGTATGTTGCCGGCCGTCGACGTCGAGGAACGGTTCCGTCGTGCGCTTGGCCAGGGGCGCGACCGCGACCGCACCGCCGGACGCACGCTCGACGGTCCGCACCGTTCCGACCTTGTGGTGCGCCACCGGCCCAAGGCGATGCCGGCCGAGCTCTGTTCGACCGGCGAGCAGAAGGCGCTGCTGGTCGGCATTGTCTTGTCGCATGCGCGGCTAACCGGCGAGATGTCGGGCATGACGCCGATCCTGCTGCTCGACGAGATTGCTGCCCATCTCGACGGCGGTCGACGGGCGGCCTTGTTCTCGATCCTGGAGGAGCTGAACTGCCAGGCTTTCATGACCGGGACCGATGCCGCATTGTTTGACAGCCTCAAGGGACGCGCGCAGTTCCTGACCGTCGATCACGGTACGGTCAGGCCGACCATTTGAACTTCGTCCATGGCACATTTCTGAGCCGCATGGATGGCGCTGACAAGCTTTCTCCTCCGCTATATGGTCCGGCGATGATCACAGCCGCCCTCACCGATGAAGAACTCGAACGCTACGCCCGCCACATCGTGCTGCCCGAAATCGGCGGCGCCGGCCAGCAGCGGCTGAAGCGGGCGCGGGTGCTGGTCATCGGCGCCGGCGGATTGGGAGCGCCGGTGCTCGAATATCTCGCCGCCGCAGGGATTGGCACCCTCGGTATCGTCGACGACGACATCGTTTCGCTTTCCAACCTGCAACGACAAGTGATCCACGCCACGGGCGATGTCGGCGTGGCGAAAACCGACAGCGCCAGGGCGGCGATCGTCCGCATCAATCCAAACGTCGTCGTGGAAGAGCACAATTTCAGGCTGACCGTGGACAACGCCCCTGCTCTCATTGCCCGTTATGACATCGTCGTTGACGGCTCCGACAATTTCGAGACACGCTACGCGGTAGCCGACGCCTGCGCCGCCGAGGGCCGGCCGCTCGTGCATGCGGCCGTTGGCCGCTTCGACGGCTCGGTCACCGTGTTGAAGCCGTTCGAAACCGGTCCGGACGGCACGTTGAACCCAAGCTACCGCGATCTCTTTCCCGAGGCGCCGCCGCCGGGACTGGTGCCATCCTGTGCGGTGGCCGGCATTGTCGGCGCGCTGACCGGGGTCATCGGCACGCTGCAGGCCATGGAAGCGATCAAGCTGATCACCGGGATTGGCGAGCCGCTGGTCGGACGACTGCTGCTCTACGATGCGCTGGCGGCACGCTTCGACACGATCCGCTACAAGCGAACCAGCCGGTGAGCCTGCCTGCCGACGTTTCCATCGTGCAGCTTGCGGCCGATTTCGACCGTTGGGACGAGGTGCTGGCGCTGGTCATGCGCGCCTTCGCCTTCATGGACGGGGTTATTGACCCGCCGTCCTCGGCGCATCGGCTCACCGTTGAAAATCTCAGGGCTAGAGCGCTGGAGGAGACAGCATTCCTGGCGCTGAAGGAAAACGAGATCGTCGGTTGCGTCTTCGTCCTGAAGCGGGCAGACGACTTCTATATTGGAAAGCTCGCGGTCGAGCCGGTTCTTCAGGGACAAGGCGTTGGAAAACAGCTGATGCAGGCCGTCGAAGATCTTGCCCGCAGCCACAAAAGGACCGCCATCGAGCTCCAGACCCGGATCGAGCTGACCGGAAATCACGTAGCCTTTGCCCGCCTCGGTTTTCGAGAAACCGAACGGACAGCGCACAAGGGCTACGACCGGCCGACCTCAATCACCATGCGCAAGGCTCTTTCGTAAGCCAACGCTATCCAAAAGTGAGCAAGCCGCGCCGCGACCAGAATTCGCTGGCATGGCGGCCGATCACGCCCGCAGCGGCAGCACGCGGTCGGGCGGACGATGACCGTCGAAGAAGGCGCGGATGTTGATGATCACCTTCTCGCCCATGTCGATACGGCCTTCGAGCGTCGCCGAACCCATATGTGGCAACAGCACGACCTTGCCTTTGTGGGCGAGCTTCAGCAGCTTGCTGTTCAGCGCCGGCTCATGCTCGTAGACGTCGAGGCCGGCGCCGGCGATCTTGCCGTCATGGATGAGCTTGACCAGCGATTCCTCATCGATGATATCGCCGCGCGCGGTGTTGACTATGTAAGCTGACGGTTGCAGAAGCGCCAGCCGCCGCGCCGAAAGCAGGTGGAAGGTTGCCGGTGTCGATGGACAATTGACCGAGATAATGTCCATGCGGGCGAGCATCTGGTCGAGGCTTTCCCAATACGTCGCTTCCAACTCGTCCTCGATTGCCGGCAGCACGCGGTGGCGGTTGTGGTAGTGGATCGAGAGGCCAAAGGCCTTGGCGCGCCTGGCGACGGCGGTGCCGATGCGACCCATGCCGACAATGCCGAGCCGTTTGCCCCAGATGCGCCTGCCGAGCATCCAGGTCGGCGACCAGCCCGCCCATTTCTTGTCGCCGGTCAGCACGTTGGCGCCTTCGGCCAGCCGCCGCGGCACGGCCAGCATCAGCGCCATGGTCATGTCGGCTGTATCTTCGGTCAACACGTTCGGCGTGTTGGTGACGGTGATGCCTTTCTTGGCCGCTGCCGCAACATCGATCTTGTCGACGCCATTGCCGAAATTGGCGATCAGCTTGAGGTTTTCGCCGGCTTGGGCAATCAGCGCCGCGTCGATATTGTCGGTTATAGTCGGCACCAGGACGTCGGCCTCCTTGACCGCCGCCACCAGTTCCGGCTGCGTCATCGGCCTGTCCTCGACATTCAAGCGGGCGTCGAACAACTCGCGCATGCGGGTCTCGACCGGGTCGGGCAACTTGCGCGTGATGACGACGAGGGGCTTCTTTTTGCCTGCCATTGTTTCCTCGAACCCGATCTCGTTGAGACCTCTTTAACCAAGAACGGCGAAACTGAGAGCCGATCGCGGTACCGGTCATCCATGTAACAAGCGGTTCCGCCGAAGACAAAGAAAAATGGGCGCGAACGCCGATGGGCGGGCGCCGAAAGGAACGAAAGTGTCTGGTTTCGCGTCGCTCCGCCTGACCCTCAGTGCAGCATTCCTCGGCGCTCTCATCCATAGCCCACCAGTGATGGCGCAAAGTGCCGCGGCACCCGCCCAGAGCGTCACGCTCGGACCAAGCGGCTTGCCGCTGCCGCGCTTCGTCAGCCTGAAATCCGGCCGCGTCAACTCGCGCGTTGGGCCGGGGGTCAACTATTCCGTCGACTGGATGTATATGAAGCCAGGCCTGCCGATGGAGATCATCCAGGAGTTCGATACGTGGCGCCGGGTGCGCGATGCCGATGGCTCGGAAGGCTGGATCAACCAGTCGCTGCTTTCGGGCCGCCGCACGGCGATCGTCGCCCCCTGGCAGCGCGGCAAGGACGGTCGCGTCAACCTCCTCGACGATCCGGCAAAAGATGCAGGCGTCATTGCGATCCTCGAACCGGGGGTGATGGGCACGATCAAGTCCTGCGATGGCCAATGGTGCGAAATGACCTTCGACGGCCATACCGGCTGGCTCGCACAGTCGCTCGTCTGGGGTGCCTATCCCGGCGAAAAGGTCAAGAACTGACCTTTCCGAACCGGAGGTCAGGCCAGCGCTGCAGGCACCGGATCCGGCATTTTGCTTCGCTGATCTTCGATTCGGAGATGGTTTAGCGGCCGATGCGGCCGAGATGGGTATCCTGGAAACTGCTTGACAGCTTCAAGCCATAGCCAAGAGCGCGGTCGATGGCGATGTGGGCGATCCAGATCAGCGCAACAGCTATCGCCATTGCATTGTCAAAGACGCTGCCGACAAGCGCCAGCAGAACGGGCAAGATCAGAATGTGCAAGGCGTTGTAGGCGACGGCCCCGACGCGCGGCCCGGCCATGTAACCCAGCATCGACAGGTCGGGCGCCAGAATGAGCACGGCAAACAGCCACCAGGAAACACCGGCGATTGCATAGAAGGCAACAGCCGCCACCGCGACCGCGACCCATTCGAGCCGGAGCGTCAAATCCAGGAATTTCATAAGGGGCCGGTCAGTCGCAGCGTTTCGGACGCAGTCTCACCACGATATCGACATTGGCGATCTCCATGCCCTCCGGCGGTTCCGGCAGGTTGGAAACCGTCACCGGGCCGCTGTCGATATCGAAGATCCTGTTTTCGCCCTCGATATAGAAATGATGGTGATCGGATGTGTTGGTGTCGAAATAAGTCTTCGATCCCTCGACGGCGAGGATGCGCAGAAGACCGGCCTGGGTAAACTGGTGCAGAGCATTGTAGACGGTGGCCAGAGACACCGGCACGCCGGCGGCAAGCGCCTCCTCGTGCAGTTCCTCGGCCGAAAGATGGCGGTCGCCCTTGGCGAAAAGCAGATCGGCCAGCGCGATGCGCTGGCGTGTCGGCCTCAGACCGGCCTCGCGAACCCGCTTGTCCACAGCGACATTATCCTTCCGGCAACCCAGATCCATCTACCCGTCGCGCTCACAGTTCCGCCTCAGACACGCCCAAAATGGCAGAAATAGAGCATCTGCCGAAACTGAACGTGTCGTGACATATATTCTGTCGACCGAATGCGATCAATAGCGCGCATTGACCCGGGCAGACGGGCAGGTTAAGCGCAAACGCCGGTTTCCGGCCTGAAACAGATTGTGTTAGGAAACCACCGACAAGGGCGCCTATCGCCCGGGACGATCACGGGGACGAGATTGATGGCGGGTTCGAAATCCAGCTACGGTTACGAGGAATTGCTTGCCTGCGCCCGCGGCGAGCTGTTCGGACCGGGAAATGCGCAGCTGCCCTATCCGCCGATGCTGATGTTCGACCGCATCACCGAGATCAGCGAAACTGGCGGTGCGTTCGACAAGGGTTTCATCCGCGCGGAATTCGATATCAAGCCGGATTTGTGGTTTTTCGCCTGCCATTTCATCGGCAATCCGATCATGCCGGGATGCCTGGGCCTGGACGCCATGTGGCAGTTGACGGGGTTCTATCTCGGATGGCTCGGTGAACCCGGCAAGGGGATGGCGCTGTCGACCGGCGAGGTGAGGTTCAAAGGCATGGTCACGCCCTCGGTCAAGAAGGTGGAGTATGGCGTCGACTTCAAGCGAGTGATGCGCGGTCGGCTTGTGCTTGGCATCGCCGATGGCTGGCTGAAGGCAGATGGCGAGCCCATATACGCGGCAACGGATCTGAAGGTCGGTCTGTCCAAGCAACCGGCCGCCGTCTGAACGAAGACCCTACAGTGCCACGTCTTGGACGTCCAAAGGACGCTGTAGCACTTTAATTTGCGCATGGTTCCGTTCCGGAAATTGATTTCAGGTTCGGGTCCGCGCTGGAAGGAGTTGCGAATGAGACGGGTCGTAGTCACAGGTCTCGGCATCGTGTCGTCGATCGGCAACAATGCCAACGAGGTGCAGACCTCGCTTCACGATGCCAGATCCGGCATCAGCTTCTCCGACTCTTTCGCCGAGCATGGCTTCCGTTGCCGGGTGTGGGGTGCGCCGACGCTGGATCCATCGAGCATGATCGACCGTCGCGCCATGCGCTTCCTGTCGCAGGGTGCTGCCTGGAACCACGTCGCAATGGACCAGGCGATCGCAGACGCCGGCCTCGACGAGACCGACATCACCAACGAGCGCACCGGCATCGTGATGGGCTCCGGCGGACCGTCGACCCGAGCAATCGTCGAAGCGGCCGAGACCACGATCAAAAACGGCAGTCCCAAGCGGATCGGCCCCTTCGCGGTGCCAAAGGCGATGTCGTCGACCGCCTCGGCGACGCTTGCCACCTGGTTCAAGATCCACGGCGTCAATTATTCGATCTCATCGGCCTGCTCGACGTCTGCGCATTGCATCGGCAATGGCTACGAGTTGATCCAGTGGGGCAAGCAGGACATCGTCTTCGCCGGCGGCCATGAGGATCTCGACTGGACGATGTCGGATCTCTTCGATGCCATGGGCGCCATGTCGTCCAAGTTCAACGACAGGGCATCGGTCGCCTCCCGCGCCTACGACGTCGATCGCGACGGTTTCGTTATTGCCGGCGGCGCCGGCGTGCTGATTCTTGAAGAACTCGAGCATGCCAAGGCACGGGGCGCCAAGATCTATGCCGAGATCGTCGGCTATGGCGCGACCTCGGACGGCTACGACATGGTGGCGCCGTCGGGCGAAGGCGCGGCGCGCTGCATGAAGCAGGCGCTCGCAACGGTGTCCTCGCCGGTCGACTACATCAATACGCACGGCACCTCGACGCCGGTCGGCGACTCCAAGGAAATGGGCGCCGTCCGCGAGGTGTTCGGCGAGAAGATGCCTTTCATCACGTCGACCAAATCGCTGACCGGCCATTCGCTGGGTGCGGCCGGCGTGCAGGAATCGATCTACTCGATCCTGATGATGCAAGGCGGCTTCATCGGCGAGAGCGCCCACATTGACAACCTCGATCCGGAATTCGAGGGCATGCCGATCGTGCGCAAGCGCATCGACGATGCAAGGATCGACACCGTTTTGTCCAATTCGTTCGGTTTCGGTGGCACCAACGCTACGCTGATTTTCCAGCGCTATTCCGCATAAGGATTTGCCGACCATGGACGGATTGATGAAGGGCAAGCGCGGGCTTGTCATGGGTGTTGCCAACGATCATTCGATCGCCTGGGGTATCGCCCGCAAACTGTCCGAACATGGCGCAGACCTCGCCTTCACCTATCAGGGCGAGGCCTTCGGGCGTCGGGTCAAGCCGCTCGCCGAGAAATTGGGCGCATCCCTGGTGGTGCCTTGCGACGTCGAGGACAGCGTGTCGGTCGCCGCGACTTTCGAGACTTTGGGGAAGGCGTGGGGCGGGCTGGATTTCGTCGTCCATGCCATCGGCTTTTCCGACAAGAACGAGCTGAAAGGCCTCTACGCCGACACCAGCCGCGACAACTTTATCCGCACCATGGTGATCTCCTGCTACTCCTTCACCGAGGTCGCTCGCCACGCCGCCACATTGATGAAGGATAGCGGTTCGATGATCACGCTGACCTATGCCGGTTCGGTCCGTGTCATGCCGAACTACAACGTCATGGGTGTCGCCAAGGCCGGGCTGGAGGCCAGCGTCCGCTATCTAGCCAACGACTACGGCCCGCGCGGCATCCGGGTGAACGGCATATCGGCGGGACCGGTACGGACGCTTGCGGGCGCCGGGATTTCCGATGCACGCCACATGTTCTCCTACCAGCAGCGCAACTCGCCGCTACGTCGCACGGTAACGATCGACGAAGTCGGCGGCTCCGCGCTCTATTTGCTGTCCGACCTGTCCTCCGGCGTCACCGGCGAAATCCACTATGTCGATTCCGGCTATCACATCGTGTCCATGCCGACGCTTGACGAGTTGAAGCAGACCGACGGCGGGCGGGAATAGCGCGAGCGACGTGTAGCCGGCTGGCCCCGCAGCATTTTCAGCGTCGCGCCGAGAAGACCTTGAACATGCCGTCGCGGGCGAGCTCCGCATGGCTGGAGAAGGCGGCCGCCAGCACCGGTTCGTAGGGAAGCTGACGGTTTGCCACCATGAACAGCCGGCCGCCCGGCTTCAGCGCCTTGCCTGCCGCGCGAATCATGCCGGCACCGATTTCCGGCTCAGTCGCCCGGCTGCGGTGAAAGGGCGGGTTCATGACGACCACATCGTAGCGGCGCTCGACCGGCTCGCTCAAAAGATCTATCCAGAAGAAACGTGGCTCCACGCCTGTGTTATCGACATTGGCCTTGGCCGCCTCCAGCGCCTCGAAATCCGCTTCGTAAAGGTCAAGCGCCGATATGCCGGGTGAGCGGGCGGCGACCTCGGCGGCGACATAGCCCCAGCCGGCACAGAAATCCGCAACGCTGCCACGCAGATCGTTGGGCAGATTTTCGACCAGCAGCTTCGATCCCGCATCGACCTTGTCGAAGGAAAACATGCCTGGGGCCGTGCGGAAGCGGTCCTCGACCACAAAGTCCGCATTGGCGGCGCGAAGCGTTGCCGCGGCAATGGTATCGGCCGGCCTGCGAAACCAGAAAGCAATGCCGTGATGCTTCGGCAGGTGGCCTTCGATCGGCACAAGGGCGTCGATATGCTTGCGCAGGCTGGCGACGCCATCGTCCTTGCCGCCGGCGACGACGATCAACCCGCCTGGTGCCACGCGTTCGACCGCTTCGGCGACGCGCAACTCGTTTTGGCCGCGATGGCGGCCGGCGAGCACAAATGCCGCGTCGAAAGTCTCGCCTTCGACCTGCGGCGTGACCGTGAAGCCGGATGCCTGCAAGGCGCGAAAATGCGGCCGGAAGCCTTGGACGAGATGAAGCCTGGCATCAAACCCTTCAGGCAGGCGAAAGCCGGGCTCGGCACCGAGAAAGAGAATGCGTTCATCCTTTCCTGGCAGGGAAACAGCCCCGGCCTCGAATGGATGGAAAAGCGTCTTCAGCGGCTCGGCGGACATTCACCACTCTTGAACTGCAAGGCCGTTGTTGAGTCGCAAACGGGCGCGACCTTCCGGCGCGCCCGCTTCGATTGCATAGCTAGATCAGCTTAGGCGGCGTTTTCTTCGCCTTCGCTCTTCTTGTCCCGCACGATTTCCTTGCCGGTGGCCTGGTCAACGACCTTCATCGACAGGCGAACCTTGCCGCGCTCGTCGAAGCCCATCAGCTTGACCCAGACCTTGTCGCCTTCCTTGACCACATCGGAGGTCTTGGCGACGCGGTCATTGGCGAGCTGCGAGATGTGGACGAGGCCGTCACGCGGACCGAAGAAATTGACGAAAGCGCCGAAGTCGGCGGTCTTGACGACCGTGCCTTCGTAGATTTCACCGACTTCCGGCTCGGCAACGATGGTGTGTATCCATTTCTTCGCCGCCTCGATCTCCTTGGCATTGGCCGAAGCGATCTTGACCGTGCCGTCGTCCTCGATGTTGATCTTGGCGCCGGTCTTTTCGACGATCTCGCGGATGACCTTGCCACCCGAGCCGATCACGTCGCGGATCTTGTCGGTCGGGATGTGCATGACCTCAATGCGCGGCGCGAACTCGCCGAGCTCGGCACGTGCGCCGGACAGCGCATGGGCCATTTCGCCGAGAATGTGCTGACGGCCATCCTTGGCCTGGTCGAGCGCGATCTTCATGATCTCCTCGGTGATGCCCTCGATCTTGATGTCCATCTGCAGCGAGGTGATGCCGTAGGCGGTGCCGGCAACCTTGAAGTCCATGTCGCCGAGGTGGTCCTCGTCGCCAAGGATGTCGGAGAGCACGGCGAAGCGCTCGCCTTCCTTGATCAGGCCCATCGCAATGCCGGCGACCGGCTTGGCAAGCGGCACGCCGGCGTCCATCAGAGCCAGCGAGGTGCCGCAGACGGTAGCCATCGACGACGAGCCGTTGGACTCGGTGATCTCCGAAACGACGCGCAACGTATAGGGGAACTGGTCGGCGGTCGGCAGCATCGGCCGGATAGCGCGCCAGGCGAGCTTGCCATGGCCGATTTCGCGGCGGCCCGGCGAACCCATGCGGCCGGTTTCACCGACCGAATAGGGAGGGAAGTTGTAGTGCAGGAGGAACTTCTCCTTGTACATGCCGGTCAGCGAATCGACATACTGCTCGTCCTCGCCGGTGCCGAGCGTGGCGACGACCAGCGCCTGGGTCTCGCCGCGGGTGAACAGCGCCGAACCGTGCGTGCGCGGCAGGACGCCGACTTCCGAGACGATCTTGCGGACCGTCTTCAGGTCGCGGCCGTCGATGCGCGAACCGGTGTCGAGGATGTTCCAGCGCACGACCTTGGCCTGGAGTTCCTTGAACACGGTGCCGATCTGTTCGGACGTGTATTTGGCCTCTTCGCCTTCTGCCGGCGCGAACGCGGCCTTGACCTTTGCCTTGACAGCGTCGACGGCGGCATAGCGCTTTTGCTTGTCGGTGATCTTGTAGGCGTCGCGAAGCTCGCCTTCGACGATCTTCAGCATCTCGGCTTCAAGTGCGGAATAGTCCGGCGCGGTGAAGTCGCGCGGGTCCTTGGCGGCGACTTCGGCCAGCTTGATGATCGCGTCGATCACCGGCTGGAAGCCCCTGTGGCCGAACATGACGGCGCCGAGCATCAGGTCCTCGCCGAGTTCCTTGGCTTCGGACTCGACCATCAGCACGGCGTCGGCGGTGCCGGCGACGACCAGGTCGAGCTTCGATTCCTGCATCTCGTCGACATGCGGGTTGAGCACGTATTCGCCGTTGATGTAGCCGACGCGGGCGCCGCCAACCGGGCCCATGAACGGCACGCCGGACAAGGTCAAGGCGGCGGATGTGGCGACGATCGACAGAATGTCCGGGTCATTTTCGAGATCGTGCTGGACGACGGTGACGACGATCTGGGTGTCGTTCTTGTAGCCCTCGGCGAAGAGCGGGCGGATCGGGCGGTCGATCAGGCGGGAAACCAGCGTTTCCTTCTCGCTCGGACGGCCTTCACGCTTGAAATAGCCACCCGGGATCTTGCCGGCGGCGTAAGTCTTTTCCTGGTAGTTGACCGTCAGCGGAAAGAAGTCGAGGCCGGGCTTCGGCTCTTTCATCGAGACGACGGTGGCGAGAACCTTGGTTTCGCCATAGGTGGCCAGCACGGCGCCATCAGCCTGACGTGCGATCTTGCCGGTTTCGAGAATGAGCGGACGGCCGCCCCATTCGATTTCCACTTTGTGGTAATTGAACATGTCTTGTCCTTCGTATGCGGAAAGGGCCGCGCCGTTTCAGCGTGCGCGGATGCCCCTTTCCCTTGGCTTCCTTTCTCGGGCAGCCACGGGCAAGACAACGGGAGGCTCGGCTTATTCGGCGCGGTGCCGCACGAGCGTCCTGCAATCCTGCCCCATGACCGTCCATGGGCGGTTTCGAGCGGCCCTCTGCTGTTTCGAAACCGGGTTGGCCAATCGATCCGACTGGCCTTGCGCGTGAACCCGAAAACCAGGTTTTCGGAATATATCCTGCGCAAATCTAAACTTCCGAGCGTCCTTTGCGCATCCAACCGATGCGCGGCGCTCTACTTCCTTCATTGGAGCCTTGGATGATCCTATGCTCCAATGCGCGACCGGCGGGCTCTCGAAAGAACCCGCCGGTCAATTCGTCAACGGCGCAGACCGAGCTTCTCGATCAGCGTCTGATAGCGCGCGTCGTCCTTGCGCTTGAGATAATCAAGCAGGCTGCGGCGCTGGGAAACGAGAGCGAGCAGACCACGGCGGGAATGGTTATCCTTCTTGTGGTCCTTGAAATGGTCGGTCAGGTTCTTGATGCGCTCGGAAAGGATAGCCACCTGGACTTCCGGAGACCCGGTATCGCCCTTGGCGGTTGCAAATTCGCCCATCAATTCCTTCTTGCGTTCGGCAGTAATCGACATCGTGTTTTTCCTTGTCTGTTTGAGGAAACGGGACGCCCTCAGCCGGGATGTCGTCCAGCAGGGGCCGGTGCAAGCAACGCGTCAAAGCGCGAAGCTGCGGCGCATATAGTGCAATTCCGACAAAAAGGCCAGCCCAATTCACAAGCCGGCTTTTTGCTGCATAAACGGGCACTTCCGCCTAGTCAGAGCCATTTCTTCCATTTGAAGTACGCAAAGAGCCCGACCGCAACAACCGCCATGAAGGCGAGCGACAGGGGATAGCCGTAATAGGCCTTCAGCTCCGGCATGTTCCAGGGCGAGGTGTCGGGGTCAAAATTCATGCCCCATACGCCGACAAGAAAGGTAAGCGGCAGGAAGATCACCGAGACGATCGTCAGATAGCTGATAACGTCGTTGGTGCGCGCTTGGCTGAGCGACAAGTGCATCTCGATCAGGCCGGTCAGCATGTCGCGCTGCGTTTCAACCAGTTCGATCAATCGCAGCGAATGATCCAGCGTGTCGTTGAGGAATAATTTGGTTTCGGCCTTCACATAGGGGACGTCGTTGCGGATCATGGTCGCCAGCGCGTCGCGCATCGGCCAAAGCACGCCCTTCAGCACATTGGCATCGCGCCGCAATTCGTGAAGCTGCCGCATCTGGTGCTTGTGCGCCTGGTTCAGCATCTGGTCCTCGATGCTGTCGACCAATTCGCCGGCAGCCTCGATCGGCGGGAAATAGCTGTCGACGATGGCGTCGATCAAAGCATAGGCGAGATAGTCGGCGCCGCGCGAGCGCAAGCGGTTGGGCACCGAGCTTGCGATCCGCTTGCGCACGGGATCGAACGGGTCGCCTTCGCGCTCCTGGAAGGTGACGACGAAGTTCTTGCCGAAGAAGACGGTGATCTGTTCGTAGCGATGCGCGGTGACATCGTCGATCATCCTGACGACGACAAAGGCATGGTCCTCGAAGAAATCCACCTTCGGCCGCTGGCCGGTGTTGACGACATCTTCCAGCGCCAGCGGATGCAGGTTGAAAATCCGGCCGATCTCCTCGATCAGCTGGATGTTGGCGAGGCCTGTGCAGTCGAGCCAGATGACCGGCCAATTGTGGCAATGGGTGTTGACGTCGTCGATGCTGGCATTGTCGATCGTCTTGAACTTCTCGGGCGAGATCAACGTCAGCCTGAGCTCGGAACGGCGTGCCGCCGGGTCGGCGATCAGCGTGCCGGGCGAAGCCCCGACCGGCGGCCGCCGTGTATTGAGCACCGCCCGCTTCTTGACCGTCTCAGCCTTTGCCATATGCCCCTCGAGTGCAGCGTCGGATGGCCCTACAGCGCCACGCATCCCTTCGGACGGCAAACGACGCCGTAGCCCTGTTGATTTAGCGCATGATCCTTTCCCAAAATAGAATCCGGTTGGAGACATGCACCGAGAGACAGCTGTTACCCGATAAAGACCCGCTTTGGCTTGAACATGCCTTGCTCGATGGCGCCGATGGCGACCAGCTTGCCATGTGCGGTGGCGCAGGCCTCGTGAGCTTCTACCGGCGCGTCACGGCCGCGAATGATGACCGGATTGCCGAGGCGGATTTTGGTTGCCGCATCGTCGCTGATCGCGACCTGCGGCAGGCATTCAAGCGCAGCGGCGGTATCGACCAGAAGCGCATCGATGGCACCGAAGTCGATCGGAGCGTCTGCTGCTTGCGGCTCGCCCTGTTCGCCGAAGCGGGCGGCTTCCAACTCGGCCAGGGTGACGAAATCTTCCTGCGTAAACGGCTCGACCTCGACCCGCCGCAGCTCGGCGATGTGGCCGAAACAGCCGAGGTCGCGGCCCATGTCGCGCGCCAGCGAGCGGACATAGGTGCCCTTGCCGCATTCGACCTCGAAGATGGTGCGATCGGCCTTATGCTCGACCAGGTCGAGCCGGCCGATCTCGACCTCGCGTGCTGGAATGTCGACCGTCTCGCCATCGCGGGCAAGGTCATAGGCGCGCTCGCCGGCGATCTTGATCGCCGAGAATTGCGGCGGTGTCTGCATGATGACGCCGGTATATTTCGAAAGCAGCGCCAGCACGTCGGCTTCCGCCGGACGGCGGTCCGAGCTTTTGGTCGCCGGGCCTTCGAGGTCGTCGGTCGAACGCTCCTCGCCCCAGGCAACCGTGAAGCGGTAGACCTTGGCGCCGTCCTGGACGTAAGGCACCGTCTTGGTCGCTTCACCAAGTGCGATCGGCAGCATGCCGGACGCCAGCGGGTCGAGCGTGCCGGCATGACCGGCCTTCTCCGCCTGGAACAGCCACTTGATCTTGGAGACGGCTTCGGTCGAGCCCATGCCGACCGGCTTGTCCAGTATCAGCCAGCCCGAGATCGGCCGGCCCTTCTTCTTGCCGCGGCGCGCCACTATTCGCTGTCCTTCCGGTCGTCTTTGTATTTGTCGGCGGCGCTGAGATCGCGCGCCACTTCGGGCGAGTGCAGCAATTCGTTGATCTTCTGGAAATTGTCGTAGCTGGTGTCGAGCCGGAAGCGGAATTCCGGCATGTACTTCATCTGCCGCAGCGCGCCGGAGACGCGGCCGCGGACGAACTTCGCATGCTTGTTGAGCGCTTCGACCACCGCACCGGCATCCTTGGCGCCAAGCGGCGAGACGAAGGCGGTGGCGATCTTCAGATCGGGCGACATGCGCACTTCGGAGACCGAGACCACGGCATTCTCGATCAGCGGATCGAGGATCTCGCCGCGCTGCAAGGTCTCGGACAGCGCATGGCGCACCTGCTCGCCGACGCGCAGCATGCGCTGGGATGGGCCAGCCGATGGTGGTCTTGGCATGAAAATTCTTCCTTCGCGCGGGTTCGAACCGCCTCAAACCGCTGACTTAACGCCGTTGGGCAGGTTTGGCTACCCTGGGCAACTGACCTTAATAGGCCTTCGTTCTATGACCGAGCCTGAGTTGCCCAGATTTCTATTTTCTCGAGCGCATCGGCGGGAACGACATCCCTTGGGATAAAAACGAAGCGGGTACCCTTATCTACGAGGAAAAACAGGTAATCGTTGCTCAATTGCACCCGTTCTATCTTTCGATTCTTTGTCTGGCTCTCGTCAAAAAACTGAATAATATACCCATCGAAGATTTTTACAGATTCGGTGGTATCGCCAATTTTCTTATTATTTACCTTTCTTTTTAAAAAACCAAAAAAACTACGAGCTACTATAAGATATATGGTCCCCATCGCAATTGGAGCGAGAACGTAAATTGTCTCACTGGAGACCACACTCTTCGAGAGGTACTCCAGCAGAGCGACGGCCAACGCAGATGTCCAGATAATCAAAAGAACTGCGGCTATCAAAATCAGCCAAGCAAGACCTGTGAGAATCCAACGCCTGGATCGACCATACCGCAGGTCGGAAAACGAACGCGCAGCACGTTTAAGCTGCGTATCATTTGTTTGGAAGGTATATTCCCATAGAGGGAACATACCTTCCAGATTTGAAGCGTCCTGGCCCATATCGGTGCCAATCGCTTTATAGCGTCCTGGTCACCATCTCGACGCGGAAGCACTCGATGACGTCACCGACGCGCATGTCCTCGTAGTTCTGGAAGGCCATGCCGCATTCCTGGCCGCCCGGAACTTCCGAAACCTCGTCCTTGAAGCGCTTCAGGGTCTTCAGCGTGCCTTCGTGGATGACGACGTTGTCGCGGATCAGGCGGACGCCCGCACCACGTTCGACCTTGCCTTCGGTGACACGGCAGCCGGCGATCTTGCCGACCTTGGTGATGTCGAAGATCTCGAGGATCTCGGCATTGCCGATGAAGGTCTCACGACGCTCCGGCGAGAGCAGGCCGGAGAGCGCCGCTTTCACATCATCGACCAGATTGTAGATGATCGAATAGTAGCGGATCTCGATGCCTGCCGCAGCCGCGGCCGCGCGGGCCTGCGCATTGGCGCGAACGTTGAAGCCGATGATCGCAGCCCCGGAGGTTTCCGCCAGCGACACGTCGCTTTCGGTGATCCCGCCAGCCCCCGCATGGACGATGCGGGCGCGCACCTCGTCGGTGCCGAGATTGTCGAGCGCCGCGTTGATCGCCTCGATCGAGCCCTGCACGTCGCCCTTGATGACCAGCGGGAATTCCTTCAATCCGCTGGTCTGCAACTGCGACATCATCTGTTCAAGCGAGCCGCGCTGGCCGGCATGTCTGGCCACCGCCTTCTCACGCGCCAGGCGCTGGCGATATTCGGTGATCTCGCGGGCGCGGGCTTCGTTGTTGACAACGGCGAAGCGGTCGCCCGCCAGCGGCGTACCTTGCAGACCGAGGACTTCCACCGGCATTGCCGGCGGCGCTTCCTTGACCTGCTCGCCGCGATCGTTGACGAGCGCGCGTACCCGGCCCCATTCGTTGCCGGCGACGAGAATGTCGCCCGGCATCAACGTGCCGGTCTGCACCAGCACGGTAGCGACTGGGCCGCGGCCCTTGTCGAGCTGGGCTTCGATGACAACGCCTTCGGCGGTGCGGTCCGGATTGGCCTTCAGGTCGAGGATTTCGGCCTGCAGCAGGATCGCTTCGAGCAACTTGTCGAGATTGATGCCCTTGGTCGCCGACACCTCGACGTCCAGCACCTCGCCGCCCATCGATTCGACGAACACCTCGTGGCGCAGCAGTTCCGAGCGCACCTTCTGCGGGTCGGCGTCATGCTTGTCGATCTTGTTGATCGCCACGATGATCGGAACGCCGGCCGCCTTGGCGTGATTGATCGATTCGATCGTCTGCGGCATGACGCTGTCGTCGGCCGCCACCACGAGGATGGCGATATCGGTCGCCTGGGCGCCGCGGGCACGCATCGCGGTGAAGGCGGCGTGGCCGGGCGTGTCGATGAAGGTGATCTTGTGACCGTTCTTCTCGACCTGATAAGCGCCGATATGCTGGGTAATGCCGCCGGCTTCGCCGGACACGACGTTGGCATTGCGGATGGCATCGAGCAACGAGGTCTTGCCGTGATCGACATGGCCCATGATCGTTACCACCGGCGGACGCGGCTGCAGGTCCTCGGGACGGTCGGCGATGTTGAACAAGCCCTCTTCGATGTCGGACTCGGCGACGCGGCGGACCGTGTGGCCAAATTCGGTGGCGACCAGTTCGGCCGTGTCGGCGTCGATCACGTCGCCAGGCTTCAGGATCTGGCCCTGCTTCATGAAGAACTTGACCACGTCGACAGCGCGCTCGGACATGCGCTGCGCCAGCTCCTGGATGGTGATGGTTTCGGGCAGGATCACTTCACGCATGACTTTCTCGCGTGGGTCGTTATGCAACGCGCGCTTGAATTTCTCCTGACGGCGGCGCATCGACGAGAGCGAGCGGGCGCGCGCATCCTCGTCGGAAAGAGCCGAATTCAGCGTCAGCTTGCCGCGGCGGCGGTCTTCCTCGCCCTTGGTCGGCTTGGCAGGACGCGCCACTTCGGGCGTGACCAGACGGCGCACTGGTGCACCGGCACCGGTCCGCTTCGGCTTGACCTCTTCCTCGTCATCCACTGTCGCCAGTTCGGCGGCGAGCGGCGCACGGCGGCGCGCCTCTTCCTCGGCACGGCGGCGGGATTCGGCCTCGGCTTGCAGCCGTGCCTCTTCCTCGGCCTGACGGCGAGCCGATTCCTCGCGCTCGCGGCGGCGGCGCTCTTCATCCTCGCTGCGGCGCTTGGCTTCCTCGATGGCGCGCTGGCGATCCTCGACGTCGCGGACCTTCGAGCCCTCGAGAGCCCGGCGGCGTGCTTCCATTTCCTGGCGCGACAACTCGTTCAGCACCATGCCGCCGCGTTCGACCGGCGGCGGAGGCGGCGGCGCCCTGGGAGCTTCCTGCACGGCAGGCGCTGCCGCGACCGGCTTCGGCGTGAAGATGGACACAGGCGCTGCCGCCGGCTCCGGCTTGTCGCCGGGCAGCGAGAACTTGCGCTTCTTGGTCTCGACGACCACCGACTTGGTGCGGCCGTGCGAGAAGTTCTGGCGCACCGTGCCCTGCTCCATGCCGGGGCGCTTCAGCGTCAAGGTCTTCTTCGGCGTAACACTCAGCGTCTTGTCGTCGCCCGATTTCGTATCGCTCATTCCATATCCTCTGCGGCATCATCTTCGTCAGCAACGGCCGCAAGCATTGCCAGATCGTCCGGGGAACCGCCCCGATATCGGTCGAGCGCAACCATGCGCTTCTGGACCGCCCTGCCCGCGTCTCCCGCGAGAACGGCAGCATGTATCACATTTGTACCCCCCAATGCCAAGCTCAACTCGGCCTCGGAGAAAAGTTTGTAAGCGCGGATCGCAGGCCCGCCGAGGTGGACGGTTGCCCGTCGCGCCTGGCTTATCTTGCGGACGCCATCGTCGGAAGCCTCGGTCGCGTGGAGCACGAAAAGTGCAAGTCCGCCGCGCACGGCGCTCTCGACCTTGGTCGCTCCGAGCGCTATGGCGCCCGCCTTGCGGGCCAGGCCAAGCATGCCCAGAGCGGACCTGGAAAGCAGCGCGTCGACCATACCACCAAGATCGGCCGGCACGGTCACCTGCGCCTTAAAAGCACGGGCAAACAGGTTTTTGGCCGCTGCCTTTTCTATATGTAGGCGGTCGGCCGTCACCCAGCAACCGCGGCCGGGCAGGTTTCTCTTGATGTCCGGAACGACGGCCGAATCCGGGCCGACGACGAAACGGATCAGCTCATCCGGTTCGGCTTGCCTGCGGGTGACGATGCAGGTGCGATCGTTCATCTCGTCCAAGGGCGGGTTCGGTGCGATGCGGTTTCACCTCACGCACCGACGGTTTCGTCAGCCGGCGCGCCCTCGGCGGCAAGCTCGTCTTCGGTGATCCAGCCAGCCTTCAGGCGAGCGGCCAAGACCATTTGCTCGGCATCGGCGCGCGACACGCCGTGATTGGCGAGCACACCCGGGAATACCTTCGTCTCGCCGTCCTTGCGTTCCTTCCAACCGGTCAGGTCGTCGGCGGCGTAGCCGGCGAAATCCTCGATCGTCTTCACGCCGTCCTCGCCAAGCGTCACCATCATGGCGGTGGTGATGCCGGGAATCTCGCGCAATTCGTCCTTGACGCCGAGCGCCTTGCGCTTCTCGTCATGCTCGGCTTCGATCTTTTCCAGATATTCGCGGGCGCGGGTCTGGATTTCCGAAGCCGTGTCCTCGTCGAAGCCGTCGATCGACGCGATTTCACCGGAATCGACATACGCGACCTCCTCGACGCTGGTGAAGCCTTCGGAAGCGAGCACCTGGCCGACCATCTCGTCGACGTCGAGGGCTTCCATGAACAGCGACGACCGTTCGACGAATTCCTTCTGGCGGCGTTCGCTCTCTTCCTGCTCGGTCAGGATGTCGATATCCCAGCCGGTGAGCTGCGAGGCAAGACGGACGTTCTGGCCGCGGCGGCCAATCGCCAGCGACAGCTGATCGTCGGGAACGACGACCTCGATGCGCTCGGCATCCTCGTCGAGCACGACCTTGGCGACTTCCGCCGGCTGCAACGCATTGACGATGAAGGACGCGGCCGAAGGCGACCACGGAATGATGTCGATCTTCTCGCCCTGCAATTCACCGACGACCGCCTGGACGCGGCTGCCGCGCATACCGACGCAGGCACCGACCGGATCGATGGAGCTGTCGCGCGAGATGACAGCGATCTTGGCGCGCGAACCCGGATCGCGGGCGACCGACTTGATCTCGATGATGCCGTCGTAGATTTCCGGCACTTCCATGGTGAACAGCTTCGCCATGAACTGCGGATGGGTGCGCGACAGGAATATCTGTGGGCCGCGCTGTTCGCGGCGCACGTCATAGACATAGGCGCGGACGCGATCGCCATATTTGTAGTTTTCGCGCGGAATCAGTTCGTCGCGGCGGATGATCGCTTCGCCGCGGCCGAGATCGACGATGACGTTGCCGTATTCGACGCGCTTGACGGTGCCGTTGACGATCTCGCCGATACGGTCCTTGTATTCGTCATATTGCCGGTCCCGCTCGGCCTCGCGCACCTTCTGCACGATGACCTGCTTGGCCGATTGGGCGGCGATGCGACCGAAATCCATCGGCGGCAGCTGTTCGGCGATGAAATCGCCGAGCTGGGCGTCCGGATTGCGCTCGCGCGCCGAGGAAATGGCAATCTGCGTCGCGTAATCGTCGACCTTTTCGACCACTTCCATCAGCCGCTGCAGCTTCATCTCGCCGGTGTTGGCGTTGATGTCGGCGCGGATATTGGTTTCCTGGCCGTAGCGCGAGCGCGCGGCCTTCTGGATCGCATCGGCCATGGCGGCGATGACGATCGACTTGTCGATCGACTTTTCACGCGCGACCGCATCGGCGATCTGCAGCAGTTCAAGCCTGTTGGCGCTTACAACCATCTTCTTTCTCCCGAGCTTGTTGCCGACCTTACGGCCGGCAGCCCAATCACATTTCCTGTTCGGTTTCGTCTTCCGCACCCTCTGGTGCGTCTTCGGGTTCGCCGCGGCGTTTCCTGGCTTCCTTGCGCGCCCGATTGTCCTTCGAAAGCGCATCGCGGATAAGATCGTCGGTCAGGACCAGCCGCGCTTCGGCAATCGCATCGTAGGGAACGCGCACCGTCGGCTCCTCGCCGTAAGCGGCCTTGTCACGCTCGATCAGCACACCGTCCGCGTCGCTTTCGGCAATCTTGCCCTTGAAGCGCTTGCGGTCGGCGACGAGAACCGACGTTTCCATCTTCACCAGATGGCCGGTCCAGGCTGCAAAGTCCGATTTGCGGACCAGCGGCCGGTCGATGCCCGGCGACGATACTTCGAGATGATAAGCCTTCTCAATCGGATCATCGACATCGAGAGCCGGCGACACCGCCCGGCTGACCTCTTCACAATCCTCGACCGTCATGGTGCCGTCCTCGCGCTCGGCCATGATCTGCAGCGTCAGCCCGTTCTGGCCCGACAGGTGCACACGTACCAAGCGGAAGCCAATGGCGCGCAGTACCGGCTGAACGATCAGCGCGATGCGCGCATCGATGCCGCTTTCGCGGATGATGCGGTCGTCGCCTTCGCTTGACGTCATTGTCATTCGGTCTCTGTCGCTCGATTCCTGTTTGGTCGGCAGGTAATAAAAAAGAGCGGGACCGGGTGGACCCACTCTTCGTCATACCGACCAAGAATTTGAAGCTGATATAGACGATCATGGTCCTCGTTTCAAGCCCGTCCTGCATGACGGCAAGGCTCCGAGTCCGCAGCGCTGCGCCAAATGCATGGCGCCCATGCAGTGATCCCCCTTTGAGCACCGGCCACGCACGACTATCTATGTTGCATTGCACAATTGGAGCGCTCGCTGCGCTCGAAAGGGTACCATCATGAACGATCGTCGATTTTTTTCAGCCATAGGCAATGTCTTTAGCGTGTTCGGCAGCGCCGTAGCAGCGTCGCGGGCTGTGGAAAGCGGTCGCAAGCCGCGTGCGCATGATTTGCGCAATCTCGGCATGGAGCCGGCAGCCTTCGACAAGATCCGTCGCTTCTGAGCCAGGTGAGCGCCGAGGGCCTTCGGCCCGCTCGCCTTGTGCCCAGCTCGGATTTCCCGCTTATTTCCGCACGAAGGTGAGATAGGCGGGCCGTCGGCCTTCGCGAATGGCTTTGGCCTCATAGCGCGTCCCTGGCCAGCCATCATAGGGCCGATGCCAGTCGGCTGCTTCGCTTGCCTGCCACGTGAAGGCGCCGTGCGCCCGGCAATGCAGGAGCGTCCAGTTCACATAGCTGTCGATGTCGGACGCAAAGTGGAACTTTCCGCCGTGCTTCAGGACGCGCGCGAAGCGGTCGAGATTGACCGGGCTGACGAAGCGCCGCTTCCAGTGCTTCTTCTTCGGCCACGGATCCGGATAGAGAAGATCAATGCCGTCAAGGGAAGCCTGCGGCAGCCAGTCCAGCAGGCGTGTGGCGTCGTCGTCATAGACGCGCAGATTGGCAAGCGGCCGCTCCCGGACCGCCATCATCATCTTGGCCATGCCGTTGACGAAAGGCTCGACGCCGATAAAGCCGGTCGCCTGGCTGGCCGTGGCACGGTGCAGAAGATGTTCGCCGCCGCCAAAACCGATTTCGAGGTGGACAGCCGAAACTTCGGCTTCGAAAAGGCTGCGCAGATCGGCCGGCGGTTCAACCGTCAGATCAAGCCTGTAAACGGCGAAGCCGCTCTCCAGCGCCGCCGCCTGCTGTGGTCGAATGGTCTTGCCGCGCCGGCGACCGAAAAATGCCTCGGTCGCACGGCTTGGCCGGTCCTTCGGGTCCATAGGCGCCGCGGTTAGGCGGCGACTGCTTCGGCGACTGGTTCGGCGATAGCGTCCTTGAGCGCCTTGGCGAGATCGGTCTTCTCCCAGGAGAAGGATCCGTCACGGCCGGCCTTGCGGCCAAAATGGCCGTAGGACGACGTCTTGGCATAGATCGGCTTGTTGAGATCGAGGTGGCGGCGGATGCCGGACGGCGACAGGTCCATCACGGTGCGCAGCGCACGCTCGAGCTTTGCCTCATCGACCTTGCCGGTGCCGTGGAGGTCGACGTAGATCGACAGCGGCTGGGCAACGCCGATTGCATAGGAAAGCTGGATCGTGCAGCGATCGGCGAGCTTTGCGGCAACCACGTTCTTGGCGAGATAACGCGCCGCATAGGCGGCCGAGCGATCGACCTTGGTGGTGTCCTTGCCGGAGAAGGCGCCGCCGCCATGAGGCGCAGCCCCACCATAGGTGTCGACGATGATCTTGCGGCCGGTCAGGCCGGCGTCGCCGTCGGGCCCGCCGATGACGAACTTGCCGGTCGGGTTGATGTACCAGTTGCAATTGTCGGCGATCTTCAGGTCGCCCAGTGCTTCGCGAATATAGGGCTCGACGACGTTGCGCACCTTCTTCGAATCCCACGTCTCATCGAGATGCTGGGTCGACAGCACGATCTGCGTCACTTCCGCCGCTTTGCCGTCGACATAACGGACGGTGACCTGACTCTTGGCATCCGGTCCGAGCCTGCCGGCATCACCGCTGCCTTCATGGCGCGCAGCCGCCAGCAATTCGAGGATCTTGTGGCTGTAATAGATCGGCGCCGGCATCAGGTCCGGGGTTTCGCGGCAGGCATAGCCAAACATGATGCCCTGGTCGCCGGCTCCCTCCTCGCCTTGCCGGTCGGAGGCGTTATCGACGCCTTGACCGATATCCGGCGACTGGCCGTGCAGCAGGACCTCGATCTTGGCTGTCTTCCAGTGGAAGCCGGCCTGCTCGTAGCCGATTTCGCGGATCGCCTTGCGGGCGACCGACTTGAACTTGGCCGGGTTGACAATCGGATGGCCGGCAGCATCCTTCAGGACGTTGCCCTCCTTGTCCTTCTTGAGCAGCGTCTCGGGGACACGCACCTCGCCGGCGATGACAACGCGATTGGTCGTCGCAAGCGTCTCGCAGGCAACGCGGACCTTCCACGGGTCCATGCCGGTCTTTCTGGCTTCGCGATAGACGAGATCGACAATCTCGTCGGAGATGCGGTCGCAGACCTTGTCGGGATGGCCCTCGGCAACGGATTCCGAGGTGAAGAAGTAATTGTGCCGCGTCACGGGTGTCCCCTCTTGAAAAAATATCGGCAGGCCGCCGATTTTGGCGCGCCAGTTGTTAACGGTGCCGGGCGCCGCTCGTCAAGCCATGCAGCCGTTCTGGTGTGAATTTTGACGTTATTATCTTTGCATCCCGAGACGGCGGCAGGGCGCACTGCGATCAGCCCTTGCACCAACAGACTGAGGAAAACGGCTTCGAGGAAGCGTGTCGAGCGAAATCGATCCGCGCTTTAGCGTATCTGCGGAATACACATCCCTCGATACGTGCAGCGGCGAGAAATTGCATGCCCAGCTACTTCACGGGCCAGTCAATCTCTTCACGGGCCGGTCAATCGACCTCGTCGGCGGAGAGCGACTTCACCAGCTCGATGATCTTGCGGCGCACTTTCACGTCGGCGATCTTGACGAAGGCGCGGTTCAGCTGGAGCCCTTCCGGGCTGCCGCAGAATTCGACGGCAGAGGTCATCGACGCATCCTCGGCAAATCCACGGGTGCCCGCGGGCTCCTGACCGGGCGCATCCTCGAAGAAGAAGGCGACGGGCACGCCGAGTATGGAGGCGATTGCCTGCAGACGGCTGGCGCCGACGCGATTGGTGCCCTTTTCGTACTTTTGGATCTGCTGGAACGTTATGCCGAGGTTTTCGCCCAGTTTTTCCTGGCTCATTCCCAGCATATTGCGGCGAAGCCGGATGCGGCTTCCGACGTGGATGTCGATCGGATTCGGCTTTTTCTTGTTTTCTTCTGTCATTTTTTCCTCGCCGAATTTATCCGGCTTTTTCTATTTTGCTGCCCAAACGACGCCGCGGCCCGTGCCCCAACAGAACGACCTTATCGACTTCGAAAATTTTCAGGCGCTTACAGTATGAGTTTCTAATGTGTCGGCTGTCAATTCGCCCGTAGCCTTTGCCTTACGTTCAAAATGCATGCCGCAACGGCAAGCAAAAACATGATCAGCATTCCGTTAATGCGTCGTTGGCTGGAGGAAACGATGGCTTGGTTGGAGATCGGCACACGCACATCGATGGCGCCGCGTGCATCGATTGCCAGCGCGTCGACGATGCGACCGCGCGGGTCGACAACGGCCGAAATGCCGTTATTAGCCGCGCGCAACAGGGGTACCCCATTCTCCACCGCCCGGATCTGCGCCTGCCTGAAGTGCTGGTACGGCCCCGGCGTGTCGCCGAACCAGGCGTCATTGGTGACGTTCACAATAAGCTCGGCTGCCGTTGCGTCAACCGCGACGAGATCGGGAAAGATGACCTCATAGCAAATAAACGGCAGCGCCCGGATACCGCCGGGCAGCGCGATCGGGTGCCGGTCATTGCCCGCCGCGAAGGTCATCGGACCGGCAACAAGCTGCTCAAGCCCGAAGCGGCCGAGCAGATCGGCGAAAGGCAGGTATTCGCCGAAGGGTACCAGGTGAACCTTGTCGACGGCATCGACGATTTCGCCCCTTTCGTCGATCGCCACCACAGAGTTGTAGTAACGGCTGCCGGCCGCCGAGCCGCCTTCCTCGCGAACGACGCCAGCGACCAGCATCTGGCCATCGCCAAGCATCTCTCCGATCGCAGGCAGGGCATCCGGACGTTCGGTGAACAGAAACGGCACGGACGTCTCCGGCCACAGGATCAATTGCGGCCTGTCATGGCCGGGTTCCGGCGCCTTGGCCGAAAGCCCCATCATGGTGGCGAAGATGCGGTCACGCACCGAGGCATCCCATTTTTCCGTGAGGTCGACGGCAGGCTGCACGATACGGACGTCGAGGCTGCGGGCAGCCGGCTTTTCGGGGGCGGCGAGCCGGATATAGCCGAAGCCGGCATGGGCGGCGACGAGAACGACAAGCAATGCCGCGCCGAGGCGAAGATGCCGGCGCGCCGCGAGCAGGGCCGGCAGCGCGAAGACGAAGACCGCAAGCGCGTTCATGCCGACCATGCCGGTCACCGAGACGCTCTGCATCAGCAAAGGCACCGGCATCGCCGCATAGCCGACGGCATTCCACGGAAAGCCGGTGAACAGAAAGCCGCGCAGCCATTCCGCCAGCGCAAAGCCGAAGGCCAGCGCGGCGATGCGGCCAATGTCGTTGCTCCACAACAGCCGGGCAACCACGGCAGCGAAACCGTAAAAGAAGGCCAGCGCGAGGGGGATGCCGACCACCGCGAACGGCAAAGCCCAGGCAAAGCTGTCGGCCTCGACCAGAAGCGCCGAGCCGACCCACCAGAGACCGGCAAGAAAGTAGCCGAAACCGAACCACCAGCCGGTGGCGAAAGCCGGCCGCAAGCGCCGCAGAAAACCGTCCGAGGCTTCGCTGGTCGCGCCATCGAGGAGCCACACCAGCAGCGGGAACGAAACGAAGCAGACGGCGAAGAAATCGTAAGGCGCCTGGGCAAGAACCGCCAGCGCCCCGGCAAGAAACGCCACCAGCGCGCGCCGCCAGCCCCAAAGCAGAATTATCCGGCCGGCCTGGCGCTCCATCAATGCTTCCGAGTCGTGCGAATCAGGAAGCAAGATTTATCAGGCCGCGGGCTTGGCTCCAAACAAACCCTAAGCCTGCTCGGTGCGGACGGCGCGGCGGCGCCGCTCGCCCTTCAGGGTCTCGACGATGCGCACGCGCTTGACGCGGCGCGGATCGGCGTCGAGCACATGGAACTCGAAGCCGGGTATGGCCTGCACCACTTCGCCGCGCGCCGGCACCCGGCCAAGCGTGTTGAAGATCATGCCGCCGATCGTGTCGACATATTCGCCATGCTCGCCGGCAGCGAAATCCTCGCCGATCATCTTGGCGACGTCGTCGATCTCGGCCTTGCCGTCGACGATGAAGACGCCTTCGCCGGCCTGGGTAATCATCGGCTCGTCCTCGTCGTGCTCGTCCTCGATGTCGCCGACCACCATCTCGACGATGTCCTCGAGCGAGACGAGACCATCGGTGCCGCCATATTCGTCGATAACCAGCGCCATCTGGGTGCGCGTCGTCTGCATCCGCCCCATCAGGTCGGAGGCGAGCATCGACGGCGGCACGAACAGCACCGGTCGGATCAGGTTGAGATCGCCGATGGTGCGCGCCAGATCGACCTGGGCGAGATCGAGAACCGTCGCGACCGGGGTTTTCCTGGTCGTCCTGCCCTTTCTGACGCGGGCGACCTTGGTGATGTGCGCCAGCACGTCGCGGATATGAACCATGCCGCGCGGGTCGTCGAGCGTCTCCGAATACACCGGCATGCGGGAGTGTCCGGACTGTTCGAACAGCCCCAGAAGGTCGCCGAGCTTCGTCGTGATCTCGACCGCCTCGATGTCGGCGCGCGGCACCATGACGTCCTCGACGCGCACTTCGCGCAGGCGCAGGATGTTGTTGAGCATGGCGCGTTCGCCGGGCGAGAAGGATTCTGCATCGCTCGCCGTTTCGGCGAGCGCACCGGCAATCTCCTCGCGCAGGCTGGTGCCGTTGCGGTGCCTGAAAAGCCCGAGCACGCGATCGAACAGGGAAGGACCGGCAGGCGATGCCTCGCTGGCGAAGCTGCCGGTCGTGGTACTCGGACTCGAGCCCTCTTCCGTCGTTTCGGAAGGCTTGATCGCACTGCCGGCGTCGGAGCGGGCGGCAGTCTCTGGTTTGTCGTTCATCATCGTCCGGTCAATTGGTCTTTTGTAATTACGTGTAGGGATCGGGAATGGCAAGCCTCGCAAGTGCTGCGCGCTCTGTCGCTTCCATCAGTTCAGCTTCGGCATCCGTTTCGTGATCATAGCCGAGCAAATGCAGCAGGCCATGGATGACGAGATGGGAGATATGGTCCTCGACTGGCTTGTCTTCCAGTGCCGCCTCGCGCGCGACAGTCTCGGCGGCCAGGACGATGTCGCCGAGCATCGGCGGCAGAGGCCCGCCCCTGGCAAACGGAAAAGCCGGGAAAGACAGGACGTTGGTCGGCTTGTCCTTGCCGCGCCAGCCGGCATTGAGCGTACGGATATGGGCATCGTCGGAAAAGACTATGCTGAGCTCGGAACGGCCGTCCGCACCGGTTTCGGCAAAGGCGGCCGAGACGGCACGGTCGACAAGCTGCATCAGCGCCGCCTCGTCGGGCCAGTCGCCCGCCTCGATCGCGATATCGATTTCGACGGGAAGCAGTCCCCCCGCCTTTTGCTCCTCAGCCATGCGGCCGCATAATCATATCAGCTTTCGACACCCAAGCCCCTGGCCAGCTTGCCGTCACGGTCGTAGGCCTTGACGATCTCGGCGACCAGCGGATGCCTGACGACGTCGCCTTCATTGAAGCGTACGGTCACCATGCCGGTGACGCCGTCGAGGATTCTCAACGCCTCGACCAGGCCGGACTTGGTGTTCGGCGGCAGATCGATCTGGGTCGGATCACCGGTGACGATCATGCGCGAGTTCTCGCCGAGCCGGGTCAGGAACATCTTCATCTGCATCGGTGTGGTGTTCTGCGCCTCGTCGAGGATGACGGCGGCGTGCGCCAGTGTACGGCCGCGCATGAATGCCAGCGGCGCGATCTCGATGACCTCGGCGGCAATCGCCCGCTCGACCTTGTCGGCCGGCATCATGTCGTAGAGCGCATCATAGAGCGGCCGCAGATAGGGATCGACCTTCTCCTTCATGTCGCCCGGCAGAAAGCCAAGCCGTTCACCGGCCTCGACCGCGGGGCGCGACAGCACGATGCGTTCGACCATGCCGCGTTCGAGCAGCATTGCCGCATGCGCCACCGCCAGATAGGTCTTTCCGGTGCCGGCCGGGCCGATGCCGAAGACGAGTTCCGACCGCTCCAGCGCGCGCATATAGGCGTCCTGGTTGAGCGAGCGGGCATAGATGGTCTTCTTGCGCGTCGATATCTGTGCGGCGGACACCTTGCCCTTGCGCTCCAGCGTCGGCAGCGTCAGCTGGTCGTCGGAGGCGATCGCCATGCGTACCGCGCCGTCGACATCGGACTGGCCGATATCGGTGCCTTTCTGCAGGATGCCGTAAAGATTGTCCAAGGCACGGCGCGCCTGCTCAGCGGCCGAAGAGGAGCCCTTGATGGTCAATTGATTGCCGCGCGAGCGGATGTCGACGCCGAGCTTCTGCTCGAGCCTGGCCAGATTCTCGTCGAACTGGCCGTAGAGGGCGCTGGCAAGCTTGTTATTGTCGAAAGTCAGTACGATGTGCGCCATATCCGAGGCCCCGGAGGGTAGATTCTGGGGCAGGTTCTTGACTTCAGCAGCGCTCAACCGTCTCTCCTCATCTGCCGAGGCCTTCAGGCCAATTCGGCGAACAGGCTGTTGTAGCCCGTCTTCGTGATTCGTACCTGGATAATGTCACCGATTTCGCCGGCCTTTTCATCAACAATAACTGGCTGCAGCCAAGGCGAGCGGCCAACCTTCTGGCCGGCCTGGCGCCCGGGCTTTTCGATCAGCGTGTCGATAGTCCTGCCGACCAGGCTTGCGCCGAAATCCTGCTGCTGTTTCAGAAGCAGCGCCTGCAGCCGCTGCAGGCGCTCGTCCTTGACGGCCTCCGGCACGTGGTCGCCCATCTCGGCGCCCGGCGTGCCGGGGCGCGGAGAATATTTGAACGAGAAGGCCGAGGCATAGTTGACGTCTTCGACCAACTGCATCGTCGCCTCGAAATCCGCTTCCGTCTCACCGGGAAAGCCAACGATAAAATCGCCCGACAGTGCGATGTCGTTCCGTGCGGCACGGATGCGGTCGATCAACGTCAGATAGTCCTTGGCCATATGCCTGCGGTTCATCGCCTTGAGTATGCGGTCGGAGCCGGATTGCACCGGTAAATGTAGATAGGGCATCAGAGTAGGCAAATCACGATGGGCGGCGATCAATTCATCGTCCATGTCGCGCGGATGGCTGGTCGTGTAGCGCAGCCGCGCCAGACCTGGAATCTCCGCCAGCCTGAACAGCAGCCGGCCAAGGCCCCATTCCTCGCCGTCTTCGCCTCTTCCGTGCCAGGCGTTGACATTTTGGCCGAGCAGCGTCACCTCGCGCACGCCGGCATCCGCCAGGCGCTCGGCCTCGGCGACGATCTGTGCCACCGGCCGCGAGACTTCCGAGCCGCGCGTATAGGGCACGACACAGAAGGTGCAGAACTTGTCGCAGCCTTCCTGAACGGTCAAGAACGCGGTCACGCCGCGCCTTATCAGTTCGGCGCGCTTTGGCTGCGGCAGATGCTCGAACTTGTCCTCGACGGCATAGTCGGTCTCGACGATCTTTTCGCCGCTCCGCGCCCTCGCCAGCACACCGGGCAGCCGGTGGTAGGTCTGCGGGCCGATGACCAGATCGACGGCCGGCGAGCGGCGGATGATCTCGGCACCCTCGGCCTGCGCCACGCAGCCGGCGACCCCGACCAGCATTTCGCGCCCGGTCTTGGCACGTTCCGCCTTCAACTCACGGATGCGCCCAAGTTCGGAATAGACCTTTTCCGCCGCTTTCTCGCGGATGTGGCAGGTGTTGAGCAGCACCAGATCGGCCTCGCCGATGGCGTCTGTCGCGGCATACCCGTCGGCCGCCAGAGCGTCGGTCATGCGCTGCGAATCGTAGACATTCATCTGGCAGCCATAGGTCTTGACGAAGACCTTCCTGGTCGCGGCAGCCGGAACGACCAGGTCTTCGGCGGCAGCGCCGATGTCGTCGCGTTCTATCGTGTTCAATTCCATTTCGCGGCTTCTAGCGCCTTTCCCTGACAAAAAACAGACGAATCTGGCCGGAACCTGCGCAGACTACCGGCTTGGGCGCGGTTCGGCGAGCGCTGCCTGCACCATCTCGCGCACCTGGCGTTCCATCTGCTTTGCCGTCTCCTTGCGGCTGGAGCCCTTGGAGAAAGCAATCGCCTCGCCAAAATGCACCTCGACGTCGAGGGCGCCCTCAGCCATCAGCACCTTGAGGTGCGGCATCAGCTCCTCATCGCCAATCCAGGCGGCAACCGGCCGATGCCGGCGGCCGAGCGGCACGCCATGCAGGCGCGTATAGACGATCGCCACCGGCTGGATGAAGACCTGTTCGGCCGCCCCTTCAGCAATCGCCATTGTCGCGGCGCCGAACAGCGTGCTCTTGAACGGCAGGATCATGTTGCCGTCGCCGGTCGAGCCTTCGGCGAACAGCACCATGGCGTCGCCCTTGGCCATGCGGGCGGCGATCTCGCTCGCCTGGTCGCCCGATGAACGTTTGCGCTCACGTTCGATGAAGACGGTGCGCTGCAGCTTCGACAGCATGCCGATCAGCGGCCAGCCGGCCATGTCGGCCCTGGCGATGAACGTCACGTCGACCATCGACCCCAGCACCATGATGTCGGTCCAGGAGATGTGGTTGGCGGCAACCAGCAATGGGCGCTGGCCGGACAGCGCCCCCTTGACATGGATGCGCAGCCCCAGCGCCCTGACGATCATCCTGTGCCAGATCTTCAGGATGAAGGTCTCGCGCCAGAACCCGGTCTTCATCGACAGGACCTGCAGCGGCACAAGCACCAAGGAGCCGACGACAACCAACCCAAGCGCCAGGAAAATCCTGATTTTTCCGATCATCCGCACCACCCCGGCGTTTGGCTAGCGAAGATCGCGGCGCATAACAAGCGCGCCGGTCGGGCCGTGTTCCGGCGACTTGTAATAGTTGGCGCGCTTGCCGACCTCGCGGAAGCCGAGCCGCCGGTAGAGCGCAATCGCGGCGACATTGATCTCGTCGACCTCGAGGAAAAGCGCCTCGGCGCGCTGTGCGTGCAGTTCACGCAGCACCGCATCCATCAATTGCCAGCCGAGCCCCCGGCGCCGATGCGAGCGTGCCACCGCGACCGTCAGGATCTCCCCCTCGCCGGCCGCCAGCCGCGCCAGCACAAAGCCGACCGGCGGCTTGGCGCCCTGTCCGGTCTCGCGCGCGGCATAGCCGAACACCGTGTCCTGCTCGAGCAGCGCGGCGAATTCGTCGTCGGTCCACGGCCGCGCGAAATCCTCGCGATGCAGCACCGACATTGCCGTGCTGTCGGCAATCGTCAGCGGCTCGATCGCGTAGTCCCTGCGACGCGGCTGGAGGAAGGGAATGCGCATCAGTTTTTTTGCCTCGACAAAACAAAGCCGGCCTGCGGCTTGGCGTCCGCGCCGCGCAAATACAACGGCTTCGGCTTTTCACCATCGTCTTTAGCAGTCGCCAGCCGGGCATAGACGGCGATGTCGGCGGTGGCCCCTACCGGGCCGGTGTCAAAAGCGCGCCCGACCGAGGCGGCAATTTGCGACGTCGCGGTGCCGGCAAGAACCGCAGAGCAGTCGACCGCGATGGCGGCGGCTTGCGAGAGCGTGGTCACCGAGGGACCGTAAATCAAAACGGATGCTTCATCGTAAAGTGCCGCATGGATTTCCTCGCGCCCTGCATCGAGCGCGGCGAGAACGGCGCGGCCGGGAAACGTTACTCTCGCTTGCGCCGCCAGTGCTTCCAGAGTCGTCACGCCGATCGCCGGGATTTTCAGCGCCAGCGCAAGGCCGCGCGCCGCCGAGACGCCGACGCGCAGACCGGTGAAGGAGCCCGGACCGGTGGAAACGGCAATGGCGCCGAGGCCGGTAAATTCCGTTCCCGCCGCCTTCAATGCCCCTTCGATGACACCCATTAGATGCTCAGCATGGCCCTTACCGAGATCGTGCACCGAACGGCCGAGCTCTTTCCCGGCCGCCGCGTCGTAGACGCAGGCGGCGCAGAGATTGGCGGCACAGTCGATGGCAAGCAATTTCATGAAGCGGCCGGTTGAGACAGTTTCGAAACAAGTTCCCTCTGCCCGCCAGGGCTGATCCCCGCAAGGGAATAATGGATAAATCGTCAGGCGCCCTGGCTTCGGCGCGGGCCAAAATGTAAGTTTCAACGCACGCAATCGCCACAATAAGTATCGGGACTTAGCCGACCTGCTCGATACGCACCACGTGATTGTCCCAGACATAGTCCGGCTCGGAACGTATCGAGCCACCGGCCTCGACGATTTCGCCGGCGCCGGTCGTCGCCATGAAACTTTCCGCATCGGGTGCAACGCCGCAGACCTCGACCAGCACCTTGGTGGCGACGATGCGGCCGCTGGCCGCGTCGATCACGGCAAGCGAATTCCCTTCAGGCGAAGACACGGCGATGGTGCCGGCGGCAGGATTGGCGGCGACCGAGCCGATATAGTTCCTGAAGCCGGAGAGCACGTCCTGCGACATGTCGAGCAATTTCAAGTCCATGCCGCGCGCCGCGCGGCCGACCAGCGGGGGACGATCGGTACCCGGCCCCCTGTACTGACAGCCGAACCAGACGGTGCCGGAGCGGTCGGCATCCATATGGCGGATCGACAGTTGGTGCAGGGCCGGCGGCAATTCGTGCTTTTCGATGAGATCGCCGGTAAGGCGGTCGACCAGAACATAGGAAGGCTTCATCGTTGCGATGTTGAGCTCGGCGCGGCCATAATCCGGATGCGTCTCGATGCCGCCATTGGCCACAGCAATCGTCCTGCCATCGGAAAGCAGCAAAAGCTCGTGCGGGCCCGTGCCGTAGGTCGGGAACTCGCCGATGCGCTTGAATTTCGCATGCGCGTCATAGACGCCGACGACGCCGGCGGCATTGTCGAAATCGTTCTCGGTTGCGTAAAGCAGCGCACCGTCGGCCGAGAACACGCCGTGGCCGAAGAAATGCCGGCCGGCAACGCTGGCAATGGTGCGCGGTTCATCGCGGCCGGTATGGTCGAAGACGACAGCAAAGGTGCCCGGCTGCCTGGCAAACACCACCGAGCGCTTAGCCACCGGGTCGAAGGTAACGTCGTGGCCTCGATGGGGCAGATCGATCGTGTGCAACAACTTGCCGGCCTCGGACAGGACGGCCGCGCCATAGCTGCCGTCGCGCTTGACGAAAGCGGTGGCGAAGACCGCCTCGGCGTCGAGTGTCTTTGCCCATGCCGACGGCGCCATCGCCGCGACGAGACCAGCGCCCGCGGCCCTCAGGAAATCGCGCCGATCGATCAGCGGCGTCCTCATGATCAGTCGCCATCCAGAGACGAGAACCCGGCGGTCAGGCCGAATTCGGTGGTCAGCCTGGTGCCGATCAGGGTCGTCAGGCTGGATGTCACCAGTGAGAAATAGTCGAGCTTCCGGCGCAGCGCCGGATCGGCAAGTGCCTTGTCGATCGGTCCTCTGATCGCCTTGGCCGCCTCGATCCCGTTGGTGAGCTGGATGTGAACCGATTCCGCCATCCAGCGCGCATCGGGCGGCAGCGCGTCGCCAAGCTGCGAGGCCTGGAACAGCGCGTCCATGCCCGCCAGATTCCCGGTCAGCGAGCGGGCGGTGTTTTGCGAGCGCCAATAGATCGCCTGTTTCGGTTTATCGGCCTCCGGCTTGGCACCCAGGAAGCCCTTCAGGCGTACGTCGCGGACCATTTCCAGTTCGTTGATGAAGACGCCGACCAGTTCCGTCACCGCTTCAGTGCCGTTGTGGTAGAGCGCGTTCTGCGGACCGGGATTGGCCCAGAACGCGGCAAAGCCGTCGGGCTTGTTCCAGGCGTCGCTGACCTCGCCGGCGATTGCCTCGACATTGCCGGCGATGGCCGCACCGTAGGCGCAGCGATAGGCGTCGTCCCTGCCGGCCAATTGACCGGCGCCGTCGCCGTAGAGGACGAATTCCAGTGCGCCGAGCCCTTGCATGGCGACGCTCTTTGTCGCCAGCTGGGCCAGATCGGCGGCGGTCGGATCCTTACCGGCAAGTGCTGCCTGCACCTGCTTCAGGCCGATGCTCTTGCGGTCCGGCCAAAACAGCATGCGCTCAAGCCGGTTGTTTTCCGCGATCGGCCCGAAACGGATGATTTCCACCACCGACCAGGCATCCACGACACCCGAGAATTCGGCGCGCGCCGCATCGAGATTGTCTTGCAAGGGCGTCTGGCAAAGCGTGTGCATTGCCTCGGTCAAGCTGTCCGCATGGTCATGCAGCCTGGCATAGGCCGGGCGGATGAAGCCGTCGATCGCCCGCTGGATCACATCCGAAGCCTTCACCGCCGCGGATGCCGGCAGCGCACCGGCGAGGACCAGCATCAGAGCGAGTGCAAGACGCTTCCGCATCAGAGCGACTCCAGGAACTTGATCAGCGCGGCGCGGTCGGCCGCTTCGGCAGCGGCAAAGCGGTCACGCGCCTTCTGGCCCTCGCCGCCATGCCACAGGATTGCCTCGGCCAGGCTGCGTGCGCGCCCGTCATGCAGGAAGAAGATGTTGCCGCTGACGGTCTGGGTGAGCCCGATGCCCCACAGCGGCGGCGTGCGCCATTCGCTTCCGGTGGCCTCGCCCACCGCCTGTCCGTCGGCAAGACCGGGTCCCATGTCATGCAGCAGGAAATCGGAATAAGGCCAGATCAGCTGGAAGGCCTGCGCCTTGTTCGGGGTGCCGCGACGGGTGACGAATTTCGGCGTATGGCAGGAGATGCAGCCCATATCGTAGAACAGTTTTTTGCCGGCGAGCACGTCCGGGCTGTCGAGATCGCGCCGAGCCGGCACGGCAAGGTTTTGCGAATAGAAGGTCACGAGGTCCATGACCGGCGGTGGAGCTTCAACCGGACCGAGGCGCTCTTGCACACCGTTGGGTAGGGCAAGGCAGGTCTTTTCCGCGGCGCTGCAATCGCCCCAGTGCTTCGGCACCTCAGGCGTCGAAATACCGATATCGCCGGCAAAAGCGTCCGCCGATTGCTGGCGGATCGATGCCGCCTGCGCCTTCCAGCCGAAACGGCCGAGCGTCAGTTCACCGCTGCTGCCGTCGCGAATTATATTGGGCCTGCCGGAAATCCCGTCACCATCGCGGTCGGTCGCATCGGCACGCGCAAGGATGTCGGCAGGAGCGATCTGCTCGACCAGGCCAAGGCCGATCATCGGCGGCGTCATGCGCGGCGACAGCGTGGTGTGTGGATCGAGCGGCCCGTAGGCGAGACCCTCGACCGAATAGCTCGGCTTGCGCAGCGACACCGTGCTGCCGTCCGCCAGTTTTACTTTTTGCTCCTGATAATCGACATGCATCCTGCCTTCGCCCTGCAGGCCGGGTACCGCCAATTCCTGCAATTGCGTGCCGTAGACCGGGTCGGGGAAGTTGAGCACCTTGTGATCGGCGAGCGCGGCTTTCTCCTCACCGGTACTGGCTTCCCTTGCCAGGCGCAGGAACATCGAGGTGGTGCCGCTGTCGCCTTCGGGCGGATGGCCGCGGCCGTCCTTCAGATGGCAGTTCTGGCAGGCGCGCTCGTTGAACAGCGGACCGAGCCCATCCGAGGCCTGTGTCGAGGATGGCGACGACACCCAGTTCTTGCGGAAAATGGCGTTGCCGAGCTTGAAGGTGCCCTCTTCCTCGAAGCTGATGTTGGCGGAGGATTGCGAGAAGGCGTCCTTGTTGACGTCCTTCTTCGAGGTGCCGGCGCCGCCCTGCATCAGCTCGAATTGCTCGGGCTTGGAGAAATCGCCGGTCGGCCTGGTGATGGCGATGACGCGCGCCAGATCCTTCGGCGTCAGATCGGTGCGGCTGGTGGCAAGCCCCGCCGGTT
This sequence comes from Mesorhizobium sp. WSM4828, assembly GCF_055811175.1. NCBI lineage: Bacteria > Pseudomonadati > Pseudomonadota > Alphaproteobacteria > Hyphomicrobiales > Phyllobacteriaceae > Mesorhizobium > Mesorhizobium sp. WSM4828. Next base: position 13,277 of record NZ_JBVVQK010000008.1, on the reverse strand, counting down.
GCGGCGCCCCGGCCAGCGCCGAGGCCGTGAGCGTCGCCACCACGGCAAGAAAGGCGCCGCGAAGGATACCGTATCGCAGCTTCTTCTGAGGCGGCAGGCCGCAACCTTCGGCCGGCCGCAAGCGGCGCATGAACTCTAGGGGGCGCCGCATTCCCGCATATCCTTATTCCGCCTCGTCGGCCGATGCCGCGTTGAGTTGGCCGTATTTTTCCTCGCCGATCGAGGCGAGCAGGTCGAGTTGCGTCTCGAGGAAGTCGATGTGACCTTCCTCGTCAGCCAGCAATTCCTCGAACAGCTTCATCGTCACGTAGTCGCCTGCTTCGTTGCAAACCTCGCGCGAACGCTTGTAGGCGGTGCGCGCGTCATATTCGCCGGCAAGATCGGATTCGAGCACTTCCTTGACATTCTGCCCGATGCGCAGCGGCGCCACGGACTGCAGGTTCGGATGGCCCTCGAGGAAGATGATGCGCGCCACGAGCCGGTCGGCATGGTGCATTTCCTCGATCGATTCAGCGCGTTCCTTCTTCGCCAGCTTGGCGTATCCCCAGTCTTCCAGCAGCCGGAAATGCACCCAGTATTGATTGACCGCCCCAAGTTCCAGAAACAGAGCCTCGTTAAGCCGCTCTATGATCTGCTGTTCGCCTTTCATGGGTTCTGCTCCCGTATTGGACGCGCAGGCCTCTGACGCGATCCAGGTGTGAAACGATGTCCACGCCGCTCGCCGCCGAGCGGGCATGGTAATTTTCGGTGACCCGAATGATCGTTTCGACCACATTTGGGAAGCAGCCGCAACAGCGACCGCGCTTGTGCATGGCATGATAGACCTTCGCCGGCACGATAAGCTGCCAGGGGTCCTCATCCAGCAGTCCGACGATCGTCTGCTCTATCTCCTTTTCGGTGATGATGTTGCAATGGCAGATCAGCATTTGTCGCTCTGGCTGACGGCGCTTCGTTGCGCCGCGTGGCTGGTGGTTCGAAGTTTACTGGAACACCTTGTCCGGTGAGTCGAGGCTGTCCGAGCCCTCGAAGGCTATGGCATTGAGCTTCAGGGTACCGACGGCGCGTTCGATCGACTTGGTCTGATCGACCAGCGCGTCGATCGCCGCCTGCACGGTGGCATTGCCTTCCGTGTTGCCTTCTCCGATCTGCTGGTCATAGGCCTCGCCGGCAAGTGCCCGCGCCTTGATGGCCTCCATCTTGGCGACGGTGACGTCCAGCTTAGCCGACAATTCCTTGTCGATCGCCGGATCGGCTTGCCTGACCATGTCGGCCACCGACGGCCCCTCGACGACCGTGCCGTCAAGCCGCGTGTAGCTGCCGTGATAGGCGGCACGGATGCCGATCGCGTCATAAAGATGGGAGTTGTAGGTGTTGTCGGAGAAGCAATCGTGCTCCTCTTCCGGATCGTGCAGCAAGAGGCCGAGCTTCATCCGCTCGCCGGCGAGCTCGCCATAGGACAGCGACCCCATGCCGGTGAAGATGATCGAAATGGCGGCGTTCGGCTCGCCATCGACAAGGTTCTTGCGGGCGGCGCCGCCTTCCTTCCAGTCGTCGACCATATCCTTTAGATCGGAAACCAGAAGGTCGCTCGCCGATTTCAGGTACTGCGCCCGGCGGTCGCAATTGCCGCCGGTGCAATTGGTGAGGTCGTAATCGGTGTAGGGCCGCCCGCCGGCGCCCGGGCCGGTGCCGTGCAGGTCTTGCCCCCAAAGCAGGAATTCGATGGCGTGATAGCCGGTCGCCACATTGGCCTCGATACCGCCGGCTTCCTGCAGCGTGCCGGAGAGGAACTCCGGCGTCAGATTGGCGGCGTCGACCTTCTTGCCGTTGATCTCGATCGACTTGTTGGCGATCACATTGGCGGTATAGAGCGCGTTGGCGTCCGACTCGGTGCCGTAGCTCTTGGCGACATAGTCGATCAAGCCCTCGTCGAGCGGCCAGGAGTTCACCTTGCCTTCCCAGTCGTCGACGATGGCATTGCCGAAGCGATAGACTTCGGTCTGCTGATAGGGAACGCGCGACGCCTTCCAGGCCTCGCGCGCGGCGTTCAGCGTTTCGGCGGATGGCTTGGCGAGCAGCGCGTCGACGGCCTTGTCGAGCGCTTCGGCGGTGATCAGCGAATCCTCGTATTTGGCGAGCGCAATATCGGAATAAGTCTTGATGACCGCCTTGGCATCGGTTTGCGCCTTCGCCGGCAGCACGAACACCGCTGCTGTAAGCATCGCGGTGGCGCCGATCGCCGCTAGCCTGCCGCCATACCGTGCCGTGATCATCGTTCTCATGACTGTCTCTCCTCGGGAATCAATGAAATACCGGCGCCGCGGCGGGCAGCTGCCAGCGGGCAAAGAAGGGTCGCGCCATCGCGCGGTTCGCGGAAGAAAGACACCGAAATGCCTCCAATCGAAAGGGTTCAAGGCCCAGACATCAAAGGGATGCGCTGACGCGCGAGCTTCCATAAAACGGCGAAGACGCCGGATGTCAACTGGCGGCGGAGAAAAAATTCAATTGAAACAACAGTTTAGAATTATTCTAAACTAGAACTGTCAACTTTAACACCGACGTATGAGGAATGCCGGCGCATGACGCAGTTGACAGGCGGCCGTTCCGGGTGCGACCCGGATCGGCGCTCTTGCGGCGGCGCCGGACAATCGCCACTTGGCGGGACGTCCTAGATTTGGATGAGGAATCGGGCTGTTATGAAGAACGGGGTCGTCATTGTCGGTGCGGGTCATGCGGGCGTGCAAGCGGCCGCCAGCCTGCGCGAAGAGGGCTATGATGCCCCGGTGATCCTGGTCGGCGATGAAAACGAATTGCCCTACCACAAGCCGCCGCTGTCGAAGACCTTCATCAAGGATCAGCAAGCAAAGCCGCAGCCGTTGCGCGGCGAGGCTTTTTATACCGGCAGCGCCATCGACTACCGGCCAGGCATCCGGATCGAGCGCATCGATGTAGGCGGCCGCAGGCTGGAGATATCGGGCGGCGGCGTGTTGCCGTTCGAGCGGCTGATCCTCGCCACCGGCGCGCGGCCGCGCCTGCTGCCGCTGCCGGGTTCGGAGCTTTCCGGCGTTGTGTCGCTGCGCTCGCTCGGCGATGCCCGCCTGATCCGCGAATTGAGCGCGCAGAGCGAGGAGGTCGTCATCCTCGGCGGCGGCTTCATCGGCCTGGAGATTGCCGCGACGCTCACCGCGGCCGGCCGTAAGGTCACCGTGGTCGAAGCGGTCGACCGGCTGCTCGGCCGCGCCGTGGCGCCGGTCATCGCCGGCCATGTGCGCCAGCGGCTGGAAGCCACCGGTGTGCGCATCCTTACCGGCACCACCATCGAACGGCTGGAGGGCGAGAACGGCCGTGTTTCGGCTGCAATCACCTCATCCGGCGAAAAATTGCCGGCGCAGATGGTCGTCATCGGCATCGGCGTCGTGCCGAATGTCGAATTGGCCGAAGCCGCCGGCATTGCCATCGCCAACGGCATCCGCGTCGACCAGCAGATGCGTACATCGGTGCCGGAAATCCTCGCTATCGGCGACGCCGCCTCCTACCGGCACTGGTTCACCGGCGGCGAGGTGCGGCTGGAATCGGTGCAGAACGCCACAGACCAGGCGCGGCTCGCCGCTCGGACCATCGTCGGCCATGCCGAAAATTATTCGGCGGTGCCGTGGTTCTGGTCCGATATCGGCGACATGAAGCTGCAGATGGTCGGCCTGATTTCGGGCGGCGACAGCCATGTCGTGCTGGGCGACGTGGCCGAGAACAAATTCTCGATCTACCACTACGCCGGAAGCCGGCTACTTGGCATCGAGTCGGTCAATCGGCCGGGCGACCATATGCTTGGCCGCAAGATGCTCGGCGCCGGCTTTTCGCCGTCGCCGCAGACTGTCGCGGCCGGGGCCGACGGGCTGAAGGCGGCGCTCGCCGCCTTCGAGCAGGCAGAGCCTGCAAGAGCGGCGGGATAGCTCTAGGCGACGCGGGCTTCGCGGATCGAGCTTTCCAGGATGTCGAGCGCCTCGTTCATGACGCCATCCTGGATGGTGATCGGCGCGAGGAAGCGGATGACGTTGCCGTAGACGCCGCAGGTGAGCAGGATCAGGCCCTTGTCGAGCGCCTTCAGCCGGACCGCATTGGCGAGTTCCGGCGACGGCAAGCCCTTCTTAACATCGTTGAACTCGACCGCGTTCATGAAGCCGGGGCCTCTGATATCGACGATCTCCGGCGCTTCGTCGCGGATCGATTGCAGGCGCTGCTTCAGACGGTTGCCCAGCGTGTTGGCGCGGTCGCAGAGCTTCTCTTCGTCGATGACGTCAAGCACGGCATGCGCCGCGGCAACGCCGATCGGGCTGCCGCCATAGGTGCCGCCGAGCCCGCCGGGGTTCGGCGCATCCATGATCTCGGCACGCCCGGTGACCGCCGCCAGCGGGAAGCCACCGGCCAGGCTCTTGGCCATGGTGGTGATGTCGGCTGCCACCTCATGGTGGTCCATGGCGAACATCTTGCCGGTGCGGGCAAAGCCGGTCTGCACCTCGTCGGCGATCAGCAGCATGCCGTGCTGGTCGCAGATCTTGCGCAATGCGGTCACGAAGTCGCGTGGCGCCTCGTAGAAGCCGCCCTCGCCCTGCACCGGCTCGACGATGATCGCGGCGACGCGGGCCGGATCGACGTCGGCCTTGAACAGCCGGTCGAGCGCAGCCAGCGAATCAGCGACCGACACGCCGTGCAGCGCCACCGGGAACGGCGCATGGAAGACATCCGCCGGCATGGCGCCGAAGCCCACCTTGTAGGGCACGACCTTGCCGGTCAGCGCCATGCCCATGAAGGTGCGGCCGTGAAAGCCGCCGGAAAAAGCGATGACCGCCGGCCGGCCGGTGGCGTTGCGGGCAATCTTGATGGCATTCTCCACCGCCTCGGCGCCGGTGGTGACGAAAATCGTCTTCTTGTCGAACTTGCCGGGCAGCATGCCGTTCAGCCGTTCGGCCAGCCTGATATAGCTCTCATAGGGCACGACCTGGTAGCAGGTGTGGGTGAAGCGGTCGAGCTGCGCCTTGACCGCTTCGATCACCTTCGGATGACGGTGGCCGGTGTTGACGACAGCGATGCCGGACGAGAAATCGATGTAGCGGCGGCCTTCCACATCCCAGATCTCCGAGTTTTCGGCGCGATCGGCATAGATCTGCGTGGTCATGCCGACGCCGCGCGAAATCGACTGGCTCTTGCGTTCGGAAATGGCTGAATTTGTCATCGTATCCCTCACCGGGCCGGCGCCCGCTCTCGTTTGATGGCTGTCGAGACTCTTCTGAGCTTATTTCAGGTTTTCCTCAAGTTGGCAGCATCGCCGGGCGATTGGGCCTGCCGATGCCGGTGTCGGCAGCCGAACGCCCGCCGCTCATGCCGTCCTGACAAATCCTTCGCTCGCCCGAAGCAGATTGCGCGTGTAGTCCTCGGTGACGCGGCGCTCGACGAGATCGCCGGCGGTGAGGTGCTCGACCGCTTCGCCGTTCTGCATCACCATCAGCCGCTCGCACATGTGGGTGATGATGGCTAGGTCGTGGCTGACCATCAGGAAGGCCAGCTTGCGCCGCCGCCGGATCTCCTCCAGCAGGTTCAGCACCTCCGCCTGCACCGAAGCGTCGAGCGCAGAGGTCGGCTCGTCGAGCAGCAGGATCGACGGTTCCAGGATCAGGGCACGGGCGATCGCCACGCGCTGGCGCTGGCCGCCCGACAATTGATGCGAATAGCGGAACCGGAAACCGGTGCCCAGGCCGACCTCGTCCAGCGCCCGCTGGATGCGCTTTTCGCCGTCGGCAAAGCCGTGAATGGCGAGCGGCTCCTGCAGCAGGCGGTCGACGGTCTGGCGCGGGTGCAGCGAGCCGTACGGGTCCTGGAACACCATCTGCACCTCGCGGTAAAACGCCTTGTCGCGGCGCGCGCCGAGCGTTTTGCCGTTGACGGCAATAGTGCCCGATGCGGCGGGCGCCAGGCCGGCGATTGCCCTGAGCAGCGTCGACTTGCCGGAGCCGGACTCGCCGACGAGGCCGAACGATTCACCGGATTGCACCTCGAGGCTGACGCCTTTCAGCGCGCGGAAGCGGTCGAACATCACCTCCAGCCTGTCGACGGAAAGGGCTGCCGTCATGCCGCCCACTCCGGCTTGCGGTCGAGTACCGGCAGCGGGTGGCGGTCGGCGCCGATCTTGGGCATGCAGTTGAGCAGGCCGCGCGTATAGGGATGCTGGGCACGGCCGAGCTCGGAGGCCTTGAGCTGTTCGACCACCTTGCCGGCATACATGACGATGACACGATCGCAGAAAGACGAGACCAGGCGCAGGTCGTGCGAGATGAAGATCAGCCCCATGCCGCGCTCGCTGACGAGCCGGTCGAGGATGCCGAGCACGTCGAGCTGCACGGTGACGTCGAGCGCCGAGGTCGGCTCGTCGGCGATCATCATTTCAGGCCCGGCGATCAGCATCATGGCGATCATGGCGCGCTGGCCCATGCCGCCGGAAACCTCGTGCGGATGCAGGTCGAAGACACGGGCCGGATCGCGGATCTGCACAGCCTCCAGCATGGCCAGCGCGCGGTCGCGGGCTTCGGCCCTGGAGACCTTCTCATGCGTACGCAGCGTCTCGACGATCTGGCGGCCGATGCTCATCACCGGGTCGAGCGAATATTTCGGATCCTGCAGGATCATGGCGATACGCTTGCCGCGCAGCGCGCGGCGCTCGCGCGGCGAGGCGGCCAGCAGGTCGATGCCGTCAAAAGCGAGCGTCTTCGCGGTCACCTCGGCCTGCGGCGGGGTGACGCCCATGATGGCGCGGCCGGTCTGCGACTTGCCCGAACCGCTCTCGCCGACGATGCCGAGCCGCTCGCGGCCGAGCGAGAACGAAACGCCGCGCACCGCCTCGATCAGGCCGGTGCGCGTCGGGAAGGTGACGCGCAGGTCGTCGACTTCGAGAAGTGTGCTCATTGGTCGCCGCTTCGGGGATCGAGCGCGTCGCGCAGGCCGTCGCCGAGCAGGTTGAAGCCGAGGCTGACGATGAGGATGGCAAAGCCCGGCGCGCCTGCAACCCACCACTGATCGAGCACGAAGCGGCGGCCCGATGCGATCATCGCGCCCCATTCAGGCAGCGGCGGCTGCGCGCCGAGGCCGAGGAAGCCGAGGCCGGCGGCGGTCAGGATGATGCCGGCCATGTCGAGCGTCACCCTGATGATCAGCGAGGAGATGCAGAGCGGCATGATGTGGCGAAGCACGATGCGGAACGGCGAGGCGCCCATCAGTTGAACGGCCTTGATGTAATCGGAATTGCGCACCGTCAGCGTTTCGGCGCGCGCGATGCGGGCATAGGGCGGCCACGAGGTGATGGCGATAGCAAGCACGGCGTTTTCGATGCCAGGGCCGAGTGCGGCGACGAAGGCCAGCGCCAGGATCAGCTTCGGAAAGGCGAGAAAGATGTCGGTGATGCGCATCAGGATCGCATCGGTCCAGCCGCCGGAGTAACCGGCGACGGTGCCAACCAGCAGGCCGATGGGCGCGGCGATGATGGCAACCAGAACAACGACGTATAGTGTCCAGCGCGAGCCGAAGATGATGCGCGAATAGATATCGCGGCCGAGATCGTCGGTGCCGAACCAGTGCGCCGCACTTGGCGCCAGCAGCCGCGAGCCCTTGAGGTCGCCGAATGTCGGCGAATAGGGCGCCAGCACATCGGCGAAGGCTGCGACCAACAACAAGGCGATGATGATGAGCAGGCCGAGAAACGCCAGCCGGTTGGCGGAGAAGCGCCGCCAGGCCACATAGGCGCGGCCGAGCCTTGCCTGCACGCGCGACGCCGGCCGCTCGCTGAGCAGCCAGTCGCGGCGGGTTTGAATCGCTTCTGCGCTCATCCTGCCTTGGTCCTCATGCTGCCTTGGTCCTTGGGTCGAGCACCCGGTAGAGCAGGTCGGACAAAAGATTGATGCCGATGAAGACCGAGCCGATGATGATGGTTCCGCCAAGCACGGCGTTCATGTCGGCGTTCTGCAGCGAGTTGGTGATGTAGAGGCCGATGCCCGGCCACGAAAACACCGTCTCGGTCAGCACCGAGCCTTCCAGCAGCCCGGCATAGGACAGAGCGATCACCGTAACCATCGGCACCGCGGCGTTGCGCAGCGCATGGCCCCAGATGATGCGCGTTTCCGACAGGCCCTTGGCGCGCGCCGCAACGATGTATTCCTGGGTGAGTTCGTTCAGCATGAAGGAGCGCGTCATGCGGCTGATGTAGGCGAGCGAGAAATAGCCGAGCAGCGAGGCAGGCAGGATGATGTGGCGGAAGGCATCGGCAAATACGTCCCACTGCCGCTGCCAGAGTGCATCCAGCAGGTAAAAGCCGGTAATCGGCGTGAACGTGTATTCGTAGACGACGTCGAGGCGGCCGGGAAAGGCGACCCATTGCAGCTTGGCGTAGAACAGCACCAGCGCCAGCAGCCCCAGCCAGAAGATCGGCACGGAATAGCCGACAAGGCCGATGATGCGCACGACCTGGTCGATGATGCTGCCGCGCCGCACCGCGGCCAGCACGCCGAGCGGCACGCCGATCACCGAACCGATCAGTGTCCCCAGTGTCGCCAGTTCGAGCGTCGCGGGAAAGGCGCGGCGAATATCGGTCATCACCGGATTGGTGGTCAGCACCGAGGTGCCGAAATCACCGTTCAGCGCATGTTTGACATAGATGTAGAACTGCTCGACCAGCGGCAGGTCGAGGCCCATTTCGCGGCGCGTGCGTTCGACGACATTGGCCGGCGCCCGGTCGCCGAGCACCGCCAGCACCGGGTCGATCGGGATCACGCGGCCGATGAAAAAGGTCACGGCGAGCAGACCGAGATAAGTCGTTATCGCGATGACCAGGAACCGGGCGATCGATGAGGCCACGGCAACGGCGCGGGCGCCGCCGCGCCCTGCCGTCACTTCGCTTTCAGCCACACTCATACGGCGCGTCCGCCGCCGTCACTCCTTCGAGACGGGGCCGACGAAGTTGGTGTCGAAGCTCGGGCCGAGTGCAAAGCCCTTGAGGTTCTTGCGCAGGCCGGCCACTTCCAGCTGCTGGTGGATGATGACGAAGGGGCTGGTGTCGAGGATCTTCTTCTGAAGATCCTGGTACATTGCGGCGCGCTTTGCCGCGTCCTTCTCGAGCAGGGCCGCTTCCGTCTGCTTGGTCAGGTCCGGAATGTCCCAGGCGTTGCGCCAGGCCAGCGTCTTGGTCTTGCCTTCATCCGAATTGTCGGGGTTGCTGGCGAAGGTCTGGGCGTTGGAGTTCGGGTCGAAATAGTCCTGGCCCCACTGGCCGATATAGATGTCGTGGTTGCGGGCGCGGTATTTGGTCAGCGTCTGCTTGCCGTCGCCGGGGATGATCTCCAGCTTGATGCCGGCCTGTCCCAGCGTCTGCTGGATCGATTCCGCCATGCCCGTCGTCGGCTGCCCGGTGCGCACGTCCATTGTAACGCTGAAGCCGTCGGCGAGGCCCGCCTTGGCAAGCAGTTCCTTGGCCTTGGCGACGTCGAGCTTGAACGGGTTCTCGTCCAGTTCGCCGAGCACGCCCTTGGGCAGGAAGGTCTGATGGATCTCGCCGATGCCCTTGAGGATGGTCGAGCTCAAGGCGTCGTAGTCGACCAGATATTTGAAGGCCTGGCGAACCTCGGGCTTGGCGAGATTCGGGTTCTTCTGATTGAGGCTGATGTAAAAGACCGTGCCCTTCGGCGCTGAGGTGGTGGTGAGGTCGGCATTCTTGGCGATCGCGTCGAGATCGTTCGGCTCGAGATTGCGGGCAACGTCGATGTCGCCGGCTTCCAGCGCCAGGCGCTGGCCGGAGCTTTCCTTCATGTTGCGATAGATGACCCGGGCAAGCTTTGCCTTTTCACCGTTGTAATTGTCGTTGCGCTCGAGGACGACGGCCTCGTTGGCTCGCCATTCGCGCAGCTTGAAAGCGCCGGAGCCGGCATAGCCGGTCTTCAGCCAGGCATTGCCGAAATCATTGTCCCATTTGTAGTCGGCGCTCGGCGTGACCGCGGCGACATGCTCCTTGACCAGCTTGGCGTCGACGACCGAGGCGACCGTCGCCGACAGGCAGTTCAGCACGAAGCTCGGCGCATAGGCCTTGTCGACGGTGAACTGGAACGTCGTATCATCAACAGCCTTGGCCTTCTCGGTGACGTTGCCGCCATCGATGCCGAACTGGCCGATGATGAAGGCCGGGCTCTTGTCGAGCTTGATGGCGCGCTCGAACGAATAGGCGACGTCCGCCGCCGTGATCGGATTGCCGGAGGCGAATTTGAGGCTGGGCTTGAGCTTGAACGTGTAGGTCAGGCCGTCGTCGGAGACGCTCCAGCTTTCGGCGAGATCGCCTTTGACCTTCGAGGTGTCGCTGAGGTCGAGGCGCACCAGGAGATCGTAGGTGTTGCCGGTGATCTCGGCGGTCGACAATTCGAATGCCTCGCCCGGATCCATGGAGATGATGTCGTCGATGGCGAAACCCTCGACCAGCGTGTCGGCGGGCGTGACCGCGAAGGCAGGCGCACCGGCCAGAAGCAGCGCGGACATGGCCGCGCCCGCGAGCAAGAAGCGGGAGCGTAGAGCAAACTTTTCCATCATCATATTAACTGTTCCCTGTTTTTGTTGACCTGAGTTCCCGGCTCAGGGTTGTGGCATTTCTTGCCGCGTCGAACGGTGATCCCCGGACCGTTGTCTTGGCAATTTTTTGTGCAGTTCCGGTTCACCATATCCGGCGGTTTCGAGCGCGGCAACGAGCATTTGCAGAACCGTCGATTGGGCCAGACCGGCGGTGCGAAAACCCGGCTATTTCAGCGCGGTAACCATCTCGGCGTCGGGAAAGCAGGTGGCGGAACGGCCGTTGCTGGCCTGCCATTTGCCGATCGAGCGGCGCGTCTTGAAGCCGGGCAGGCCGTCGGCGCTGCCGACATCGTAGCCCTTGGCCTCCAGCGCCCGCTGCAGGGCGGCGATGTCGGAGCGGTAGAGCCCGCCGACCGCGCCCCAATTGCCCGAGAAATTGCTGTCGCCATGGGCGATGCGATCGGCACCATGGCCGATGAACAGGGCATAGAGATCGCTGGTGTTATACTGCTTCAGCACGTAGAAATTGGGGGTGACGATGAAGGCCGGGCCGCTGCGCCCGGCCGGCATCAAAAGAAAGCCCTCGGCCTTCAGTTCGCTCGCCGGAAACGGTTTTCCCGACACACGCCTGATGCCCATACCAGCCCATTGCGAAATTTTCTTGCCCTGGTCGGGACCTTCCAGCGAGCACGAGACGCTGTCCGGCACCGTCACCTCGAAGCCCCAGCCGCGGCCCCTGACCCAGCCATAATGCACGAGATAATTGGCGATCGAGGCCAGTATGTCGGGCGTCGAACTCCAGATGTCGGTGCGACCGTCGCCGTCGAAATCGACGGCATGCTTGAGGAACGATGTCGGCATGAACTGCGGCTGGCCGAGCGCACCGGCCCAGGACGATTTCATCGCACCGACCGGGGCAAGCCCGCGCTCGACGATCTCGAGCGCCGCCAGGAGCTCGGTGCGGAAGAATTCCTTCTTGGTCGACATGAACGCCTTGGTACCCAGCACTTCGAAGGCGTCATAAGGCATCTTCGCCGCGCCGAAGCCGCTCTCGCGGCCCCAGATCGCCAGCAGCACTTCGCCGGGCACGCCGTAGCGTTTCTCGATCGCGGCCAGTGTGCTCGCATTGGCCGCCTCGCGGGTGCGGCCGCCGGCGGTCACCGCACGGACTATCTTTTCGGCGAAATAGGCGCCGGGCGAACCGAATTCGGCCTGGTGCTGTTTCTGCGGCGTCGTCGCCTTCTCGCCCGGCTTCACCAGGTCGGGCAGCTTGAGGTTCGGCTTGACGCCGTCGAAGGCGGCATCGAAGGTTTTCCTGGAGATGCCTTTGGCCTTGGCTTCGGGCCAGAGGTCGTTGCCAAGCCAGGCGCGGAACTGGTCGTCGATCTTTGCCGCGGAGGCCGGGGTGGCGAGGAGGAAGGCAAAGAGGACTGCGAGAAAGATCGCCAATCCGCAAAGCCGACGTTCTGTCGCGCCCCCCTCTGTCCTGCCGGACATCTCCCCCACCTGGGGGGAGATTGCCAGCTTTGACGGCGGCGCCTTTTCTCCGGCTTTGAAGGTTAGCGAAAGCCGGCGTGACGTCCGATCTCCCCCCTCGTGGGGGAGATGTCCGGCAGGACAGAGGGGGGCGCGACAGAAGGCAATCATCTCAGAACTACCCTTCCCCGCAACTCGCCTCAAAACACCGTCCGCGAGCGCAGTGCGGCGGCCAGCGTGCCTTCGTCGAGATAGTCGAGCTCGCCGCCGACCGGAACGCCATGCGCCAGGCGCGTCACCTTGATGTTGAAGCCGGAAAGCTGGTCGGTGAGGTAGTGCGCTGTGGTCTGGCCCTCGACGGTGGCGTTGACGGCGAGGATCACTTCCTTGACCTCGCCGCCGGCGACGCGATCGACCAGCGAACGGATGTTGAGCTCATCGGGACCAATGCCGTCGAGCGGCGACAGCGTACCGCCGAGCACATGGTAGCGCACGTTCATGGCTGTCGCCCGCTCCAGCGCCCAAAGGTCGGCCACGTCCTCGACGACGATGAGCGTAGTGGGGTCGCGGCGCGGGTCGGTGCAGATCATGCATGGATCCGAGGTATCGACATTGCCGCAGGTCGAGCAGATGCGCACCTTGTCGACCGCCTCGCCCATGGCGGCAGCGAGCGGCGCCAGCAGCTGCTCCTTCTTCTTGATGAGGTGGAGCGCGGCGCGCCGTGCCGAACGCGGACCGAGCCCCGGCACCTTGGCCAGCAGCTGGATCAGGCGTTCGATCTCGGGACCGGCGATTCGCTTCGACATCGCACCGGTTTAGACCATGATCCCGAAAAGTGGAAACCGGTTTTCGGAAAAGATCATGATCAAACAAGACGATAGAGCCCCATTCCGATCTATCGGAATGATCGGGCTCTAGGATTTTTCAACGGGTTTTGGAACACTGCTAGACGCGCGCTGTTCAACGCGCAAAGAGGCAATCGCTTAGGTTTGCGCCGCCCCTCATTGCCCTGCCGGGCATTTCTCCCCGTATAGTGACGGGGAGAAAGGGCCAACCGCGACCTCGGCACCCTTTTTGCAGCGCCGGAAATTGGCGAAGTCCTTGGCAAAGGCGTCCTTCTCCCCGTCACTATACCTATCGCATTCACACATCTGGGTTGCGCTTTGCGGCGAAGCTCGATTCTATTTCGGCGGGAAAGCCGAAGGAGGATT